>MGYR01000138.1:4564-5578 GCA_001801825.1 Gammaproteobacteria bacterium RIFCSPLOWO2_02_FULL_56_15 | reverse complement strand
TATATGGGATCGATCTGTTTAATCATGAATACTGGTGGGAGGCCCATGAGGTTCTCGAAGCGGTCTGGGTGGCAGCAGGAAGACGTACCGAAACGGGTTTGTTTATACAAGGGTTGATCCAGATCGCGGTTGCGCACCTGAAATGGTTCCAGGGATTTCACGATACTGCAAGACGCATGGCGTCTGAAGGACTTGAAAAGAAGCAGAGTATAAAAGGTGTCTACATGGGAATTGACATTGAAGTATTTCGTTCAGATGTAAAGGAATACTTTTCGGGTAAAATTGAAACGCCCGTTATAATCACATTAAACAGGAAGGACTAACAAACGATCAGGGACAGACCGCGGTATTTTTTATATGTAATCTGCTCTGCGCATATGGACCTATTCAAAGAGGAGATTGAAGCCAGGCTACAACGGAGGGTAGGGCCCGCAAAGTCGAGGAGACTTGCTAAGAATGAAACAAAAATATTATTGGAAATCGTGGGCTGTCCCCCTTATATTCCTTAATATTACGAAATCGGAGAATTCCCATGCAAATGACAGCCATAATTACTCCCGCAGAAGAAGGCGGTTTTGTTGCTCTCAACCCGGAAACTGGCACTACCACCCAGGGCGAGACCATCGAAGAAGCGATTTCAAATTTGCAAGAAGCTACTTCATTGTATTTGGACGAATTTCCTTTGATCTCCAAGGGCCATCCACTAGTCACGGTGTTTCATATCCCAGAACATGCCTAAACTCCCAAGGATTTCGGGTCCAGAAGCAATACGGGTGCTCAAGCGTCTTGGCTTTGAATAGATGCGCCAGAGCGGCAGCCATGTTGTGCTTCGTAGAAACCACAAAGGATGTGTCGTTCCACTTCACAAAGAAATAAAAGTGGGCACACTTGCCGGCCTTCTTCGCCAAGCAGATGTTTCGGTCGAGGAGTTTATTTCAGCGCTATGATCAAGGCTAAAATATGAAGCACACTTCTACTTCTCGCAAATCTCGGACTGACGTCAAGCGTTTGAAA
>MGYR01000138.1:0-4541 GCA_001801825.1 Gammaproteobacteria bacterium RIFCSPLOWO2_02_FULL_56_15 | reverse complement strand
TGAAATCCATGAAGGAATGAATGCCAGATCCTGGCCTTTCTTCATTGCGATCCCGGATTCCGCTACGCTTCATCCAGGCTACGCTTGCTATGTTTGGCATAGTCTGCATATTGAGCGATTAATGCACAATATGCAATATTGAGCTGGCCAGCGGGGTCCCAACGTGAGCAGAAGCTGGGAGAATTTCATGGAGTTGCCTACACGAATCAAAGAGGAAATTGAAGACCGGCTGCAACGGTGGGTCGCGGCCGGACAGTCGGGGACACCGGCGAAGAAGAATGAAACTAAATAATCATATGGTAAACCGTGGTCTGTCTCCGTTTAACTAACCGTTAAACCCCGCCGTCGCCGATCCTGGGTCCTTCTGCGGCTTGACAGTACCCATCGATAATACTACCGTAATACCATAATTCTATCGATAGAGTGCACCCATGACTACCGTGACTGTTTCACCAAAATTCCAGGTGGTTATTCCCAAGGAGATACGTGATTCAATGGGCATAGTTTCTGGCCAGAAGATTCAGATAGTAACCTACCAGAATCGCATCGAACTCATCCCGCTAAGGCCCATGAAGAAAATGCGGGGTTTCCTGAAAGGTATTAATACTGATGTTGCCCGAGACAATGACAGGGTATGAATGTTGTCGATTCTTCAGCCTGGCTGTCGTATTTTGCCGGGGACAAATATTCTGATTATTTTGCCAAATCGATAGAGACGATAGACGAGCTTTTGGTTCCCAGTATTACCATTACTGAGGTGTTCAAGACCATCCTGCGTCAGAGAGATGAAGAAGCAGCACTCCTGGCAACAGCCCATATGGAACAGGGAAAGGTAGTATCACTTGATGTGGAGCTGTCTGTAGTGGCTGCCTATTATGGTGTTGAACATGGCTTGCCGCTGGCAGACAGTATCATCTATGCCACGGCGCAGAAATATAACGCGACCTTGTGGACTCAAGACACCGATTTCAAAGGTTTGAAAGATGTTAAATTCCACCCAAGATAAATAGTCACATCACAAGGCGTTCGCGGCACGCCCGAGTTCCTGCCCCATCCTCAGCGGCGACTCCTCCCCCAGTTCTTCGACCCATGCCACACGGCCTGCCGGAAACAGCAGGATCACCGTGGAGCCCATGTTGAAACGGCCCATCTCCTGCGCCTTTTCCAGGCGTATCCCGGATCCCTGGTAGTCGATGCTTTGTAACCTGCGTCCCGGTTGCTGTTCCCGTCCGGTTCCCCAGACGGTTTCCATGAAGCCCACGAACAGGGCGCCGACCATGATCACGGCCATTTCGCCGACGGCGGTGTCGAAGACCGCGACTAGCCGTTCGTTGCGCGTAAACACCCTGTCGAGCGCGCGGACGGCAAGCACATTCACCGGATAGAGCCGTCCGGGGATGTAGATGGTCCGCTTGAGCTTGCCCGCAAGCGGCATGTGGATACGGTGATAATTTCGGGGTGCAAGATAAAGCGTCGCAAAGTTGCCGTTCATATAGTTGTCCGCGAGTGCACGGTCTCCGCCCAGCAGTGCGGTCAGTGAATAATCATGACCCTTGGTCTGGAGGATGGATTCGCTCCGAATTTTACCGATCTGGCTGATCCGGCCGTCCACGGGTGAACAGATCGACTCATTGCCGCTCGCGATGGGACGCGCATCGTCCCGCAGTGCGCGGGTGAAGAAGGCATTGAAACTTTCATATCGCTGCGGATCCGGTTGCGCAGCCTCGGTCAGATCAATTGTATAGAGGTGCAGGAAACCCTTGATGAGCAGGTTTTTCAGGAAAGTGACGCGGCTGTGGGTCAGCACCCGCACCAGGTGGGACAATAGGTGGTGGGGCAGGATGGAGATCGCCGCGAGCCGCAACCGGTCGAGGAGGTAGGGTCCTGAACGCATGACAGGCTGATGTCGTGTCAATGACCGCCGTGGTCGCCCGAATCCTTTGCACTTTGGGGCCGGATGGGTGTAATACTCGCGGTAGCGGGAATCGTGGAACCGTCGGAGAAGTGAAATTCAAGGACAGTCTCCTCTCCTGCCTGGAACGTTCTGGCAGGGCGGAAGATCATCAGGTGATAATCCCCCGGTTTGAACTCCACGCCGCCGGTGGCTGGTATCGTAACCTTAGCTTGTCGCAGCATTCGCGCCACGCCGTCCTCGATTCTGGTCCGGTGAATTTCTATCTTGCCGAAATCCGTGCCGGTTACTTCCACGAGTTCGATATCCGTTTCCCCCCTGTTTTCCAGGGACAGGTAACCCGCCGTGGCCGAGGCGCCGGGAGGCGCTTCGTTGATCCGCAGATCCAGGATTGCAATGGACTCTGCCGCCCATACGCCGCCCATGGACAGGGACAATATCACTAGCATCGCCGGGGCGAGTTTGTGGCCAACCCACAGTAATTGTTTAAAGAAACGACGATTTGTCAACAAGCGATACTTGTTCAGAGGCACTTTTAAGTTCATACCGTTCAGCTCACTCCAGGTTATTTTCTGCGGTAAAACGCCTGATTCCAGCAAACCGCTCAAGCATTATATCTCCATCCCATTTGTCCCCATCTGCTAATCCCGGAAGTTCACATACTGCAAAGGCAAACCCAGGTCCTGTTCCCGTAACAGCGCGATGACCGCTTGCAGATCATCCCGTTTCTTGCCGTTGACCCTGACCTGTTCCCCTTGGATACTGGTCTGGACCTTGAGTTTGCTCTCCTTCACCAGTTTGACGATTTTTCTCGCCAGTTCCTTGTCTATCCCCTGGCGGGCGGTGACCGTCTGCCTGGCCTCGCGGCCACTCTCCTGCACCGGGCCGAATTCAAGGCAGCCGATATCCACCCCGCGTTTGGATAACTTGGTCCGCAGGATATCGCTCATTTGGTTGATCTGGAATTCCGCTGGGGCGATCAGGGTGAGGATATTTTCGTCGGCCTCGACCCGCGAGTCGGTGCCCTTGAAATCAAAGCGGTTGCTGACCTCACGGTTGGTCTGGTCCACGGCATTGGCCAGTTCGTGCTTATCGATCTCCGACACAACATCAAATGATGGCATCTGGCGCCCTCCATACTTGTAGGATTCTTGCAGCGGCAAAGCATAAGGCAATCAGGGGGTCATGAGAAGGGGATTCACCGCAACCCGAAAACATCGCAATGCACCACGTCAACTTTGAATTCACCCGATACTGCACGTATAGTGCATGTATAAGGAGGTGTGCAATGCAGAAAAAACCAACCGTAACCATACTTACCAACGCCGGGTAGGATTATGGACGATTGCTGCAATGACAAGGCCTGTGCGCTGGAACAACTGCAATCCCGGCAGGTGTCCACCCTGCGCATCGTCCTGGTGGTGAACGCCGCCATGTTCCTCCTGGAACTGATCGCCGGATTGCTGGCAAACTCCGTGGCCCTGTTGGCCGATTCGCTGGATATGTTGACCGATGCCCTGGTCTATGGTTTCAGTCTCTACGTGGTGGCGCTCGGACCGCTCTGGAAAGCGCGGGCCGCAGCCGCCAAGGCAGGGGTGATGGGACTGTTCGGGCTGTTTGTGTTCGGCCAGCTCATCTACAAGCTGGTGTATCCGCAGCTCCCGGTCTTCGGGACCATGGGTGTAGTGGGCGCCCTGGCGCTCGCTGCAAATGGGATCTGCTTCGCCATGCTCTGGCGGCACCGCGCGGAGGACATCAATATGCGCTCGGTATGGTTGTGCTCACGCAATGACCTGATCGCCAACAGTTCGGTCATTCTGGCGGCCGGGGCCGTCTGGTTCACACACTCCGCCTGGCCGGACCTCCTGGTCGGGGCGCTGATCTGTATCCTCTTTCTCCGCTCCGCCTGGCAGGTTGCGCTGGAGGCGCAGAAGGAATTACGGAATACTGTTCGTTGATCCTGAGGAACAAACGGCTGGTGGCCGCCTCGTCGCTCGGGAAGTAGCCCCGGTTCTAGACGATCTTGCGCAACCGCATGTGCAGGCTCTCGGCGTCCTTTCGTAAGCCAACCAGCCCTGTTATTGCAGAAATATACCCCGTACGTCGGCACCGGATACCGGCTCACTGCCCGGTTGAATCCGCCCGCGGTCTTGTTCTCTTGCACTATCAGTCCCGCTGCATGGCGGTCCTTTCTTCTGTCTATATTTAGGCAATCTCACTTGCACTCGAAGTCATCTGCGCCGACCGGCTGACACAAATCCGGCCAGCCGTATTCACGCCAGTAGGCGACCAGCCCGATCTCGCGCATATAATCCTTGAATTCATCCAGTTGCCGCACTTCCCGAAAGACCGGTTGCCAGATAGAAGCAAGGGATAATGGAAACCCAGCACTCTTTTTAATCGCAGTCATGGCCAACTGCCGGTCGCCCAGAAAGGCGGCCAACGCTGCGACGCTGATCCAAGATTGTGATTGAGCATCGCCATCACCGGCGTAAAACCGCCGCAACTCGGTTAATGCCTGCTCCGGCGTGGGGGAGTCGATCAAGACAGCCCGGTAAAGCGCATCGTCGGATGCATCGTCGCGTACCAATTGTCTGGCCTGCTCAACATCCCCATTTCCGAAGAGTCC
>MGYR01000137.1:4383-5389 GCA_001801825.1 Gammaproteobacteria bacterium RIFCSPLOWO2_02_FULL_56_15 | reverse complement strand
GGCGTGAAAATAGATGGGAGTTCCGAACACGATTCCCTGGGCCGCCTCCATCTTGACGTAGAGCGCCTGCATGTCATCCTGGACATGGCAGATACCCTTTTCACGGCAGGTGCCGCAACCATCGCAGGGTTGGATGGATTTGCCTGCAACACTGAAATACTCGGCGGGCATCCCCGCTTCGAGTACCCCTTCCAATACCTCACGCACCAGCAACTCGGTATTGCCGCCCTCGCGCGGGCTGCAGCATATTCCCAGTATCATAACGTCCCCCATTGGATAGAACAGCCGGATCCGGATTATCCCGGAGAGCAGGCACCGACTGCAATACTCGCTCTCTACGGTTGCCTACACGGTACCATGCACCCGACTATCGCTTACAGGTGATGGCGACACCGCCACCGCTCTCATCCACGCGGGTCGCCATGTCGGGCATTGCCTCTACATGTTCCAGGTATTCACCTACCCAACCCCGGGCCCGCCTGGCGCTGATATTATGAGCAGTAAAGCAGGCATTTGCGGTCAGTTTCGGATAGATATCCTTGAAATACTGTATGTACCAGTCCTTGTCCGCATCACTGAAGACAAAATCGAAGGGGCCGGTCTGGGCCGGGGTCAGCACATGGGCATCCCCGAGCAGGAATTCCACATAATCATCAAGACCGAGATCTTCGATGTTCCGCCTCGCGATCGCCTGGCGGCGTTCATCGATCTCCACGGTGATGAGTTTGCCGCCCGTTTTACGCATGGCCCAGGCGATCCAGATGGTGGAGTGACCGGTCGAGGTGCCGATCTCAAAGCCCCGGGTGAAACCTCGTTCGACGATGAGATCATGCAGCAGCCGGCCATCGGAGGATGGCACATTCAGATCGCGCCACGATCCTCGGTGCTCGTCGAGAAACGCCTTAACCCGGTCATCCACTTCATCCCCCTGGGCTGTGCTGTTCAACATCCACGCAGCTTGCCACAAGACAAACAGGAGGAACATACCTGTTTTGATTTCCCGGAA
>MGYR01000137.1:3482-4316 GCA_001801825.1 Gammaproteobacteria bacterium RIFCSPLOWO2_02_FULL_56_15 | reverse complement strand
GCACCGGGCTCTGGCCGGCACTGCTCTGGCTATCTACATTCTCTTGCCACACCTGCCTCGCGGCGGAACCACCAGAAAGGTCTGACTTCCCTCCCATCACCGATGCCATGCTGCTCCAGCCCGATGGCGCCGACTGGCTCATGTACAGCCGTTCCTACGATGCCCAGCGCTACAGCCCGCTGGATCAGATCAACCAAGAGAACGTCGGCCTGCTGGAGAAGGTCTGGTCCGAGGAACTCCCGCCAGGCACCCTGGAGAGCATCCCTGTCGCCTACCGCGGTATCCTCTATCTCATCGTTCCGCCGGCCGGGGTGCGCGCCGTCGATGGCGCGACCGGAAAACTCGTCTGGGAGCACCAGCGCCCGACGGGAGTGACGCGCGCCAAGGGCCTCGCGCTGTATGCCGACCTGGTCTATTTCAATGCCCCCGATGGCTGGCTGGTGGCGCTCGATGCCCGCAGCGGCGCCGTGCGCTGGCAGGCTGAATCCCCGGGAACCCAGACCGCGGCGCCCATCGTCATCGAGGGCAAGGTCATGACCGGGCGGGCCTGCTACGGCGGCAACCAGGAATGCTATGTCGCGGCCCATGACGCACTCAGCGGCAAAGAGATCTGGCGATTTTACAGTGCCGCGCGCACTGACGAACCCGGCGGCGATACCTGGGGGACCATGCCGGATGCAAAACGCATCGCCTCCACCTGGGGCCTGCCCGGCACCTATGATCCGGAACGACATCTGGTCTATTGGGGGATCGCGAACCCCAGTCCCTATACCCGACGGGAACGTTACGGTGGCGATGAAAACGCCATCCCCACTCACGCACCCGCCGAGTTGT
>MGYR01000137.1:2207-3447 GCA_001801825.1 Gammaproteobacteria bacterium RIFCSPLOWO2_02_FULL_56_15 | reverse complement strand
GGAAAAATGATCTGGTACTACCAGCATAACCCCGGTGATGACTGGGATCTCGATTATCCTCATGAACGTACCTTGATACGCACCCTGGTGAATCCCGATCCGGAAGCGGTCAAGTGGATCAATCCGGACATCCCGCGGGACAGCCCACGGGATATCGCCGTGATGGTGGGGGAAGGCGGTGGCATCTGGGCGCTGGACCGGGAGGACGGCCGTTTCCTCTGGGCCACCCCCTTTCCCTTCGATGTCCCGAATTTTCTGATCGCCAATATCGAAACGAGGACCGGTATCGTGCACCTGAATACCGGGTTGTTCGCCACCCGGCCGGAACATCAGCACGTGGTCTGTTTCTGGAATGTGCGCAGTTACTGGCCTACGGCCTACCATCCGGGACGCAATGCCCTGTATGTGCCCTATGCGGACAATTGCCTCGACATGACCTCAGCCGGTCCGGGTGGTGAGCCCGCGGAACGCCGGGTAGGAAGCACCCGGCTCAAGGATCTGTCGGAGTTTGCGGGCATTGCGAAGATCGATATGGCCAGCGGGCGCATCGAACGTATCTATACCGGCCGGGCGCCCGGCAACGGAGCGATCCTTGCCACTGCCGGGGATCTGATCTTCTGGGGTGATCTGGATCAGCAGTTCCGTGCCTTCGATGCGGGCAACGGCGCGATCCTCTGGCAGACCGATCTGGGTGGGCCGGTCCAGAACAGCACCATTAGCTACGCGGTCAACGGACGGCAGTATATTGCCGTACTCACCGGCGAAGGGGTGATCACCGGCCTGCTCATCGGACAAACCGGCATCACCCCCCGGCGTGGTTACAATTCCATCCAGGTATTCGCCCTGCCGCTCGAATCACCCTAAAGCGATGGATCCATGGCGAACCCACCTTGAGGACCGGGAATTCCTCGCCCTCCCCTTCGATCAGCAACTGGCGAAATTCCGGGACTGCACCAGGGACAGTGAGGCGCCTGTCGCCTGGTATCCCTCTGCTGCGATCCTCAAGCGATCCAATATCGGCCGGCTCATGGAGGAACGGGGATTCAACGATTATCCTGATCTTTACCGCTGGTCATGCTCGGAGCCCGGGGCCTTCTGGCAGCGTATGTTACATACCTTACAGATACAATTTTCAGAGCCACCAAAGCGGATCCTCGGCCGGCCCGATCAGCCCCGGTCGCCGGGTTGGCTGGATGGCGCACTCCTGAATATCACGGACAGTTGTTTCACGGCCCCGGGA
>MGYR01000137.1:1371-2169 GCA_001801825.1 Gammaproteobacteria bacterium RIFCSPLOWO2_02_FULL_56_15 | reverse complement strand
GGAAGTGCGCCGTCTGAGCTACCGGGAACTGGACCTCCTGGTCAACCGCATCGCCTCGGGCCTGGCGGTGAAATACCAGCCCGGTGATCGGATCGGCATCTACCTGCCCTTGTCCATCGAGGCCATTGCCATCTATCTCGCCATCATCCGGGCAGGCATGGTGGTGGTCTCCATCGCGGACAGCTTTTCCACCGCAGAATTGCAGAGCCGCTTGCGGATCGCCAAGGCCCAATGCCTCTTCACCGCAGACAGCTACCACTACGGCGGCAGGGAATTGCGGATCTATGACAAGGTGCGGGCCGCAGGACTCCTCGAGGTCATCGTGCTGAATCCCCTCCGGCTGGAGCGGGGTCATCAGGATTTCAATGCACTACTGGGGGAGGAAAACTTCCACTCCGTACCCAGCGGGCCGGATGGGGCTATCAACATCCTCTTTTCTTCCGGCACGACCCGTGAACCCAAGGCCATTCCCTGGACCCAGATCACCCCCATCAAGGCCGCCGGCGACGGTTGCCTGCATCAGGACATTCACGAATCGGATGTCGTCACCTGGACCACCGGCATGGGCTGGATGATGGCGCCCTGGTTGATCTTCGCCAGCCTCATCAACCGCGCCACCCTGGCCGTCTATTCCGGCTCTACCACGACAGCGCACTACGGCCGTTTCGTGGAAGAGAGCGGCATCACCATCCTCGGCACCGTCCCGTCGCTGGTCCGCTCCTGGCGCGCGTCCGGGGTCATGAAACCGTCTCTCAGTCAGGTACGGCTGTTCAGTTCCACCGGTGAGCCCTCGCATAC
>MGYR01000137.1:831-1309 GCA_001801825.1 Gammaproteobacteria bacterium RIFCSPLOWO2_02_FULL_56_15 | reverse complement strand
GCGGGACGGAGATCGGCGGCGGCTATCTCACGGGCAGCATCACCCTACCCGCGGCGCCGGGACTGTTCAACACGCCGACTCTGGGCACGCGTCTGGTCCTTCTCGACGGGGATCAGCACCCAGTCACTCACGGAGAAAAGGGCGAAGTCTTCATTGTCCCCCCGGCACTGGGAATGTCCGAGACCCTGCTGAACGGGAACCACGAGGCCGAATACTATGTCGACACCCCGGTGCTGGACGGGGCGCCGTTACGCAGGCACGGCGATGGTTATCTGCTGCTGGAGGATGTGCAGAACCGTCTGAGGTTCTATCGCAGCACGGGCCGCACCGATGACACCATGAATATCGGCGGCATCAAGATCAGTGCGGTCGAGATCGAGGAAACCATCAACAAACATCCGGATATTGACGAGTGCGCAGCAGTCGCCGTACAGCCGGACCAGGGCGGACCGGAACAACTGGTGATCTACTATACGGC
>MGYR01000137.1:570-715 GCA_001801825.1 Gammaproteobacteria bacterium RIFCSPLOWO2_02_FULL_56_15 | reverse complement strand
CCGCCTCGAACAAGCTCATGCGCCGGAAGCTCAGAGATACCTATGTTCGGTGTAAACAGGACTGAAAAGCGCGTAGCCTGGATGGAGCGCAGCGAAATCCGGGGGTCATTCGCGAAAACGATCACTCTCGATGATTGCAATATAC
>MGYR01000137.1:0-164 GCA_001801825.1 Gammaproteobacteria bacterium RIFCSPLOWO2_02_FULL_56_15 | reverse complement strand
CACCGAGAATGAGATCGCCCCGGGCCGCGAATCCATCCGAGCCCACAGCCACATTGCGCAATACGTCCAGTTGCAGGCGCAGCGGGAAGCTAAATTTATTGAGGGTCACGCCCGCGCGCGCGTTGGCGAGATTGAACTCGTTGGCAAAGGTCCCGGCCGCGGCC
>MGYR01000136.1:17927-18055 GCA_001801825.1 Gammaproteobacteria bacterium RIFCSPLOWO2_02_FULL_56_15 | reverse complement strand
CACACCTTCGCATAGTCATATCCGTCCACCTGCTGCATGGGCACCCACTTGCAGGCCGAACAACGGCAACACATTTCCATATCGCCCTTGTATTGTTCCAATCCCATTACTCTTACCTCCCGAAATTT
>MGYR01000136.1:8541-17835 GCA_001801825.1 Gammaproteobacteria bacterium RIFCSPLOWO2_02_FULL_56_15 | reverse complement strand
GTGTGCATCACATTCACGCTGGCCGCATCACGATTCAGGATCGTGCCGGCGCTTTCTCCATACGGCCGCGAGAAAAACGCCCCCTTGGCCATCAGATCACGGGTTGCCACAGCGGCCAGGTCCCGGACGCAATTGCGTTCCCGTGCGTCTGCAGGGTCATAAAACAGGTTGAACTCGCAGTGATAGCTGGTGCCTTGCACTACGGGCTGAATGTAGACGCCGAGGTCAGAGGCGGCATAACCGGATCGGTCCGCCTGCTCCGCCATCGCGCCGATCTGACCGGCGAGCTTCTCCCGAAGAGTCAGATAGAAGACGTCATGGCAGCCGCCCCGCGGGCGCAGTTTCCAGTACGGATCCGCGGACGGCTGCTGGGCCGCCTTCAAAATCCCATTGGCGGAAAGTCCACCCACAGCTCGCGCCGCTTCGATGCCAAGCCGCTGGGTGATCTCCGTGATGTCGGCGATCTGCGAGGCAACCCGTTGCTCTGGAAAGTACTCGTAGCCGGCCACCGTGTAGAACAGCGTCCAGGCAGGTAACGCGGCCTTGAGATTGCGACGGTCGGCTTCGGACGTCGTGAACAGGGTCGCCAGATTAGTGTCGTTTAGAAGGAAGCACTCGTTGACCATGCCCATGCGGATCTGCCAATAGGCCAGTTCGAGCAGTTGTTCGAGATCGGCGGAGCCAACGACAAAGGGTTCTTCCAGACTCGGCAGCAGTTCGCAGCGTAGCGAGGCCCAGGTGACGATGCCCATGGTTCCCTGCGCTCCCTGGATTAGCCGGTGCAGGGACGCTGTGCCCGGCCCGTAGGGCGCCTTTTGCACGCCGCCGACCGCCCACTGCTCCTCGATCGTGCCGGGTCCGGCTGCCTGTCCGGTCCGGAACTCATCGCCGGTGCCAAAGAAAATCCCGGCGCAGGCCAGCGGGTCCGATGCATCCCACTGGTACTTCGGCATGGTGATTGGCTCGCGTTCCAGGATACTCCCGACGACCGATTTGGATGCCCGCGGCAGCAGTGGCATATTGAGCCGGAGGCCCACCTTCCGTGCCGCCGGGATTAGCTCGCCGAAGGTCACCCCCGGCTCGCACATAGCCACGCGCCGATCGCGGTCCACGAACAGGATCTGCTTCATGCCGCTCAAATCGACGATCATGGCGCCGCCGTTGCCCGGTACCGTATCCCCGCGAAAATGGGGCGGACCGGAACTCACCGGCACCAGCGGTGTTTGAGTCTCGTTGGCCAGCCTGACGATCTGCTGGATCTCGGCGGCCTTTGTGGGTCTTGCCACACAGACCGGACGCACCGGGTTGACGAAGCTCATATCCCGGGCATAATCATCCAGCACGGATGATTCGAAACTTAAGGATGCAGCGCCGACGATCTGTTCCAGATGTTCACGTGGAATCATTCCCCCCTCCAACGAACTTGTAGAATTATGAATCATCGTTGCCATCCGGAAAAGATGGACGATGCCTCGCTGGTGCATTGCAGTAGAGCGTTGCCTGGCGAGTTTGTATGTTACTAAGCATATCATGCGGAATGCATGACTGGAAGGGTGATGAGACATGTTGACATGCCTGATTTACTTTAACGGACCAAGTCCTTATGCTAGGGCGAAAAAATACCAATAGTGCAGCTAAACTTGTTCAGTCCTGGGGGGGATTATGGCCAATCTTGCCGGTAGTGCCGCGTTCGGGGAATTGGGGGGCGATGCCGTAGCTTTCCGGGTCTCTGATGGTTATCGCCGCTATGTGTTGTTTCTGCTCCTGATTGTCGCGCTCTTCAATTTCGTGGATCGGCAGATCCTCGCGGTATTGCTGGAGGCGATCAAGCAGGAGTTCAGCCTCAGCGATACGGAACTGGGCATGCTGGGCGGAGTGGCCTTTGCGGTGTTTTATTCCCTGCTCGGGGTACCCATTGCCTGGCTGGCCGATCGCTATAATCGCCGCAATATCATTGCCATAGCGCTCTGCTTGTGGAGCGCTATGACCGCGGTGTGCGGAATGACTACAGGCTTTGTCTCCCTGTTTCTGGCCCGCGTCGGGGTCGGCATAGGGGAGGCCGGCGGCAACCCACCCGCCTATTCGCTTATTGCCGATTATTTCCCCCCGGAGCGCCGCGCCACGGCCATGGCGGTCATCGGAATGGGGATCCCGCTCGGGGTGCTCACCGGGTTTCTGGTGGGTGGCTGGGTCAACGAATTTCTGGGCTGGCGCAGCGCCTTCATGGCGGTAGGTATGCCTGGCGTGGTCCTGGCAGTGGTGCTCTGGTTCACTTTGCGGGAGCCGCCGCGGGGTTTCTACGAACCGCAACAGGTGGTAGGGCAAACTCCCAGCATCCTGTCCACTTTCCACCACCTCTGGCAACGACCGGCTTGCCGGCATCTGTGCATGGCTGCCGCGCTTTACGGCATGTCCGGATGGGGGGCTGGTATCTGGCAACCCTCCTTCTTCATGCGCAGCCATGGCATGGGTAGCGGTGAGGCGGGCACCTGGCTCGCCTTCGTCTTCGGGTTGTCGGGCGCCTGCGGGTCCTTTCTCGGCGGCATGATCGGCGACCGGGTGGTCAAGATTACCCAGGATCCACGCTGGTACCTGTGGATCTCCAGCACCGGGATCCTGGTGGCGATCCCCTTTGTTTTCCTGGTCTACCTCTGGCCGACCCCGATTCCGGCGCTGCTATTCCTCAGCATCCCGACCTTTCTCGGTCATATGTATCTCGGGCCGGTGATGGCCATGCTGCTCGGGATCGCAGGCGTCCGGCGCCGGGCGCTGGCTTCGTCGATCTATGGTTTATTCGTAAACCTGGTAGCGATGGGGCTTGGCCCTCTGACTGTCGGAATGGTCAGCGATTATCTGCAACCCCGCTTTGGCAACGACTCCTTGCGCTATGCAATCCTTGCGGTCGTGGTGATCTCAACCGCCTGGGCGGCGCTGCACTTCCTGCTGGCCACGAAGACGATCAGACAGGATCTGGGGGAGGCGGAACAACCACTCTGAATGGTGTCACCAGGCAAACAAGTGCCGGTTCGCCATTGGCCTGGCCCGCTAATTCGAGCAAACGTACAAATGGATTATTATCAACAGGTTGAAAGCCTGCGCTGAATACCATTGTCTGAAAACCCTTTTTAGCTACAGCGGACATGACTACTTACTCGCTTTCTCCTGTAAAACGCGCTGCTCCCCCGCCTTGTCAGGGTTGACACCAGAAACACGCGCCAGCAAGGCCCCGCCGACTGAAGAATTCGGCTGGTCCAATAGCAGCCAGAACCCTTTGACTTAGCCCCCCTGCCGGACATTGCCTGAGGATTCTAGCCTTGCCCGACAGGAGTCTGTTGACTATATTCACCCTGTATGATGTCGGTGTTTTGTCAGACCAGCGAAATACATCGAGCAGACAAGGGGAGGAGGTGCGAAATGACGGCTACGCATAACAGGGCTGATGTCAAATGGCGCAAAAGGACGGATAAAGACATGCTGAACGCCAAATCCGTCCTATTGGCCGAAAGCGATTTCCTACCCTGATCGATCGCGTGCAATAGTCCGACGATCACGCTGCGCGTGCAAAGGGGCTTCTCGTGGCGGTAGATCTCCCGCAACGGCTCGCGGCCATACTCGCGGCCGATATCGCGGGGTACACGCGGCTCATGGAGTTCGACGGAGCCGGGACCGTCGCGGCTTGGCAGCGTGCGCGAGCCGAAGCCATCGACCGTACCATCGAGCGGTACCGGGGCCGTATCGTCAAGCTCACCGGGGACGGTTTTCTAGCGGAATTCTCCACGGTCGAAAGTGCAGTGCGGGCTGCACTGTCGATGCAGAACCTGTTCACGAAGATGTTTGCCGCACAACCCACTGACAGACGCGTGGCCTTTCGGATGGGCGTCGATATCGGCGATATCTGGGTGGACGAGCAGGACGTCTACGGCACCGGCGTGAACGTCGCTGCGCGGCTCGAAGCGTTGGCTCTACCCGGTGGCTTGTGTATCTCCGATGCGGTGTACGCAGCCGTCAAGCATCAGATCGTTGCCCGTTACGAGGACCAGGGCCAACAGCACGTCAAGAACGTGGCGGCGCCGGTACACGTCTGGCGTGTGAGCGCCGGCGCGCAGGCGCCGGCCACGACGGCAAGGCAGCCAGGGCCGGGATTGGCCGGAGCTGCGGTTGCGGCGCTGTTCCTGGTCGCCGCGATGGCAGCGTTCGTGTTGCAGCTCGACCAACCGCCGGTCGCAACGGCTCCGTCGGAGATCGAAGGCACAGGCCGCGGCGCCGATCGCGGTGGCGGCGTGCGTGAATTGTCAGAAGAGAGTGGCACGACGGCCGTTACCGCGGTTGCCGTGCAGCCCAATTCCATTGCCGTGCTGCCGTTCCTGAACATCGACGGGACGGAGGAGATGCGAATCTTCAGCGAAGGTCTCGGTGACGACGTCATCGATCGTCTCACGGCTACTCCGTCGCTGAGTGTATCGTCGCGCGGGGATTCGTTTGCGCTCGGCGCCAAATCCTCTTCGCAGGAGGTCCGCAACCGGCTCCGCGTCGCATATTACCTCGAAGGCAGCGTGCGCAAGAGCGGTGATATGCTGCGTGTCGTCGCGCAGCTCATCGACTCGGCGACGGGTTTTCACATCGTATCACGCACGTTCGATGAGCCGATCCGCGAGTATCTGCAGATCCAAGACGAAATTACTAAGCTCATCGTCGCCAATCTGCGCGTAGCACTACCGTCAGTAGCTGAAACGCCGGTGTATGTTGGTGCGGAGACGGCCAGCTACGATGCCTATCTCGCATACCGGCGCGGGATGGACATCATTCAGCGACCGTTGACGCAAGCGGCTATCGAACAAGCGCTCGGTGCGTTTCGCGAGTCGTTGGACGTCGATCCCGGCTATGCCGCAGCCTTTGCGGGGATTTGTCTCACCTACATCGCTGCGTACGATGAGACCAAGAACACGAGTTACGTCGGGCAGGCGGAGCAATCATGCGGGTCCGCGCTAGAGAACAACCCGAACCTCATCGTTGTGCACGATGCGCTTGGCACATTGTATCTCCGCACCGGACGAACGACGGATGCCGAACTCGCCTTCGAGCGCGCCCTGGCCATCAACCCGAACGACGTTCCTGCACTCACGGGGAGTGCAGACGCATATCTGAACCAAGGGCGCCGGATCGAAGCCGAGCAGCGTTACCGCCAAGCGGTCGGATTACAACCCGGTAACTGGCGGACGTACAACTCGCTCGGGGGGTTCTTGTTCAGGAACGGACGCTATGTGGAAGCTGTGGACGCCTACCGTGAAGTCGTCTCGTTCGACACGAGAAACGAAACCGGCTGGACCAATCTCGCCGGGTCATCGATGCTCGCAGGCGATTTCGCGGATGCCGCACGCGCGTTCGAGCGCGCGTTGGAGGTGCAGCCGAGCCCACAGACCTTAATAAACCTCGGAATGATGCACTACTATCTCAACAACTTCGAGCAAGCCAGGGTTACCCTCGAGAAGGCTATAGGGATGGGGCCGCAGATTCATTCCGCCTGGTCGAATCTCGGTGACGTACTCGAGCGCTCCGGCGACTCGGCCGCGGCCGCTAGAGCATTCGTCGAAGCCGAGCGGCTGGCCCGACAGCGGCTCGCTGTCAACAGCCTGGACTACCAGACCATTACCGATCTCACGTGGATCGTCGCCATGCTCGATCGACTCGACGAGGCCCAACGACTCATCACGACGGCTCGCGAACTGGCGCCTATGGATCCATATGTTCACTATATCGAGGCTTTGGTCCGACTACGCCTCGGCGAGACGGACGCGGCGCTCGATCGGCTGGAGGCCGCCGTCGAGATGGGCTACTCGCGCGCGATGATCCGAGCCGAGCCGCACTTGACGAACCTGCGTGACAACGAGCGCTTCATTGCGCTCGTCGGGGACTGAGAAGGCAACAATCAAATCCAGAAGGAGACAACAAAATGAATACGACAACCGTGGCAACCGTGAACGTGATCAGCTTCAGAGGCCACCTCGAAGTCCAACCCGAACGCGTCGAGGTCTGCCCAGACTCCACCGTGACGTTGCGGTTTCGCAACGGCGTTCCGCCAGGAAGCGCGCGAACGAAGCAGGTGGGAACCGGCGCCAGTTGGCTGAATGTCGAAACCACGGATAAGGTCCCGGACTTGATCGTCCTTGAAGTTCCAAAAGAAGCAAGGCGAGGAACGGAGTTCAAGTATGTGCTCGAGGTCGACGAGATCGGAATGCTCGACCCGGTTATCGTCATCCGATAACTAACGGTAGACTCGCGGGCGCTAGGTCCAGCCACAATTGTTGGCTGGCCTGGCAACTTTCCGCTACCTCTGGCAGCGACCGGTCTGCCGCCATCTCTGCATGGCCGCGGCGCTATACGGCATGGCCAGCGATTATCTGCAACCCCAACTCGGTAACGACTCGCTGCGCTACGCCATCCTGGCGGTCGTGGTGATCTCAACCGCCTGGGCGGCGCTGCACTTCCTGCTCGCCACGAAGACACTCCGAGAGGATCTGGCGGCGGCTGAGCAAGCCTGATTCGACGTTATGACTCCCTCCAAGCGGTATCAGGTATTTCCGCTTTCCAGTTGCGGGAAGCTGTTCTACTATGGGTGAAATTCCGGGATAAGCTGAGGGTATGTCTATGAAGAGATTATCGGGTCCAGTATTCACGGGACTGTTCTTCCTGTACCTGTTCCAGGCACCGGTTTACGGCCATCATTCGGGTGCGCCCTATGACGCCAATACCCAGATCACTCTGGAGGGGGAAGTGGTCGACTGGAGCTGGCGGAACCCCCATACCTCCTTGCAACTGAAAGTCACCGGCACGGATGGCAAGGCGGTGGTTTGGATTATCGAGGGCACCAGCCCCAACATCCTGGTACGCCAAGGCTGGAAGCGTACCTCCTTGAATCCTGGAGACAAGGTGCAGATTACCGTGCATCCGCTCCGGGACGGCAAACCCGGCGGCAGCCTGCTGGGTGCGGTCCTGGTCGATGGCGCCGTACTGGGAGCCACACCCGGATCCAGCGGCAGAAGCCTCTCGGCAGGTGACAGTGGAGGGGCGAAAGAATGAAGCGTCCGGGTTTATGTATCTGCCGCTGGCGAGGATTGACTGGCCTTATGTTCTCTACCTGCCTGGTCTTTTCCGGCAGTATTTCAAGCCAGGAGATGTGGGATAACCCCGATGGTCAGCAGGGAGCGCTGTCGCTCGAAAACCTCAAAGTGAAACGACCTGCTGCCCCTTTCGACCTCACCGGCACCTGGCTGATTGATTTTTCCACCTGGCAGTTTGATCCGCTGCCGGCTCTGAAACCGGAATACCTGAAGAGGCATGAGCGCGCCCGCGAAGCGGCGGAAGCAGGGAAGGTCTACAATGGCGACGTGGGCCTGTGCTGGCCACCCGGCCTGCCGATGATGATGAACCGGGTCTGGCCCATCCATATGATCCAGTTGCCCACCTCGATTGTGATGGTCGCCAATTTCGAAAACCAAGTCCGGTGGATCTTCATGGACGGGCGGAAACACACGGATCCCGATCTGTATGTGCCTTCCTATAACGGTGAATCCATCGGCTACTGGGAAGGGGAGGCCCTCGTGATTGATACCCGCAACTTTGAAACCAAGCGGCATTGGATCCGGGAAGGGATCCCAGTCACCGATCAATTACGCACCATCGAGCGCATCACCCTGAGCGAGGACGGTCAGACCCTGACATTCGAATATACCCTCACTGATCCCACTATCTGGGATGGCGAGTGGGTGAGCACCAAGGTCTACCGGCGCAAAGACAAGGTGGATTTTGTCGAAGTGCACTGCCTGCCGGATCTCAACGAAGGCATCATGTCCACCAACGAGGAGTACCGGGTAAGCGAGTAGGGGACCCGACAACCCCATATTTTAAAATTCCCGTCCGTCCTCCAGTTGAATCTTGCGCAGGAAAAAGCGTGTCGGGTCTTGCTTGTCCGGTGAGCCGTAGGCGGTAATCCGGGTCCCGGGCTTTACCATTTCCGGACGCAGCCCGCTACGGACCAGCATGTTGGCCGGCGCCCCTTCGATAAAATTGATTATCTCCGTGGTACCATCCTCCCGGGTATGCTTGAGTGTCATGGCGCAGTGTGGATTCCGGAACTTGATGGTTTCAATGACTCCGGTGAAGGGGATCTGGGTATCGAAGTCATAGATGGCAAAGGAGTGATGGGCGCTCAGGTTGCCAGCCCACAGGGCGCTTGCGGAAAGGGCTAGAAGGCATAATAAGCGTATCACTGGCATGACTCCTGATCGCGGTGGATTTACTGGAGGCTCGCGCCGATTATAACTGAATATCCATGCTCACTGACAAGTCGGATCTGGCGCGGCCCCCTACGGGATTATCATCCATGACCAGTGACCAATAACCATCCTTGTAGTTGTCCTCGGGCTATTGCCTGCCTATGATGTAAATTAATCCACCGGACGAGGAGGGAAATCTTGTGATCAAGTCATTGGCGCCTTTGCTGCTATGGGTATTGACCCTCCCGGCTCTTGCAATCGGGGCCGAAAGCGGAGCAGTCCCAGATTTCTCCGGACTGTGGATGCCGGCTCGGGGAGATAATCGAGTCAAGGGTTTCCCCAGGGGTAATGCACCTTACAGTGACTGGGCGCGCAAACTGGTGGAAGAATTCACAGCAAGCTACGATCCGGACCGGGATGAACCCCCGTTCTTCTGTATACCTCCCGGTATGCCTGGCTCAATGGCCATGGGCGCCCCGTTTCCCCTGGAGGTCATCCAGCGCCCGCAGGATATCACAATGTTCTTCGAGGGATATTTCCAGTACCGCAAGATCTATCTCGATGGTTATCCGCGTCCCGAACCGGTCCTGCCGACGCGTATGGGGTATTCAGTGGGGCACTGGGAAGGGGATACCCTAGTGGTCAGCACAAGCCATCTGGCGGAGCGTACTATGGGTACCAGCATCCTGTCGGAAAAGGCCAGTATCCAGGAACGAATCACACTGGAAACGGATCCCGAGGGCAAGCGCAAACTGGTGGATCGGATTGTCGTAAACGACCCGGTGGCCTTTATGGCAGCCATCGAAATGACTGGGATCTGGGAGTGGTCGCCGGAAACCCCCATCCTGGAATATGTCTGTACCGAGGAGATCTACCAGCAGCACCTGCAACGGGTCCTGGAAGATCGACCGGAATAATAAATATAGAGTATTAAATAATTTAAATTCAATTATATATAATTTATACATGAAGTTAATTCTAGTATATGTACGGGGTCTTTTCCCGAGCGCATGTTTGATCC
>MGYR01000136.1:5239-8504 GCA_001801825.1 Gammaproteobacteria bacterium RIFCSPLOWO2_02_FULL_56_15 | reverse complement strand
AACTGCCGGCGTTGTGTCCGTATCAGTGAACATCTATCCAAGGTGCGGCACGAATATCCCGAATACCATGCCCGTCCGGTCCCCCCATTCGGTGTTGAAGAACCCCGGCTACTCGTGGTGGGTCTGGGTCCGGGGTTGCATGGGGCCAACGCCACCGGCCGGCCATTCACCGGGGACTATGCCGGTATTCTGCTTTATCAAACCCTGTATCGTTACGGTTTCAGTAATCAGCCGGATTCTGTAAATAAAAACGACGCCTTACGCTTGATCGGCTGCCGGATTACCAACGCGGTGAAGTGCCTGCCACCCGGAAACAAGCCCACACCGCAGGAAATCAGGACCTGCAACAGCTTCCTTACCCAGGAACTGGCCGAAGAAGTCCCGGGCCAAGTGATCCTGGCGCTCGGCAGGATTGCCCATGAGGCGATATTGCTGGGCCTCTGTCTTAAACCAAAGGATCGGCCTTTCGCTCACGGCGCCGTCCACTCTCTGCAGGATGACCGGTGGCTGGTGGATTCCTATCATTGCAGCCGATACAACACCCAGACGCGGCGACTGACCGAGCAGATGTTTTATGAAATATTCGATAAAATACATGAATTGTTATTAGTATCTAACTGAAAATGAAAGAATTTAAAAATAGACCATTTCTCCGTAATCTTCCTGGGAAAACAGGCGTATATCGGATGCTCGATAGCGAGGGTCGGGTGATTTACGTCGGCAAGGCCCGCAATCTCAAACAGCGGGTAGGGAGTTATTTCGGTAAATATCACGACTCCCCCAAGACTCGGGCGTTGGTACAGCAGATCCGAAATATTGAGGTGACGGTAACCCATACCGAGGTGGAAGCCCTCCTGCTGGAAAACAACCTGATCAAGGAGCTCAAGCCACGTTACAACGTCATCTTCCGGGACGACAAGAGTTACCCATACCTCTATCTCTCCACCGACGAAACCTTCCCCCGGCTGGTCTACTACCGAGGTCCACGCACCGGCAAGGGCCGATACTTCGGACCCTTCCCAGGCTCCGGTCCGGCCCGCAGCACACTCCATCTCTGCCAAAGCCTGTTCCGGATCCGCCAGTGTGATGATAGTTTTTTCCACAATCGTTCCCGACCCTGCCTGCAATACCAGATCAAACGTTGTACCGCCCCCTGCACGGGTCTGATCAACGCGGCGGACTATCGCCGGGATGTAGAGCATGCCTTGCTGTTCCTGCAGGGAAAGAACGAGGAAATCATCGGCAAGCTCACTGAGCCTATGTTAGCGGCTTCCGCTGCCCTGGAGTTTGAACGGGCGGCCAAGTACCGGGACCAGATTGCCAGTCTGCGCAAGGTACAGGAGACCCAGCACATCACGGCTAATAAAGGTGAAATCGACATTATCGCCTGCGCCCGGCAGGTCAACCTGAGCTGTATACAGATCTTTATCATACGGGGCGGGCGCCTCCTCGGAAATAAAGCCTTTTTCCCCGGCCATGGAGACGAAGGCCTGGAAGGAGAGGTTATCGGCGCCTTTCTGACCCAGTATTACCTGGATCCCAGAAAGGATCGGGACATCCCCCCGCTGATCCTGCTCAGCCATGCAGCCGTGGACGCCGATCTGATCTCGCTGGGGCTTAACCAGCAGGCCGGCAAGCGGGTTCGATTGCAGCACAGTCTGCGAGGGGAAAGGGTCCAATGGATGAAGATGGCCCAGGAAAATGCCGGCATCGCCCTGCAACAGAGGATCAATGCCCGGGAACATGTGCAGGAACGGTTCGAGGCCCTGGCCCAGGTGCTTGATTTCGAAGAAATCCCCGAGCGGGTCGAATGTTTCGATATCAGCCATACCACCGGTGAAAATCCGGTGGCATCCTGCGTGGTCTACAACCAGAGTGGTGCAGTAAAGTCGGACTACCGCCGCTTCAATATCAACGATATCAGCCCGGGGGATGATTACGCCGCCATGCGCCAAGTGCTGGAACGGCGCTATTCAAGGGTCCAGAAAGAGGCGGGGAGCTTGCCCGATCTGATCCTAATCGACGGCGGCAAGGGGCAATTGAGTGCTGCCCAGGGTGTACTCCATGAGTTGCAGCTTGACCCGATCCGGTTGGTGGGCGTCGCCAAGGGGGCATCGCGTAAGGCGGGTCTGGAGACCCTGATCCTCGCGGAAGACTACAAAGCTATCCATCTGCCCACGGACTCACCCGCGCTGCATCTGATCCAGGAGATCCGGGACGAGGCACACCGTTTCGCGATCACCGGGCACCGGCAACGTCGCGGGCGGCAACGCAACCGCTCGGTGCTGGAGACCATCGAGGGCATCGGCGCCAAACGGAGACAGCAATTGATCCGTTTCTTCGGGGGCTTGCAGGGGATCTCCCGGGCCGGAGTCGAAGACCTTGCCAAGGTCCCCGGAATCCATAAGAATCTGGCTCTGAAGATTTACCACCACTTTCACGCAGAGACATGAACATACCCAACGCGCTGACGCTCCTCAGGATCCTCCTGATACCCATCTTCGTGGTCGTCTTTTATCTCCCATTCCGATGGAATCATCAGCTGGCCTGTCTCGTGTTCAGTCTCGCGGCCATTACCGATATCCTCGATGGTTACCTTGCCCGCAAACTGAACCAGACCTCTTCCCTAGGCGCCTTTCTCGATCCCGTGGCGGACAAACTGATGGTGGCCGTGGTCCTGGTGCTGCTGGTGGAACAGGATCCCCGGCCCTTGCTGGCGCTGCCGGCCGCAGTCATCATTGGCAGGGAGATCACGGTCTCAGCCCTGCGTGAATGGATGGCTGAGCTGGGTTCCCGCAGCAAGGTGGCGGTCTCCATCTATGGCAAGATCAAGACCATCACCCAGATGGTCTCCCTGATCCTGCTGATCTACCGCGATCCCCTCTGGATCCTCCCGGTGTATGCACTGGGTTTGATCTGTCTGTATATCGCCGTCATCCTCACGCTCTGGTCGCTTTACGAGTACCTGGCGAGCGCCTGGATCAAACTCAAGGAATCCATAACCCATCAGTAAAGACGCCTGAACCCTGTTGACAGTGGCGGGTTCACAGTTACAATAGCCAGCCTGTGCGGGAATAGCTCAGTTGGTAGAGCACAACCTTGCCAAGGTTGGGGTCGCGAGTTCGAGTCTCGTTTCCCGCTCCAGATCCAAACCCCGGGCAAGCCTGAACGGGGTTTTTCATTTATGGAACCATGGCTGGGTGGCAGAGTGGTCATGCAGCGGCCTGCAAAGCCGTGGACGCCGGTTCGATTCCGACCCCAGCCT
>MGYR01000136.1:0-5196 GCA_001801825.1 Gammaproteobacteria bacterium RIFCSPLOWO2_02_FULL_56_15 | reverse complement strand
GGCCCGGGTGGTGGAACAGGTAGACACAAGGGACTTAAAATCCCTCGGCTTCGCGGCCGTGCCGGTTCGACTCCGGCCCCGGGCACCAAAATACCCTCCTGTATTCATTGTCCTCTGTAGTTCAAAAATCTCCTGATATCGCTCATTTAACTAATAACCCTACTTGACTAGGGCTTTAATATATGTTTAGATGAAAATAAGAATGATTATCGTTCTTATTACAGCACAGGAGGGATTGCATGAAATTGATCCAATGTCTTAGTCCAATGTTAACGGGGTGCCTATTACTTTTTTCACATTTGGTGCAGTCAGCCGAATATCCCATTGGCGTCCCTGAACAGCGCTTTGGTATGGAGATTGTCGCCGTGTATCTACAGCCTGTACGCATGGAGCCTGAGGGCATGATGCGGCCCGCGGAAGAGTCCGATGTCCATCTGGAGGCCGACATCCGGGCGCTGGACATCAATGCCAATGGGTTTGCAGAAGGTGAATGGATCCCCTATTTGCATGTTACTTATGAGGTAACTAAAGAGGGTGCCAGTGACAGCATTAGTGGTGATTTCATGTCCATGGTGGCCAACGACGGTCCGCATTACGGTGATAACGTAAAGCTGCAGGGACCGGGTAAATATCACGTCAAGTACACCATCTATCCCCCCAATGCCCCTGAGAATCCAGGAGGCATGCACTTTGGTCGTCATACCGATCGTCAGACGGGTGTGCGTCCCTGGTTCGAGACCTTCAGTGTCGAGTTTGACTTCATCTATGCCGGCATCGGTAAACGTGGGGGGTATTAACCATGTTGGAGGCGAGTTCATCCTCATGCCGTGTGGTATCGATAGCGATTCTGGCAGTAATCTGTCTGGGCAAGGTATCGACTGCCTGGGCCGTGTCGGAAGAGGATATCCTGCACAAGCTCGAGGACATGGAAAAGCGGATAGAAAAACTGGAGGCTGAAAAGGCCGAGCTCGAGCGTTCTCTCCAGGAACCCTACATAAGCGAAGAAGAGCCTGAAGTGGCAGCGCGACTCAAGGCGGTTGAATCACAGGCGAACAGTTACCGACAGGCAGCCCGGACCGTCGAGGCCCTGGAAGGGATCAGCGCGGGGATGGGGCTTACCCTGATGGCGCAGGGGCAGTCGGGTTCCGGCCCTGGTACCGACAAAGACAGTGAACTTAATTACCGTGCCGACGCCACGGTCAGTCTGCCGGCAGGCAGTCTGGGCAACGCAGAAGGTTTTATCTTCACTCATTTCCGCATGGGGCAGGGCTTGGGTCTGGAAAATTCCGGCGGCGCTTTCGCTTCCCTCAATGCCTCCAGCTTCCAGCGACCTGGTTCGGAAGCATCAGACAGCACTGTGCTGCTGGCTCAGGCTTGGTACCAAGTTAATGTGCCGTTGCCACTGAGTGGGAATCCTGACCTGTCGCGTCGCCATGTGGAACTCAACTTCGGCAAAATGGACCCCTTTGCTTTTTTCGATCAGAATCGTATTGCCGATGATGAGACGCGGGGTTTCGTGAACCAGGCCTTCATCCATAATCCCTTATTGGATGTTGGTAGTGACATCGGCGTGGACGAGTTTGGTTTCACACCCGGGTTCCGGCTGGCCTACATTGACGACGCCTACAAGCCTCAGCAGTACGCAGTCTCGCTCGGCGTATTCGGTGCGAGTGAGGGCGCCAGTTTCATGGATTCCCTCGACTCGCCCATTGTGATCGCCCAGGCCGAAACCGGGCAACGTATCTTCGGTGGACTGGCGGGCACCTACCGACTGTACGGGTGGCACAACGGCCGGGGCCAGAACTTCGATGGGGCAGCAACGGCACACGCTGGCTTCGGCATCAGTCTGGACCAGCAGGTCGCCGACTATACCACTCTCTATACCCGCTATGGCATTCAGACGGAAGGAAAGGTGACCTTCGATCAGGCGCTTACATTAGGGGTCGAGTTCGGGGGCAGCTATTGGCGAAGAGGCGCTGATGCCCTGGGAGCTTCGTTCGGCTTGCTGCAGATCTCTGATGATTTCGAACTTGAATCTCTCACCGTTGATGGCGATGGCGACGGTATCGCGGATTATGGTTACGTTGCGGATGGCAGTGAGCATGTGTTGGAAGTCTATTATCGTTACCGGCTCAACCGCCAGTTCGAGCTGTCAGCCAACCTGCAGTACATCCACAACCCTGGCGGTAACGATGCGGCTTCCGATGTCAAGGCGTATGGATTGCGGGCGCAACTGATGTATTAACCGGTGGATGAGCTATGAAATGGAACTCGATGGGCACGCGCGTACTGTTGCTTGCAGTAATCGGTACGTGGGTCGGCAGTGCGTGTTGGGCCGCAGATCTGGCGGTCTACGCCCTGAACATCAAAGACGGTCGCTTTGATCCGGAAACCATCGAAGTTCCCGCGAAGGTGCGATTCAAGATCGTCATCACCAATCACGGGCCGGGTCCGGAGGAGTTCGAGAGCAAGGAATTACGTAAGGAATCCGTGTTGGCGGAGGGAGTGACTCGTGCCGTGGTGTTTGCGCCATTGAAACCGGGCACCTATCCCTTTTTCGGTGAATTTCATCCTGATACCGCAAATGGTCAAATCGTCGTCAAGTAGATTAAGGAGTTTGTTATCAGTAACGTCATTTTCATAGTCTGGCGAGAGAGTGTGGAGGCGATGCTGGTGATCGGCATCCTCTACGCCTGGTTGAGACATCGCGAGGAAGCGGCACAGGGATGGCGCTTCCTCTGGGGTGGGGTGGCGGCTGGTCTCGGTCTGGCGCTCGGACTGGCGGGAATCATTCAGAAGGCGCAAAGCGAGTTGGCCGGTGCGGCACTGGATTATTTCCAGATTGGCATCATGCTGATAGCAGCGGCATTGATCGTGCAAATGGTGTTCTGGATGCGCAAGCACGGCCGCACTCTCAAACAGGGGTTGGAGTCTGGCATGGAGCGCGCCACGGAGGCCGCCAACTGGTGGGGAATGGCGATGCTGGCGGCCTTGGCGGTCGGCCGCGAAGGTGCGGAGACGGTGGTGTTTCTCTATGGCGCGGGGTTGGCCCAGACCGGTATGGCGCAGATGCAGTTTGCAGGCGGCGCCGGGCTGGGTTTCGGATTGGCCGTATTGACCTTCTGGTTGCTGACACGCAGTAGCCGTGTCCTGTCCTGGAAAGTGTTTTTTCGCGTTAGTGAACTACTGTTGCTGCTGTTGGCAAGTGCCTTGCTGGTGGATGGCGTCGATCGCATGATCGGCATGGGTTGGTTGCCGCCTTTGATCGATCCGGTATGGGATAGTGCATTTCTCCTGGATGATAGCACGCGGTTTGGTGGTCTGGTGGCCTCCCTGACCGGCTATCGGGCACATCCGGCCTTGCTGCTGTTGTTGGTCTATGCCGCTTATTGGGTCGGAGTGATCGCCCTGTTGCGCCGGACTTCCGTTACTCAACAAAGCGTATAATGCAAAATTAATTATGTGATGAATGGAATTATTGCAGGGTTAAACAAACCTGCTTCCAAGTCCTTATTGGCAGGCCTCGGGGATGTCTTGGCGCGCCACCGCGGCGCGATCCTCGGTGTGCAGTGGGGGATGGTCGTGTTATATCTGAGCCTGTTGATTTACCCGGCGTTCCTTCCCCTGCCGACGGACTATGTGCACTTCTATGAGGACCTCACCCTGTTCGCTCAATTTATGTTCTGGGGCATCTGGTGGCCTTTCGTGATGGTCAGCATGATGCTGCTGGGGCGAGTCTGGTGCGGGGTATTGTGTCCGGAAGGCGCCTTGTCGGAATGGGCCAGCCGCCATGGCCTGGGACTGGCGATTCCGCGTTGGTTGCGCTGGTCCGGCTGGCCCTTTTTGGCCTTTACCACGACCACACTCTACGGGCAGTTGATAAGCGTATACGAATATCCCAAAGCCGCATTGGTGGTGCTGGGGGGCTCCACCATGGCCGCAATGATGGTAGGTTTTGTCTACGGTCGCGGCAAACGGGTATGGTGTCGGCATCTGTGCCCGGCCAATGGAGTATTCGCCATCCTGTCACGACTGGCGCCAATCCATCTACGGGTGGATCGCGAGGCCTGGCGTGCGGCCCCGCATCGCACCGCGGCGGTCGATTGCGCCACTTTGATCAATATCCCCAACATGATCGGTAACAGCACCTGCCACATGTGCGGCCGTTGCAGCGGTCATCGCGGCGCCGTGGCCTTACACGTCCGCTCACCCAACCGGGAGATCCTGTCGTTACGGGAGCAGGACTTCTCGCGATCGGAAGCGCTCTTGTTGATCTTCGGGATACTGGGAATTGCTACCGGCGCCTTTCAATGGTCGGCTTCTCCCTGGTTCGTCGCCATGAAACAGTACCTGGCCGAGTGGTTGATAGAGCATGAAGACTTTGGGCTGCTGCAAGATAACATTCCGTGGTGGGTACTGACCCATTATCCTGAAACCAACGACGTCTTCAATTGGCTGGATGGCCTCTCGATTCTTGGGTATATCTGCGGCACGGCTGTGACAATCGGGGGCGTGCTCCTGCTTATGCTGCGCCTGGCCGGGTGGCTGTTAGGTACGCGAGGAATTCCCTGGCGGCTTGCTTACGGTTTGACACCACTCGCCGGGATCAACGCATTCCTGGGGTTGTCCGCGTTGACCGTGACCTTGCTTAAAGCAGAACGGGTTGAACTGGCATGGGTGCCGGAGCTGCGCATTGCCCTGCTGGCGCTGGCTATTATGTGGAGTGGTCAGCTCGTTTGGGGCATGATGAAGACATTCCCGGAGGTATCCGTCTTACTCCGCTGGAGCGCATGGTCCGGCATCATGACAGGCGCCGGCCTAGTTGTGCTGTCCTGGATTTATATGTTCTATTTGTGGTGATTATTGACCAAAACCTCACCCAACTTTCACAACTGGCGCATGAATTTGACGATGTAACGGAATAGGCCACCCTGGCATGGGTCGACTGGTTCAACCACCGCCGTTTGCTCGAACCCATTGGCTATGTGGCGCTCAGGTAGTTCGCTAATAACTTCTTGCAGTACCCATTTGCTTGGTCAACCGCGCCTGTTCCAGATCGCTTAGGCAATTTATTACAACTGTGAATCCGTATCGGCAGATCGGGGGGGCAGACCCAGACGTCAGGTCTGACCCCTTAGCATCAGATGATCCCGGCATTATTCAAAGAGCGCCAGGATCTCCGCGTTGGTATAACGC
>MGYR01000135.1 GCA_001801825.1 Gammaproteobacteria bacterium RIFCSPLOWO2_02_FULL_56_15 | reverse complement strand
CATCCGGAACCGAATCATGATGGAGTTCGTTATTCGCTGGTCGATACACATCCGGCTCTTGATTATATTACAGACGCTGACCCTGACTGGTCAGGAGTGATATTTATGATTTTAATTTTACCTTATTGGCATCCTATGTTTGTGCATTTTATATGGTATTGGTGTCATGTCATTCCCGCAGAGTATAACCGGAGATCATGACCATACATCACATGATCACCCGACATCAGTTGCTAATGATCAAGATACAGACTTACAGGTGCCAGATAGCGAATCCGGTGAGCATGAAAATGGCCCGGTGAATCACCAGCATTTACCAGTTGAGGAAAATTTAACTCTAACCCGGGTTCCTGATTGCCATGGAAGAATCATCTAAAGTAAAAATCCTGTTTCAGGATCCTGTATGCGGTATGACGGTTGGAGAGAGTAGTAAATTTCACTCAACATACCGGGGACAAGATTATTTTTTCTGCTGTCGCAGCTGCTTGAGTGAATTCGAGAAATCACCTCATCAATATTTTGAGAATATCCTCAAAGACCCTGTATGCAGTATAGATAGTATGGATAATTCCATGCATACGGTTGAGCATGAAGACAAGCACCACAGTTCCTGTTGTAAGAATGGCTCCAGCAAGTTTATCAGTAACCCCGATCCCTTTCTGCACCAGCAACAACCCGATAATCAGGGTCATATTCATGCCGGGCAGGTTGATGCATCTGTCGTTTACACTTGTCCCATGGATCCTGAAGTCCAGCAACAGGGGCCAGGCTCCTGTCCAAAATGCGGTATGGCCCTTGGATCCATGGCTTTGGTCCCTGTTGCCACCAGGACCGAGTACACCTGTCCGATGCATCCGGAAGTACTGCAGGACCACCCAGGAAGTTGTCCCAAGTGCGGTATGGCTCTAGAGGCCAGGACGGTGGAAGTTGAAGAAGACAATGCCGAGCTCATGGATATGTCCCGCCGCCTGCGAGTTAGTCTGGCGTTGGCACTGCCGGTATTATTCAGCGCCATGGGTTCGGAGTTTTGGCCGGACATGATTGCCGAAATCATTTCCCCACGGATAAGACAGTGGTTTGAGTTTCTCCTTGCAACGCCAGTGGTCTTCTGGTGCGGCTGGCCATTTTTTCAGCGGGGATGGTTGTCCATCGTAACACGTAACCTGAATATGTTTACGCTGATCGGACTGGGTGTAAGTGTAGCCTGGGTCTATAGTTTTGTGGCGGTGTTACTGCCGGGCATTTTCCCCGCATCTATGCGAAATGAAATGGGTGTCGTCCCCGTCTATTTTGAGGCGGCTGCAGTCATCACTGCTTTGGTGTTGTTGGGACAGGTGCTGGAAATCAAGGCCCGTAGTCAGACGAATGCTGCCATTAAATTGTTACTGGGACTGGCCCCGAAAACGGCACGGCAGATACGGGATGATGGGGTTGAAGAAGATATTCCAGTCGAGAAAGTCCGCCCAGGGGACAGACTCCGGATACGTCCCGGTGAAAAGATACCAGTAGATGGTATTGTGATCAAAGGCAGCAGTTCCATCGATGAGTCAATGATGACCGGCGAACCCATCCCGGTTGGCAAACAGGTTGATGATAATCTGATTGGAGCAACAATCAATGGCGCCGGTAGCCTGGTCATGGAGGCGCAGCGGGTCGGTAGTGATACTTTGCTGGCACAAATTGTGCGCCTGGTCGCTGAGGCACAACGCAGCAGGGCGCCGATCCAGAAACTGGTGGATAAGGTTGCCGGCTACTTTGTGCCTGCTGTAATTGTTGTAGCTTGTGCTACTTTTTTGTTGTGGTGGGTCTGGGGGCCGGAACCCCGTCTGGCATATGCAACTATCAATGCGGTCGCTGTGTTGATAATTGCCTGCCCCTGCGCACTGGGGCTGGCGACACCCATGTCGATCATGGTAGGTACCGGACTTGGAGCGGTGCATGGAGTTCTGATCAAGAATGCCGAGGCACTCGAAGTTACTGGGAAAATAGACACACTGGTAGTCGATAAAACAGGAACACTGACTGAAGGCAGGCCACGATTAATGAGTGTGCTTGTTGAACCGGGATTTGATGAAGTTACATTGATGCAGCTGGTTGCAAGTCTGGAACGCGGTAGTGAGCATCCACTTGCCGAGGCGATTGTTGCCAGCATGGAAAACAAGGAAAAACACCTCGCAGAGGTGAACGATTTCCGGTCACTGACCGGTAAAGGTGTCAGTGGGATGGTTAACGGGCATCATGTGGCGGTAGGTAATGCAAAATTGTTTGAGGAACTTTCTATAAGCTCTGACTGTTTACGCGACCAGGCTGATAGCCTGAGGCAAGCTGGACATACTGTTATGTTTGTCTCAATCAATCAACGTCCCGCCGGTATTATCAGTGTGGCGGATCCGATCAAATCCTCCACACCAGCGGCAATTAAAGCCCTGCATGCAGAAGGAATAAAAGTAATCATGCTGACCGGAGACAACCGGAAAACGGCAGAGGCAGTCGCAAAATTGCTGGAGATTGATGAGGTGGTGGCCGAAGTTCTGCCGGAGCAAAAGGTGGGAGTGATCAGGAAGTTACAGTCAGAAGGACGCATCGTAGCCATGGCGGGTGACGGGATAAATGATGCCCCTGCACTGGCCCAGGCCGAGGTCGGGATTGCGATGGGTACCGGTACGGACATAGCCATGGAAAGTGCGGGCATAACACTGGTAAAGGGTGATTTACGCGGCATCGCCAGGGCGCGCAAACTCAGCCGGCTCACCATGAGAAACATACGGCAGAACCTATTCTTTGCATTTATCTACAACGCTCTCGGTGTGCCGATCGCAGCCGGTATACTTTATCCGGTATTCGGAATGCTGTTGTCACCGATGATTGCCGCAGTTGCCATGAGTTTCAGTTCTCTCTCGGTTGTTGCCAATGCATTGAGACTAAAGCGGGCGGCATTATAGGAGTCCAGACTTCAGCAATCCCGATAAATTATCTTTGGACCAGGCAATATGAAAAGATTGTTTTGTTCGCGAACTTGCCAGGAAAAATTTGAGAACGACCCGGATTCTTTTCTCAATGTAAGGATATTTGAAGTGCACTGAAGTCAATATGTTCCTGCATCCATAGCATCTGGATGTGCCGACATAATCAGGTGAAATCATGAAAACGAATAAACAAACTTTAATCCTAGTCTATCTGCTACTAGTGTTTGCAAAGCAATCAGGGTCGGTGAAAGCGGATGAATTCTCTGATTTAACACCTATCGGCATCGAAGTGGGGGAACTGCTGCAATGGGCCGATGCGCATAATCCCGAACTTAGTGTCATGCGTTTTGAAATCGAGGCCGCACAGAGCCGTATCGTGCCTGCAGGTGCATTACCTGATCCGATGCTGCGCATCGAGTTGATGGATTTTGCCGGACCGGCTGCACCGAACGGGTTCAATGTGCTGCCCAGCGAGGTGGGTGGAACCAAGTACACATTGATGCAGAATTTTCCGCTCTGGGGCAAACGTGATCTGCGCACCGTAATTGCGACAGCGGGATTGGATGAGACAAAGTCTCGTAGAGCGGCCTTGCTTGCCGAAATTCATTCCCAGATAAAAATTGCCTATGCACAGCTCTATCAACCATACAGCTTGCAAAAGCTCAACGAAGAAATTCTGGCACTGTTGCAGGAAATTGAGACCATCGCCCAGGTGCGTTATTCCAACGGGCTGGTGCCGCAACAGGATGTGATCCGGGCACAGGTCGAGAAAACATTGTTGCGTTCTGAAATCATTACGCTGGAAGCCGAGCAGAAGAAGGCCCGGGCACGGCTGAATGCGATGACCGGGCGGCCACAGCACGCACCGCTGGCAGATCCTCAAATACTGCGCCGTCTGTCTCCGGAAATATTCGATGCGGATTTGTTGCGGGAAAAGGCGCAGCGCAATAATCCGTTGCTACGAACCCAGGATGTGCAAATCACAATGGCCGAGGCCAACCGGAATCTGGTAGAGAAAAACCGCTATCCCGACGTGACTTTTGGGATTGCGACAACCCAGCGCGGCAGCAGCATCGACGGTTGGGAAGCGATGGTAGAGGTCAACATTCCGATCCGGTTCGATTCCCGCAGCGCCCAGGAAGCGGAGGCAGGCGCCATGCTGGCTGCCGCCAGAGAGCGCCAGCAGTCTATAGTCAATAATGTGATGGGTGAACTGCAGGAATTTATTGCAGCCTACGAAGCGGCCAGGGATCAGGAACATCTGCTCACCAATACCCTGTTGACACAGGCCAATCTAACCTTGCACTCGGCTCTGGCGGGATATGAAAACGGCAAGGTGGATTTCACTACACTGCTCGAAGCGCAGCGTGCCATCTGGCATGCCAAACAGGATCAGATCAGGGCGCAGGCAGAGCAGGAAATGCACTTGGCAGAGATTGAAAAACTGATTGGAGAAGAGTTATGAATCGACCAGGAATCTGGATTGCACTGGCATTGTTCGGTGTTGTTGCGACGGGAGGAGGCTACTGGTGGGGAATGAAGCAGGCAGGCCAGCCCTTGGCTGAAAAGTCGGCAGATACATTCGTGCCTGCTGAGAGAAAAATCCTCTATTACCGCAACCCGATGGGCCTTTCCGACACCTCGACCGAGCCGAAAAAGGACAGCATGGGCATGGACTACATCCCGGTCTATGCAGACGAATTGCCGGGTGCGACCGCTCCTGCCTCGGGCAACACGCAGCGCAGGGTGTTGTACTACCGCAATCCGATGGGTTTACCAGATACATCACCGGAGCCGAAAAAGGACAGCATGGGTATGGATTACATCCCGGTCTACGAGGGTGAGTCGACGCAGTCCGGCCAGGTGAAAATAAGCCTGGACAAGGTGCAGAAGCTGGGCGTGAGGACCGAGGTTGCGACGTTGCGCAAAATGACCAGGACGGTGCGCGCCGTAGGCAAGTTCCAGGTGGATGAGCGACTCCTGCATACGGTGACCACCAAGTTCGAGGGTCACATCGAGGATCTTTATGTGAACGCGACCAACCAGCCGGTGCAACGCGGTCAGCCATTGATGCAGATCTACAGTCCGGAACTGATTTCGGCAAAAGAGGAATACCTGATCGCCTGGCAAGGCAAGCAAGCCCTGAACAGCGGTACTGAGGAATCGCAGACAGGGATGGAGCATCTGGCGGAAGGCGCGCTGCAGCGCCTGCGCAACTGGGATATTTCTGATAGTGAACTGAAAGGACTGCAGAGCGAGGGTAAGGCAACCAGCACCATCACCCTGTATTCGCCCGCCAACGGTGTGGTGCTGGAAAAAACTGCCGTGCTGGGGATGCATTTTATGCCAGGAGATCCGCTTTACCTGATCGCTGATCTTGCGCGGCTGTGGCTAATCGCAGATGTGTTTGAGCAGGATCTTGGCTATGTAAGTATTGGTGACAAAGTTAAAATCAGTGTCGATGCCTATCCCGGAAAGGAATTCAGCGGCGAGGTCGCTTATATATATCCCACGCTCTCGCCTGTGACCCGCACCGTGCCGGTCAGGGTGGAATTGGATAATCCTGGCGGCATGCTCAAGCCCGATATGTATGCCAGCCTGCAACTGGAGGCAGGAGGGGGCAAAAGCCCAGTACTGACGGTGCCGGATTCGGCCGTGATCGACAGCGGCACGCGCCAGGTAGTGCTGGTGCAACTCGACGCAGGTCTGTTCGAACCGCGCGCGGTAAAAATCGGAGTGCGGAGCGATGGTTATGTCGAGGTGCTGCAAGGAGTGGGCGAGGGCGAGAACGTGGTAGTGCGGGCGAATTTCCTGATCGACGCAGAGAGTAATCTTACGGCGGCGTTCAGCAGTTTCGGCCAGCATGAAGATCAGGCCGCAGGCAACCCCGCCGTGCCCGACATGGCTGCTCCGGTAACGGATACGGGCCACGAGGGGCACTGACATGCTGGAGCGCATCATTGAATGGTCGGTACGCAATGTGTTTCTGGTGTTGCTGGCTACCCTGTTCGTGGTTGGTGCGGGCGTCTATGCCGTGTACAAGATGCCGGTGGATGCCATACCCGATCTGTCAGACGTGCAAGTCATCATCTATACCGAGTACTCCGGGCAAGCGCCGCAGGTGGTGGAGGATCAGGTCACCTACCCGCTCACCTCGGCCATGCTGTCGGTGCCGAAGTCCAAGGTAGTGCGCGGCTTTTCGTTCTTCGGTGCGAGCTTTGTCTACATCATTTTCGAAGACGGTACCGATATCTACTGGGCGCGCTCGCGCGTCCTGGAATACCTTAATTCCGTCAGTGGGACCCTCCCGCGTGGTATCACGCCGACCCTGGGTCCTGATGCCACCGGTGTCGGCTGGGTCTATCAATACGTGGTGCTGGCCAAAAATCGCACGCTGGAAGAACTGCGGGCAATCCAGGACTGGTATCTGCGCTACCAATTGAGCAAGGCGCACGGCGTGGCCGAAGTGGCCAGCGTGGGAGGTTTTGTCAAGCAGTACCAGGTGGTGCTTGACCCGCTCAAGCTGCAAGCCTACGGTGTTTCGCCGGCCCGCATTACGCAGGTGATCCGCGACAGTAATCGCGATGTTGGCGGGCGCGTGGTGGAAATGACCGAGACCGAATATATGGTACGGGGCAAGGGTTACCTGCGTGGTATTGGCGATCTGGAAAGCCTGGTGGTCAAGGCCGACGAGGGCACACCAGTATTGCTGCGCGACGTGGCGCGGGTAGAGCTGGCGCCGGACGAGCGGCGCGGGCTGACTGAGCTTAATGGCGAAGGCGAAGTGGTGGCCGGCATCGCCATGGCGCGCTACGGACAGAACGCGCTCGATGTCATCCACAACATCAAGCAAAAGCTTGCCGAAATCGCCTCCGGCCTGCCGGATGGCGTTACGGTGGAAACGGTGTACGACCGCTCTGATCTGATCCACCGCGCCATCGAAAATCTCAAAACAACGCTGATCGAGGAAAGTGTTGTTGTTGCGCTGGTGTGCGTGCTGTTCCTGCTGCACGTGCGCAGTGCGCTGGTGGCTATCCTGATGCTGCCGGTGGGTGTGTTGATCGCGTTCATCCTGATGCGTTGGCTGGGCCTCAATTCCAACATCATGAGCCTGGGCGGTATCGCCATTGCCATCGGCGCCATGGTAGATGCCGCCATAGTCATGATCGAAAACGCGCACAAGCATATCGAGCGGGCGCCACCGGGCGCGCCGCGCGTCCAGTTGATGATCGACGCCTGCCGCGAGGTCGGGCCGGCGCTGTTCTTTAGCTTGTTGATCATCACTGTTTCCTTCCTGCCGGTATTCACGCTGGAAGCACAGGAGGGCCGTTTGTTCCAGCCGCTGGCCTACACCAAGACTTTTTCCATGGGGGGTGCGGCGTTTCTGTCGGTGACACTGGTGCCAGTGCTGATGCTACTGTTTATTCGCGGCAAGATAATGCCCGAACGCAAGAACCCGTTAAACCGGCTGCTGATCTGGCTCTACCGGCCGATCATCGCCGGGGTGATGCGCTGGAAAAAATTTACTATCTTCGCAGCGTTGGTGGTGCTGGGAGTGACTGTGTACCCGCTGAACCGGCTTGGCAGCGAGTTCATGCCGACGCTGAACGAAGGCACGTTGCTCTACATGCCGGTCACTTTGCCGGGGCTTTCCGTGACCAAGGCCGCCGAGATCATGCAGACCCAGAACCGGATCATCAAGAATTTTCCGGAAGTCACCTCGGTATTCGGCAAGGCCGGTCGTGCCAATACGGCTACCGACCCGGCGCCGTTGGAAATGTTCGAGACAGTGATCAATCTCAAACCCGAGGCAGAGTGGCGCCCCGAGATGACCATTGACAAGCTGATTGCGGAGCTGGACCAGGCGGTCCAAATCCCGGGCGTGAGCAATGCCTGGACCATGCCGATCAAGGCCCGCATCGACATGCTTTCTACCGGTATCCGCACGCCCATCGGTATCAAGGTGTTCGGGCGCGATTTGGGGGAGATGGAAAAACTCGCCAAGGAAATCGAGGCCGTGGTCAAGGCCGTGCCGGGCACCACCAGCGCCTATGCCGAACGCATCACGGGTGGCTACTATCTCGTCATCGACCCTGATCGGCAGGCGTTGGCACGCTATGGGCTGGCGGTCGGTGACTTGCAGGATGTCATCGGCAGCGCACTCGGCGGAGAATTGATCACTACTACGGTGGAGGGTCGGGAGCGTTTCGGCGTGATTACGCGCTATCCGCGCGAGCTGCGCTCCGATCCGGTCACTATTGCTCGCCAGGTGCTGGTGCCGACCATGGGCGGGATGCTGATCCCGCTCGGCCAACTGGCGCATATCTCCCTGGAAAAAGGGCCACCCAGCATCCGTACCGAGAACGCGCTGCTGTCGGCTTATATCTTCGTCGACATCCGCGGACGCGACATCGGCAACTATGTGGCGGACGCACAGCAGGCGGTGCGCGACCAGGTCAAATTCCAGCCTGGCTACTACATCACCTGGAGCGGCCAGTTTGAGTACATGGAGCGTGCCAAGGAGCGCCTCAAGCTCGTGGTGCCGCTGACCTTGCTGATCATCTTCTTGCTGCTTTACCTTAATTTCCGCCGCTTGACGGAGACGCTGATCGTTATGCTGTCGGTGCCGTTCTCGCTGGTGGGCGGGGTCTGGCTCATGCACTGGCTGGGCTACAACATGAGCGTGGCGGTGGCGGTCGGTTTTATCGCGCTGGCCGGGGTGGCGGCAGAAACCGGCGTCGTCATGCTGATCTATCTTGATCACGCTTACCTGGCCCTCAAGGCGCAGCGGGATGCCGAGGGCAAGCCGTTTGCCGTGGCCGACCTTTATGCGGCGGTGATGGAAGGCGCGGTGGAGCGGGTACGTCCTAAGATGATGACCGTGGTGGCCATCATGGCCGGCCTCTTGCCCATCATGTGGGGCAGTGGTACCGGTTCCGAGGTGATGAGGCGCATCGCCGCACCCATGGTGGGCGGTATGGTGTCATCCACCGCACTGACGCTGATCGTGATTCCGGCCATCTATGCACTGGTCAAGGAATGGAACCTTCGCAGGCGGAAGGGATTAAGTGAGGTAATTAACTATGTTTGAAATCATCCCTAATTGGCACCCGGTATTTGTGCACTTTACTGTTGCATTATTGAGTCTTACTGTTGGTTTCCATATTCTTTATCCATTCTTGCCTGAAGGAAGGATCAAGCAACAGTTTGAAATATTGGCACGTTGGGATCTCTGGCTTGGCACAGGGTTCGGAATTATTACCGCCATCGCCGGGTGGTTTGCCTATAACAGCGTGGTGCACAACAGTACCCTCTCACATGCAGCAATGACGGACCACAGGAACTGGGCATTGGCGACATTGGCGTTGTTTATTGTTTTGTCTGTTTATTCCTTATGGCGTGTAAGGAGTCGGTCACAGCCCGGGTACATCTTTCTTGGTACGCTTCTGCTTGCCGGCATGATGTTGGGAAGCACTGCCTGGAGAGGTGCCGAGGTTGTTTACCGGCATGGTATAGGTGTTATTTCCCTTCCGCAGAACGAATCCGGTGAGCATGGCCATGCTTCACATGACCACTCCACGCCGGTTGATAATGACCATAATGTGGATACGACGGCGTTGCAGGAAGATGCCGGTCATCAGGACGAAGGTTCCCAAATACACTCGGCAACTGATGACATACACCATGAAACGGAAAGCCAGATGCCGGAGGACACTGCAGAAAATCATGATCATGAAAGCCATCAGCACTGATCCATGTTCACTAGGCGCAGCCTCCTATTATTTTGAGTCTCGCCAGATTGAATACAAAAGTATCAATCTGGCGGCTCAGGCTGCAAAGCATTTCAACAACCCTGAAAACGAGGCCGCTTTTCTGGGAGATGTAAACCGACATTGCAAATTTATCTTGTAAAACTTTTAGTACGGTGTTTGTCAGCTGGGTTTTAACCGGATGTTGTACAGTAGCACGTTGCTTTTTTCTGGATGGGATTAACCAGGAGAAATAATAATAACTTCGGAATATTTAACAGTTAGCCTTTACGCGTTTACATCCGGGATAACCATCCTAATAGGCGGAGGGTTATCAAGATTAGACAGCTTCCCGGATAGTAAATACAAAGAACGCATACTTCACGCAATGATTGCATTCGGGGGAGGAGTGCTGGTTGCTGCTGTCTCATTTGTCTTGGTGCCTCGTGGTATTGAATCGCTTTCAATTCCTTATATTGCAGTATTTTTTTTGTCAGGCGCATTTGCATTTTTTCTTCTTGTCAGGAAAATTGGAAGGAGCGGGACGGCCGTTTCCCAGTTAATGGCTATGATGATTGATTTCATTCCGGAGGCAATAGCGCTGGGGGCAGTTTTCGCCCATGATAAAGACTTGGGGTTATTGTTAGCAATATTCATAGGATTACAGAATTTGCCGGAGGGATTTAATTCATTTAAAGAATTGGTGAAAAATGGATTTTCTCCAAACAAGTCTTTATTAATATTATTACCCCTGAGCTTATCCGGCATGATTGCTTCTTGTTTGGGATTCCATTTACTTCACAACCATCCGTCAGCAATTGCCGCGCTTATGCTTTTCGCCGGAGGGGGTATCATATATCTGACATTTCAGGATATCGCCCCGATGTCTCATACGGGGAAAGACTGGAGTCCGGCATTAGGGGCGTCGCTGGGGTTTTTTATCGGTATGCTCGGACAAAAATTGGTGGGGTAAGAAAATTGTACCTTGATATGGCGCCAAACCTGGCATCTTCCCGTATTGTGGTTGGCCGGTTGCCGATATTTATGAAGATATCTAGTGATAAAAAAAAGCGACCAGCTTCGGGAAAAGAAGCCCTCTGACCGCGAACATTTGTCCAGGGTTACTGCTATTTGGCGGTACGATTAAATTCCCACGTTGCTCAGCAGCACCATGATGTCATTGAGTATCGCCGTGGCACGGGGATGGTCGGTTTCGAACTGGCTGATGGTATCCTTCAGCCCAAGCAACAGGTTGTCATGGAGTTCAGAATCAGACGGAAGTGCCAGCCGTTTCTCGATCTCGCGAATCAGCCGGTCCAGTTGTTCCCTGGCTCCGGGATCATCACCGGCGACTCGGTCTACCTCATGGCGCAGTTTTTCAAGCTTTTCCTGTAATTGCTTGTCGGTCATTTTCCTGATCCCGTAAGCGGTTGCCAGTGATTATAATCCAAGCAGGCATGCGATTGATCCAATCATCATGCCGTAGCGTAGCGAGGTATAGTATACAGTATGCACTGGTATATCCATTTGAAATCCATACACTTGGCCTGCGTTTTGCTTACCTTTATAACATTCAGTTTACGGGGGTACTGGATGATCACTGGCAACAGCTTGCTGCGACGCAAAGTGGTGAGAATTGTCCCGCATGTCATTGATGCGCTGCTGCTGGCGAGTGGGGTTTCTCTTGTCCTGGTGTTTTATAACGGGGTATTCATGCAGCCATGGTTGCTACTCAAACTGGGTGGGCTTCTCTTGTATATCCTGCTTGGTGCGATCGCCCTCCGATACGGCAGAACTAAACGGCACAGAGTGTTATCATTGACCGGGGCGTGGCTGGTGTTCTTCTGTATCATCGCCATCGCCCGGAATCGGGTATTTATAACCATCTAACGATAATTTCCATGAACAAGGATATCTCTGTAATTAGGCGTGAATACCTGTATGCCTCGCTGACAGAGGCGGAAATGTCCGCCGATCCTGTTGAGCAGTTCCACCGCTGGTTTGAGGAAGCGAGAACGGCAGGCATCGACCTGCCCAATGCCATGTCACTGGCTACCGCCGGCAGCGATGGGATGCCCTCTGTCAGGATAGTCCTGCTGAAGGATTATGATAGTGACGGATTTGTTTTTTACAGCCATGCAGACAGTCCGAAAGGCCGGCAACTGGCGGAAAACCCCAGGGCATCCCTGCTGTTTTACTGGCCTGTGCTGGATCGCCAGGTGCGAATCGCCGGGGTAGTAAGCCACGTCAGTAATACCGAAGCAGATGAGTATTTCCAATCACGTCCATATGCCAGCAGACTGGGTGCCTGGGCCGCGAAACAAAGCAGTGTAATTACAGGCAGGAAAGTTCTTGATGAAAGAATGGGAGAACTCGAGGTGATGTACGGCGACCGACCCGTACCACGCCCCACCGAATGGATTGGTTACCGCGTAAAACCGGAAACCATCGAATTCTGGCAGGGAAGGGAGAGCAGGTTGCATGACCGGATCTGTTATGCGCTTTCGGGAGACCGTGCTTGGGTGATGCAGCGACTTGCTCCCTGATATAAAAAACTTTTAGCGGAGGTTTCACCAATCCATATCATGCACCTTTCCGGACGTATCCCGGCGTCGTTGCGGCCGGGTGGAAGGGATGGTCTGCCGGTGGCCGTAGGGCTTCCAGGCCGGTGCGATGACATTCGGCATATCGGAGCGGTGCAATAGTTTCGCCGGGGCGATGGTGAATTCGCCGAAACGTTCATTGATCAGATCCAGTGCCCGGTTGAGGTGCAGTGCGTGCATGAAGATCAGATCATTATCCCGGGTATCCGGCGGCATCACTTTCCCGTGACCGACGGATTTCGGGGGATGGATATGCCCCTGGACCTTGTCCGGATCCTCGCCGCGGCACATGTACCAGATACGGCGGCCGGGATTGCCGAAACGCTGCCCCAGTGTACTGATAGGTATCCTGTCCATATCGCCACAGGTAAAGACGCCACGGTCGGCCAGAAAAGCGCCGATTCCCTGGTTAATACCACCTAGCCCGGTAACCGGGACATTCCGCAGTCGTTCCCGTGCCTGCCAAGGCGGGATCAGGGTGAGCCCGTCGGGTTTCTGCAGCTTAGCGGCGTATTTGGCGGTGGTTTTGTCCCCGCTCATGCCCACCGAGCAGCGTACCCCAGAGGCCTGGAACACCCTCTGTTTGAATCTGCACGGGATATCCCCAGAGCCGCTGGCAGCGCGTGACGTCCAGGAAAGCCTCATCCACGGAAAAGACCTCCATGTCAGGGCTGATGTCCTGCAGGGCCGCCATGATGTTGCTGGATACCCTGGCGTAGCGTTCCGGGTTGGCCGGTCGCTGTACCAGCAGAACCGGGCAGAGCCGGAGGGCTTCCCGGATACGCATTCCAGTGTGGATGCCGCAGTCCCTGGCTTCGTAGGAGCAGGTGATGATGCAGGTACCGGTAAGCCCGTTGGTGACGGCCACGGGCCTGCCGTAGAGCGCCGGATTATCGCGTTGCTCTATCGAGGCGAAGAAGGCATTCATGTCCACCAGGGCGATGGCCCGTTGCCAGAACGTATTTTCTGAAAAGTCCGCCATGGGAACCTTGGAGTATAAGAGTACCTTCGGAGAACTTTCAAGGAGAAAATCAGGCTGACTTGGTGGGGTATCGCAGTTCCTTCAGGTTGAGCCCCACAGTGAGGTCGGTTCGGAGCTGGAGCAGCCGGCGGTAGAGCTCCAGAGCGTCGCGGTGTTCCAGGATCCGCCGACCGACAGCGCCCTCGGGTGGATGTTCAAACAGGGCATCCAGCGTACCGAATTCCTGCAGCAGGTTTTGGGTGGTCTTTGCCCCGATTTTAGGGACCCCCTTGATGTTACTGACTGGATCGCCTGCAAGCGCCCAGTAGTCGATAAGTTGGTCGTGCCGGACACCGTATTTAGTCAGTACCGATTCCGGTGAATAGGTCTGCTGGTTGAAATGATCATAAACCCGGATCCGTATTCCCAGCAGTGGCAGATAACCCTTGTCCGTCGACAGGATGGTGACGTGGCCATGTCTTTGGCTGATCCCCTGGGCCAGGGTGGCGATCACGTCATCCGCCTCGAAACCGGGTACGGATACCGAGCGGATACCGAGGTCCTGAAATCGTTGGGAAAATCCGGGCAGCGCCTCCAGCAGGGGGCGTGGCGTGGCCTTGCGGTTGGCCTTGTAGTCGCTGAATATCTCATGACGCCAAGTGGGGCCGCGACTGTCAAACACGCAGCAGGCGTGACTCGGTGAATGCAGGCGCAGGACACGCTCAAGGGTGTGTGCGGCATTGTCCATGTTGTCCGGATGTATGGTATCCGGACCATGGGGCAGTGCCTCATAGAGGCGCCTGATCAGGTTCAATGCATCGATGAGCAGGACCTGCATCATCCGATGGCTATCTAGTAGCCTACTGCCAGGCCCTCGTTGCGTGGGTCTTTCATACCGAGCAATTCCCCTTCTTTGACCAGAATGGAGTTGGCATCGCCGAGCCCACCGCCGAAGGGAAAATTGCGGAATCCCTTGTGTCCCATTTTCCCCAGGATCGCGAGAGTGTCGGGTGAGATGGCAAAGGGATCATAGATGACACCGTCGGGCTGCCATTGGTGGTGAAACCTGGGCAGGGCAACGGCATCCTCGATCCCCATCTTGTGATCGATCACGTTGACAATGACCTGGAGTACGGTGGTGATGATGGTTGAGCCGCCCGGGGAGCCGGTTATCAGGTAGGGTTTCCCCTCCCTGCTGACGATGGTGGGTGACATGGAACTCAGCATCCGCTTGCCGGCCTCGATAGAGTTCGCTTCCCGACCCAGTAGACCATACTGATTGGCCGTGTTTTCCCTGATGGAAAAATCATCCATTTCGTTGTTCAGCAAAAAACCGGCACCCGTGACCACGATCCGGTTCCCGAAGCTGCTGTTTAAAGTCGTTGTCAGGGCAACCGCATTACCTGCGGCATCCATGGTTGAAAAGTGCGTGGTTTCGATACTTTCTTCCGACCATTTGCCGGGTGTGATGGTAGCGCTGTTGCTCGCCTGATCTGCACGAAAGTCGCTAAAGCGCTGGCGTGCATAATCCTTGGCGATCAACTTCGATACCGGGACGGGGTAGTAGTCAGGATCTCCAAGATATTCGGATCGATCTGCATAGGCACGACGCTCCGATTCTATCAGCACGTGCACGGCAGCGGCGCTGCCCCAGCCCATACCGGCCAGGTCATGGGGTTCCAGCATGTTCAGCATCTCCACGACCAATACACCGCCAGAGGATGGTGGCGGCATACCCCAGATATCATAGCCTCGGTAAGTCCCATGCACCGGCTCGCGCCAGACTGATCGGTAATTCGTGAGGTCCTGCAGGGATATCAGGCCGTTGCCACGCTGCATTTCCGCAACGATGAGTTCTGCAATCCTGCCATTATAGAAACCATCACGTCCTTTTTCGGCAATTATTTCCAGCGTATCCGCCAGATCGGGTTGCTTCCAGAGATCTCCTTCGCGGTAGGCCTGTCCATTATTGCTGAAGACCTTGTGAGATGTCGGGTGGTCCTGCATAAAACCAAGGACGCCGGCAAACTGCTCGGTCATGTCCCGCGAAAGTGGAAAACCTTCGCGCGCCAGCCGGATGGCAGTTGCCATGACCTCCCGTCGGGTTTTTGTGCCGTATTTTTCCAGCAGGGTCAGCAGTCCATCAACGGTTCCAGGGACACCGGAGGAAGCATGGCTTTGTCGCGACAATCCTTGTATCACTGTGCCGTCTTTGTCGAGATACATATCGCGACTGGCGTGACCGGGTGCGGTTTCCCTGTGGTCCAGTGTAACCACAGTGCCATCCTGCAACTGGATAACGGCAAAGCCACCTCCCCCCAGGTTTCCTGCGGAAGGGTAGGTGACTGCCAGGGCAAAGCCAGTGGCGACGGCAGCATCAATGGCATTTCCGCCAGATTTCATAATTTCCACCCCGGCGGTTGAGGCCAGAGCGGATCGTGATACCACCATCCCCTCGCTGGCATGGATCGCTCCCGGGCTGGCTGCCTGTACCTGGAAAAATAGTAGGAGACCTAGGGTCAGGATGATTCTCAAGTTGTTTCCCTCCTTCAGATGATGCTGTAATCGAAATCCACTGGATGCACACGCACACCCAGCATCGATTCCAGTCCGCTTTTGTGACCGGATTAGGAAGATCCTGTATCCGTGGATTTATTCAACAACTCGGATATGGCCGCCCGCCAGGCAAAAAATTGTGGGTTATCCAGGGTATTGAATTCCACTCCGACCCTGTGCATTTTATATTCCTTCCCGTGACTGTCCAGTTCATCATCCCAGATAACAATGCCCTTGTGCCAATATGTTTTGGAAGAGGAATGAAAAGTGACTTTCAGCTCTAGTGATGCGTCCACCGGAATCGGAAATTCCACAGTTATCTGCAGGCCGCCCAATGAAATATCGATGGAGTTCGAGATAAAAACCCTGCCTTCAAGATTTCTCGCCTCAGGTGAGGACTCGATCCTGACTGAGACATCCGCATTTTCGGGGATTCTGGGATTTTGTCTGAGATCTGACATGCAATGGTTTCTATCTCGCAATTATGACGATTACCCTGTGCAAATCCTGGGATCTGTCGTAGGTGCAACAGGTAACCTTCCTGAAGAAGTATACAAGCTATTCTTATTCACTGGTAAGTGTCGATAGGTGCGTACTCTTCGATTCAATCGAGCGAAAAGTAAATGGTGGGCCCGGTAGGACTCGAACCTACGACCAATGGATTCACTCTGTCCTGCCATTTCTGGCAGGAGTGGACTATCTCATCTCCCGCAACCGGAGTCGCTGGGGAGCGGGACGCTCCAGCCTGTGATTAAGAACACTCAAGTTCCCAGGTAGTCTCTGCACCTTCCGGAGGTGTACCTCCGGCTTGGCTCAGGGTTCCCATCAACTGAGTTGCTAAGGGTTCCCTGAATTCATCCCGTTCATTTCATACCTCTCGGTATGAACGCACCATTACTGATGAGTCCACTGCTCTAACCAACTGAGCTACAGGCCCGTTCTATAGAACCAATACACAAATACCGTTGCCGCGTGATCGCTCTTCGGCGCCGGCTACTGCTTGAATGAAGTGCGGATTATAAGGGCAGCGATCAGGAAATCAAGAGTAAGTATTCCGGAAGTTACGTACCCATTATTCTGATATTTATGAATCCAGAAATGTTCGTAGCTCATCCGAGCGGCTTGGGTGCCTCAATTTGCGCAGGGCCTTGGCCTCGATCTGGCGGATCCGCTCACGGGTGACATCAAATTGTTTCCCGACTTCTTCCAGTGTGTGATCGGTGTTCATTTCTATACCAAAGCGCATGCGCAGCACCTTCGCTTCACGTTGGGTAAGTCCTTCAAGCGCGGTTTTTGTCGCCCGGCGGAGGCCTTCGAATCCGGCTGAATCCGCCGGTGCCTGAGTATTGGAATCCTCGATAAAGTCACCCAAATGAGAATCGTCGTCATCCCCAATAGGGGTCTCCATGGAGATTGGCTCCTTGGCGATTTTCAAGACTTTTCGCACCTTGTCCTCCGGCATTTCCATCCTCACGGCAAGTTCCTCTGGGGTCGGTTCGCGTCCGAGTTCCTGAAGGATTTGGCGGGAGATACGGTTCAGCTTGTTGATGGTTTCGATCATGTGCACCGGTATACGGATAGTTCGAGCCTGATCAGCGATGGAACGTGTTATAGCCTGCCGGATCCACCAGGTAGCATAGGTGGAAAACTTGTATCCCCTGCGGTATTCAAATTTATCCACCGCCTTCATCAGCCCAATATTCCCTTCCTGGATCAAGTCAAGAAACAAGAGGCCACGATTGGTGTATTTCTTGGCGATGGAGATCACGAGACGAAGGTTCGCCTCGACCATTTCCTTTTTTGCCCGCCGCGCCTTTGCCTCACCGATAGAAACCATTCGGTTGATTTCTTTTATCTCCGGTATGGTAAGCAAGTTGTTATCGAAGATCTGAGCCAGTCTGGACTGGTTTCTGACAACCTCCGCCTGAATTGCACCGAGATTCCCGACCCAGGCTTTTCTGGTTTTCATCAGACCCGTGACCCAGTTGGTATTAGTTTCATTACCTGGAAACTGGTTGATGAAATCCTTACGCGGCATCTTGGCGTCCTTAACGCAAAGTTTCATCACGTTTCTTTCCGTGGAGCGGATACTGTCAATCAGCGTATTGAGATTGACAGTCAATTCGTCGATGAATTTTGGGGCAAGCTTAAGTTCCATGAAAAGCTCGGTGAGCTTGTCCTGCAGAGCCAGAGTTTTTTTGTTGCCCCGGCCGTTTCTCGGAATAGCCCGAATCAGTTTCTTGTGTTGGTCGGCAAGTTGCTTGATGTGCTTTCTGACTTCCTCGGGATCGATGGAAACTTCCGCAGGATCGCTGTCTGAACTGTCCTGGAGCTCATCTTCCTCTTCATCATCGTTATCGGCACTGGGTGCGGCACGATCCACGGTCGAAGTAACCGGCTGAGCCGCAGATTGCTGGTAGTCGTCCTGGTTGGTGAAACCAGTTAGCACATCTGCCAGTTTGATTTCGTCTTTCTCGACTTGGGCATGCGCTATTAACAGTGTGTCGATGCTGCCTGGAAACTGGGAAAGGGCGGTCAGTACCTGGTTCAGACCCTCTTCGATTCGCTTTGCGATCTTTATCTCGCCCTCACGGGTGAGGAGGTCAACCGTACCCATTTCCCGCATATACATACGAACCGGGTCTGTAGTCCTGCCGAATTCATTATCCACACTAAGAATTGCGGCTGCCGCTTCCGCAGCGGCGTCTTCATCCGGGCTTTCGGTCTTCTCCGTCATGACTAGGCTCAAATCAGGGGCAGTTTCATGAACCTCTATGCCCATGTCATTGATCATGTTGATAATGTCTTCGACCTGCTCCGGATCGACGATATCGTCAGGCAGGTGATCATTTACCTCGTGATAGGTTAGGAAGCCCTGTTCCTTCCCTTTGGAGATGAGGAGTTTCAGCCGGGATTCACCGTCGTTGGAGGTATTGCCCAAGCTATCTTCTACTACGTGTTCCAGTGATGGCATCGCTTTCAAGATGGTTTTCTCTAAGTGGTTGATAAAATAGAAAAAATAGCAGAAATGCTAACAGAACAGTATAACAGGTATCTCAACATCGCGCCAGGTAAAATCACTTTTGACCGGGTCTTCTGGCCGTCGGGTTGAGGTTTTTCAGGAATTCCTTTTGCTCTTTGGTCAATTTCGCGGTACTGGATACGGTATTGAATTCCACGAGTCGTTTTTTTCTCTCACCATCCTCTAACCTGTAGATAATTCCCAGGAATTCTGACTGCAGGAAGTCGCTGCTTTCAAAGCAGGTTTCATCCGCTCCATAGCGTGATTGTCCACCTGGTGCGAGCTGTACGAGACGCTTTTCATATCGTGTCCCTCTCCAGTTTTCAAGTATCCGAGCACAGGTAATATCCGGATTTTTCTTAACGAGTAAGATTAGTGCCTGAAGAAATTCGATTCCTGCAGTCTCGCTCTTTTCCAGCGACATCTTTTCTGTTACTTGTAAGGCAAGTTGAGGGCGTTGTAATAGTAGTTTGACTGCTTGTGATACCAGTTTCCGCTCCTCTCGTGCGGAGTAAGTAACAGCTGATTTCCTGATTTCATGGGTTTCTCGGTGTGATGAGAGTAATTCCAACTGGCTGGTGTCCCGGTCGGTAAGCATTGCAAGCTGTGCCAACAGTAACTGCTTCAGACTCCCCTGGGGTAGATTCTGCAGATATGGTGTTGCCTTGTGTACCAGGCTGACCTTATGCTCCATTATCGCCGGGTTAAAGTTCCGTGTCAGGAACTCCAGTAGTATATTGGAAAGCGGGCGATGCTGGCTCGCGTCAGTAAATGCCTCCCTACCGTTAGTACGAATATAATCATCCGGATCTTGTCCCTCTGGTAGGAACATGAAATAGGCCTCCCTTCCGTCTCTCAACATTGGCAGCGTAATTTCCAGGGCGCGCCATGCTGCCTTGCTGCCTGCGTCATCACCATCAAAACAAAAGACTACTTCACTCGTGGTGCGGAATACCCGTTCAATATGTTCACTTGTAGCTGCTGTGCCGAGGGTTGCAACGCAATTCGTAACCCCATGCTGGGACAAAGCGAGTACATCCATGTAACCCTCTACAACATAAAGCCGTTCTGGATTTCTTGTACTCTGGCGGGCCTGGTACAGTCCGTAAAGTTCTCTGCCCTTGTGAAAAATAGATGTTTCCGGCGAATTGAGATACTTGGGATTACCGGAATCGATAATTCTGCCACCGAAACCGATCGCCCTACCACGCTGGTCCCGGATCGGGTACATAATGCGTTGCCGGAATCGATCATAATAGTTACCGTTATCACGCCGAATGATCATCCCCGCTTTATACAGACGATCCTTTGCCGCCTCGGACTTCCCCAGGTTTTGAATGAGGTAATCCCAGTTATCCGGTGCGAAGCCGAGCTCGTACTTTGATGCAATCTCGTCAGTGATGCCACGGTGCTTGAGGTATTCAACCGCACAGCCAGATTGTGAGTGATCCTGCAGCTGCTTGCGATAAAAATCGATTACGAGTTCCATCAGTTCATAGAGTTCTGTCAGGTCTTCCTTGACCTTCTGTGATTGCGCTGTTCCTTCGTGCGGGACAGTCAATCCTGCACGGGTAGCCAGTTCTTCGATCACGTCAACAAAATCTATGCGGTTGTAATTCATCATGAAACTGATGGCGTTCCCGCTCGCACCACAACCGAAGCAATGATAGAACTGCCGGTCTTGATTGACTGAAAATGATGGGGTTTTTTCGTCGTGGAACGGGCACAGTGCCTGATAATTATGGCCAGCCTTCTTCAAGGGAACATAACTGTGGATCAGATCCACAATGTCTGTTCTGGCCAACAGGTCATCAATAAAGGGCTGTGGTATCAGGCCGCTCATGGTTCTGTGAAGTATAGCCGGAGAGAACTGCCATGACAGGGTGCCGTACCGTGGATCCCTGTAGCAAGAAGAACAAGAAGTATTACGGGGATAATTGCTGTTTGAGAAGTTCGCTGACGATACTCATATCTGCACGACCCTGTACCCTTGGTTTCAGCGCGCCCATGACCTTGCCCATGTCCCGGATACTCGTTGCACTGGTCTCATCAATGGTATCGGCTACCAAGCTGGCGATTTCGTCTCTGGTCATTTGCGTTGGCAGGTAGTGCAGTACTATCTGCAGTTCCCGAGTTTCCTTCTCCACGAGGTCGTATCGATTCCCCTTTTTGAACTGTTCGATGGAATCACTATATTGTCTGATAAGTTTGTCCAGTAAAGCCAGTATATGGCCATCATCAAGCTCTAGCCGGTCATCGACTTCTTTCTGCTTGATCGCTGCAGTTAGAAGTCTAAGTGTGGAAAGCCGCTCCTTGTCCCGCTCGCGCATGGCCTGCTTGACATCATCACTGATCCGTTGTTTCAAGGCGGACATGGGGATTGGATTATTCCGGGCAACGTGTACTTAGTACAGTCGGATATGCCGGTTCAGTTCCTTGGAGACGCGCTTCTGGTTACGTTTTACAGCCGCTGCTGCTTTGCGTTTTCTTATCTGCGTGGGCTTTTCATAGGCTTCCCTGCGATGGACTTCGGCCAGTGTCCCGGCTTTTTCGCAGGCACGCTTGAACCTGCGCAGGGCCAGGTCAAATGGTTCATTGTCTCTGACTTTAACTGATGGCATATAGTTATGGTTCCTGAAATCCCGCTGGTTATGGAAAAGCGGGCAATTTTAGTGCTATTCCGGTGAATTGCAAGGCATAATCGGCAAATCTTACCATTATTTAGAAAGTAATTATGTATGTACTGGGGATAGAAACCTCCTGTGATGAGACCGGAGTGGCCGTTTACCACCCGGAACGGGGATTGCTCGCACACTTGTTGCACAGTCAGGCCAGTCTGCATCGTGATTATGGCGGTGTCGTGCCTGAACTCGCGTCACGCAACCATATCAGCCGCACTATTCTCCTGATCCGTGATGTCCTGGAAGCGGCAGGTATCACCAAGGCGGACGGAATCGCCTATACCGCCGGGCCTGGTCTCGTAGGCGCCCTGTTGGTGGGCGCCGCGATCGGTCGAAGTCTGGCATATGCATGGGGAAAACCGGCGATTGCCGTGCACCACATGGAGGCTCATTTGCTCGCTCCCATGCTGGAAGTACATCCCCCAGATTTCCCCTTCCTGGCCTTGCTGGTGTCCGGAGGCCACACGCAACTGGTCCAAGTTGATGCCCCTAGCGTCTATTACATACTGGGAGATACGCTGGATGATGCTGCGGGCGAGGCATTTGACAAAACAGCGAAATTACTGGGCATTGAATATCCAGGCGGGTCTCAGCTATCGGTATTGGCAGAAAATGGTCGAACCGGGGTTTTTACTTTCCCCAGGCCGATGACTGCGCGGCCGGGTCTGGATTTCAGTTTCAGTGGTCTCAAGACTCAGGTTCTGAATACAGTGACAGCCTCGGGATCGGATGAACAGACTCGGGCGGATATAGCCCGTGCTTTCGTCGATGCAGTGGTGGATACGCTGATAATTAAATGCCGACGGGCCATGCGTTCCACGGGGCTGAAGCGGCTAATTGCGGCTGGGGGTGTAAGCGCGAATCGTCAGTTACGGGAAGGCTTAACCCGCATGATTGGGGAAGAGGGGGGAAGGATATATTTTCCCAGACCGGAATTTTGCACTGACAACGGCGCCATGATCGCCTACGCAGGGTGGCTGCGTCTGCAATCCGGGGTGCAGGAACCCCTGGCCTTTGCCGCATATCCCCGCTGGCCGTTGCAAGATCTGCCCAGGGTCGTGGATCCGTAGTGTTGTGGCAATTTCAGGTGCTTTTTCCCCCGATCTTTTTTTCCGTTCCGGTCAGCAGTTTGGCCAGATTGGATCTGTGCCTCCAGAGTAGGGCAGATACAATGCATAGATTACATAGCAGATAAACAGGTGATTCTGTTAGCAGCCACGTATATAACAGCGTCATGACAGAGGCAATGACTGCCGCCAGTGAAGAGTATCTGGACACCAGGGCCACAGCCGACCAGGTAATGATGAAACCGAGTCCCAGCAACCAGTCAGTCGCTCCAAGCACACCGAGGAACGTAGCGACACCCTTCCCGCCCCGGAATCGGAAGTACAATGGATAAACGTGTCCAAAAAATGCACCCAGGCCACAGAGGGCGATGACAATTTGTGGGGCCTGCAGGAACTTCGCCAGAAGTACGGGTGCAATACCTTTTAATACATCACCTGCCAGGGTAAATGCAGCCACCCTGCTGCCATAAAGACGCAATACATTGGTAGCCCCCGGATTGCCGGAACCGCCTCGGCGCGGGTCTTCCAGACCCAGGAGCCTGCAAATGATGATAGCGGAACAGAGTGACCCAGAAAGGTATGCGAGGGAAACGAGAAAAAGATTCATCAACATGCTGTTATATCCAGAGGCAGTCCCTTAATCTTTGCCTTGTCTTATTGTAGCGGTGTCAATGCATATGTACCCGGATATTTTCAAGGGCGACCCTTGCGGGCTTGAAGCTTTCGATCTGGCAGACTATTTCTCAGAGTGTATACTGTTTTCGACTACTGTGATTAGACTAGCTCCGTGGACATAATATTTCTGAGAGATTTGCGTATCGATACCGTAATAGGGATCTATGAGTGGGAACGCAGAACCAGGCAGACGGTTATTCTGGATATTGAAATGGGAGCTGACGTGGCAAAAGCGGCCGCCGGAGATTCCATTGAGAATACGCTCAATTACAAGGAAGTAGCAAAGAGGATTATTTCCTTTGTAGAAGAAAGCCGCTTTGAATTGGTCGAATCACTGGCGGAAAAAATTGCAGAAATCATTTTGATGGAATTCAAGGTACCCTGGTGCCGCCTGACGCTCAACAAACAAGGTGCAGTCAGGGGAGTCCGGGATGTGGGCGTCATTATAGAAAGGAGGATGCCTGGCTGATATGGAGATGGTGTTTGTGGGAATCGGCAGTAATATGGACCGCGAGCAGAATATCAGGATCGGTATTGCTAAGATCAGAGAGCGTTTCGGAATTATCTCACTTTCACCCGTGTATGAAAGCCGGGCTGTGGGCTTTGAAGGAGAAAATTTCTATAATCTCGTGGTCGGGTTTAGTACCGGGTTGGCCCCGAAACAACTGGTTATAGAACTGCACGAGATCGAATCACTATGCAAGAGGGTCAGGACCGGACCATATGTTGGTTCCCGATCACTGGATCTCGACTTGCTGATGTACGGCGATCTCATTCAACAATGGGGAAGGTTTCAGGTTCCAAGGGAGGAAATCACAAGATATGCGTTTGTACTGAAACCACTCGCCGATATTGCCGCCAACATCATACACCCCGTGCTCGGCATCAGTATGGCGGAACTATGGATCAAGTTCTGTGACCCGGAACAATCCATATGGCAGGTTCAATTCAACCCGCTATGATTCTCTCTCTGCTCCTGTTGTACTTGAGGCCACCAATAATAATTGACAGGTGATTGCTATGAACAGAAAGTTATATCTACTGTACATTTTTCTGCTGACTCTTGCGGCATGCAACAGCAGTAATATCAGGTCCAGGGCTAATTCCCTTGAGGCGGCGATTAACGGGTACAGTGTCGCGTGGCGCTGGTCTCTATATAACGAAATCGAGGACTTTCACCGGGATCGGGATGGCGGGCAGCTGCAATTGGATACCGGGAAACTGCAGGCAGTGCGTGTTACAGGCTACCGGGTGGATGAAAAGGTCGTTGATGAATCCGTGTCAGAGGCGACTATCAAGGGGCAAATCGAATATTACAATACCAGTCGTGGCACATTGCAAAAAATATCCTTCGAACATCAGTGGTGGTATGACCCGGAGCTGAAAGCCTGGTTTAATGCCGGTGAGATCCCGCAGTTTGAGTAATTCGGCAATTCATCCTTGCATTGCCGGCGCCACTCAGGAGTAGAGTGTGCGTCCGCCGTCCACGGTCAACACCTGACCCGTAATATAATCCCCATCAAGGATCAGGTACCTGATTGCCTTGGCGATATCATCCGTGCTGCCGGCCTGTTTCAGTACTGTCCGGTCAAGGATGTCATTCTGTTTACTGATGGGCATAGATTCGGGCCAGAGTATTGCGCCAGGTGCAACTGCATTTACCCGTATTGCCGGCCCCAGCTCCCGGGCTAGTGCCCGGGTCAGCATCACCAGTCCCGCCTTGGAAGCGCAATATATGGAGTAGTTGTACAGAGGCCGATCCGCATGGATGTCCGCGATGCTGATAATACAGCCCTTTGCTATACGCAAATAAGAGGCTGCCTCTTTCGTGAGAAAATAAGGTGCTCTCATATTTACGGTAATCGACTCATCCCATTGCGAGAGGGTAGCGTGCTCCAGTGGGGTCGGATAAAAAACCGAGGCGTTGTTGATTAACACATCAAGGTGTCCCTTGAATTGAGCTGCAGCAGAAATTATCTGCCTGGGGGCGTCGGGATCTCTCAGGTCACCCATTACGGTCAAGATTGATCCATCCCGCAATTCCGAGAGTTCATCAGCCAACACTTGTGCCTCATCCTGTGAATGATGGTAATGAAGGATGATATCCATACCTTGACCGTGCAAATACCGGGCAAGTCCGGCGCCAAGTCTCTTCGCAGCTCCGGTTACAAGAACTGTTTTATTTGCCATGGTCTGGTTGATATTATGCAAGTTGTAACATCGACAGTATGATTGTACCAACAAGCGGACAGAAAATCGCATTTTCGAAAACCATTAGATGACCACTTTCAGGCAAGCTGCTGCTGGATCGGGCCGAAGTGTCTGCAACGTCCCTGCACCGGGTCGGGAAGCCATCGCACACAGCGAGGCCCTGACACATCGAATTATAGAAAGGATTATAGAAAACAAGGGAGCTATCGGTTTCGATCAATTCATGCGGATGGCTCTCTACGAACCGGGGCTGGGCTACTACAGCGCCGGGGCAAGAAAATTTGGCAGGGACGGTGATTTTGTAACGGCTCCTGAAATCTCCCCGTTGTTTTCCCGCTGTATCGCGGTGCAGTGCGAAGAAGTCCTGCGATCGATTGGAGGTGGATCCCTACTTGAAGTGGGTGCGGGGACAGGTGCAATGGCTGCGGAAATGCTCAGGGAGCTGGAGTACCGGAATTGCCTGCCGGAGAGATATCTCATCCTGGAGATCAGTGCAGATTTGAAGGCCCGTCAGCAGGAACTGCTGACAATGAGCATCCCGCATCTCATGGGTCGGATTGAATGGCTGGCCGGATTACCCAAATACGAATTTCGTGGAGTAATCGTGGCTAACGAGGTCTTGGATGCACAACCGGTGGTACGACTTGGTTTTGAGAGGGAAGGGATATTCGAATACTGCGTGTCGCGGGAACGAGATGATTTTACCTGGAGTAAAGTCACTGCAGGACCTGAGATAATCTCCCATGCTGGGCGAATCAGAAGGCAACTGGATGGAGCATGGCCCAATGGCTACACGACAGAGATAAATCTGGGACTGGACGCCTGGGTAAGCACCTTCGCTGGCATTCTGGAGCAGGGAGTCATCCTGCTGGTGGATTATGGATATCCACGGCATGAGTATTATCACTGGCAGCGCGATCAGGGGACACTGTTGTGTCATTACCGTCACCGAGTGCACCATGATCCCTTCCTTTATCCGGGATTGCAGGATATAACGACTTCGGTTGATTTTACCGCAGTGGCGGAAGCAGCCATCGATGCGGGACTTTCACTGATCGGTTACACGAACCAGGCTTATTTTCTGCTGTCTTGCGATATGGAACAGATCATGAACCGGCTCGCGGATATGGATCAAAAGCACCGCATGCAACTGCTGGCTCAGATTAGAATGCTGACGATGCCCGGCGAGATGGGGGAACGCTTCAAGCTAATGGTGTTGGGTAGGAAATGCCCTCATCAGTTGCGTGGCTTCACACGCTCCGATCAACGGGGACATCTGTAACTGATGGCGTCATCTATACGCGATTCCGGGAACGAACGATACCTTATATTTCTACTTTTGGTTATAGTCTCGGCTTGTAGCACGTTACGGCCTGATGCCGATGGTCCAAAAACGGATCAATTCAGACTGCGTTCCCTAGTCAAGTCGGATATGAATCAGGTTATGGAGGTCAATGTGCGGGAAGCACGTTCCTATCTACAGTCCTTGATGGAAAAACTTTACAAACGAAATCCCCGTGAACTTGTAAAATCGCCCCACCCTGATGCCGGAGAGAATATCAACCGGATTATCAGCCGGACCAGCAACTGGAATTTCGAGGAACTTGACGGGATCTACGGGGCCGAGGCGATTGAACTTTCGCTGTCACCCGGATATAGAGGGGATCGGGTTTTCTGTTACGTAGTAGGTCTGATGTCCATGGTCATGGCGTCCTACCGCTACAAGACAGAATTTTTTCTCTATGACAGCATTGACTCGCAGGCACTCTATAACAGTGCGAGAAACATCGAACTGGCTGTGTGGAAGCTCAGTCATGCACGGGATCACCAGGGGGAGCCGCTGGTGTACAGCAATTCCTTGCCCGGAGAGATAGAAAATCTCAGTTATGAAAGACTTTTCGGCAAGCTGATTGCTTTACAGGATACCATGGCCTTAGTTCTGGCGGGAAAGAACAACCGGATGATAAGAAAAGTGATCCAGAGGATGGCCACAGCGGTATTCCTCCCGATACCATAAGCATCTTTCAGAGATTTAGAATGGAGCCTTGACGATGGACCTGCTGCAACTACTACTGCTGGGGATAGTCCAGGGATTGACAGAGTTCCTCCCTATATCGAGCTCCGCCCACCTGATTCTGTTACCTCAAATTCTGCATTGGCCGGATCAGGGACTGGGGAACGACATCGCAGCACATATAGGCACTCTCGCTGCCGTGCTCATTTATCTGCGTCGTGATCTGAAAGTCATCACAGTTGCAGGGCTGGAAGGAGTTATCCACGGGCGTCGGGATTATGAGAGTCGAATGTTCTGGTATCTCGTCATTGCCAGTATCCCGGTAGTCGCAGGAGGTTATCTGCTATACGACATCGTCTCCACCGCGTTTCGCAATCCGCTCTTGATTGCCGGTACCAACTTGGTATTTGGAGCCCTCCTCTGGTGGGCGGATCACAGGTCAAAGGGATTGCGCAGGATGGACGCTCTCCGCATGAAGGATGTCCTGATTCTGGGATTGGCCCAGTTGTTATCCATCATGCCAGGCACTTCCCGCTCCGGGGTGACCATGACGGCGGGTCTTTGGCTGGGGCTGGATCGGCGCAGTTCGGCCCGCTTCTCCTTTCTTATGTCAATACCGGTCACCCTGATGGCAGGTTCTTATGAAGCTTATCGGTACTTCATCGAACAGATGGTTATCGATTGGACAGCAACATGGGTAATCGTTATTAGCTCAGGCCTAACCGCCTGGCTTACCATCAATCTATTCCTGGGATTTCTGGAGCGAACCGGGATGTTGCCCTATGTCATCTACCGTTTTCTGCTGGGGATCCTGCTGATCGCCACGTTCATCTGATGAGTCGCATAGCCAGATCACCCACCCCGAGTTCCCCGGGGTGGGTGTATATGGCAGAGGGATACTACCTACCTGTACAGCATGGATGAGTTCTGACGAAGATAGGCGCCTCGATACATGGATAGAAAGGCTGCGATACCGATCAAAAATATACCCATACTGTTGGGTTCAGGGACCTGGTTTGCAAGTGGCCCCGTACCGGGCGTAGGCAGTGTCAGCTCAATGAAGTCGCTGAGATTATTATCGGTATCCAGGCTGGGAAGTATCCTGGAGAGACTGTGACCGATACCCGGCAATAAGGCCGGTAGTCCTTCTCCCCGGTTATATATGCCGGCATCACCATATTGCAAGGCGTCAATAATATCCCCGTATGGATCGAGTAACTGGATGGAATCGGGACCGTTTTGCCAGTCCACATTGGCGATGAAGTCCGTCAGCATTGCTAGCGCCAAGTTTGCCGACGCTGTGGTAATCAGCAGGTAGCCATTGTCCGGGATCGTGGCGCCACTCAAATCAATACTACGGTAGATTAGCCCATTTTCACCATTAGTACCTTTCAGAGACCAGCCATCCAGTACCAGGCCCGGTGTACCGTAGAGTTCGGTAAAAACATCATCCGCATCGCTGCCGGGCCCATCGAAGAGGACCTCATTGATAATGACCGGGGTGGCGCTGGTGGGCAGGAACAACTGGAATGAAAGTATAAAACTGATGAATAAAAAACAACGATTTTTCATGGTAACCTCCTTGTTAAGGTGAAAGAAAACTACTGGGTGGAAATCATCAATCCGGCATGTTTATCAGCTCAGGCGATCGGGAGTTGCATAAATAAAAAAGACCAGATGTCCGCGAGACATCTGGTCTTTTGTTTCCTTTGAGTATTTATGCATCCATGCATACCTGCAGAGAATTCAGCTATTAATTTTGCCGTGATCCGATTGTAAAAGGATGGTTAGACGGCAACCGGAGGGCAAGCTCTGACATTCTCCTGCGCCGTAGACTAGTCGCCGCTAATCCGAGCAGGCCCAGTCCCATCAGAACAACTCCGGCAGGTTCCGGCACCTTAAACCGGCCGTTGATATTGTCATTACCACAGGACATGGTCCAGTGCACATCAATATAGTTATACCCAGTCAGCCCAGGTAGTCCGCTGATGTCGAATGAGACCATCCGGTAGTAGCTGAGGCCGCCGTTGTTACCTGAGCCAAAGCTATTCGACAAGAGGTTTCGGCTAAAGGAGCCGGCATCCAGTGCGAAGGGCGTTGATACACTTTCGAAGGAATTAACCATATCGTTATTCCATAACGTAGCGGTATATAAGCCTGAACCGTCTACGCCGGTACCCGTACCCATATCTACATAATCATTGCCATCATAATCTCTTGTGAGGAGCCCAAAATCGATTCCATATTCATAGCCGGCGCCATTGGCGCCACTTACATCCCCATCAAAAGACAAGGCGAGGTCTCCGGAATAATATTTTTTCCCTGAAACTTCTTGGGTGCCCGTTACAATATTGAATCCAGTTTGAAGACCTAGATACAGGGTATTCCCTTCAATCTTGTAGAACAGATATTCCGCATCAAACGCCTGTCCACCCCAACCGGGATCGACAAAGCCCCCTCCCCCGATATAGTCCTCTATCGGGGTATCATCCTGGAATTGCGTCCAGGTGGAATCCCAAACCGAAAGCGGTCCTGCCATGGTAGCAGTGCACAACACGCATCCGAACAAGACGGTGAGTACACGGCATTGATTCTTCATATACACTCCTAAACGATGCTCACAGCAGGCGCATGCAATTGCATTCACCCATGTCGAGATAGGATGCAATATATAAGCCATAAATTATTTATTAATTAAAAACAGTAAGATATCGGTTTTACACCTTCTGAATCTTTGGAGTTCTGATAATTTTGTAAAAAAAACCGACACCTATTCCCATGTATGGGTATCCAAAAAAAGCCCTATTTTTATAGATAATCCATTTAAACCAGTAAGTTAGATTATGTTTTGCAAAAACAGTCTGGATCTGTAAAGAAACACGACAAAAGCATTCGTGTAATCTTGTGCGGAGAATGGAATAATTCATAGGAAATACAGAATGTTATATTTATGATCAGGATGAAAGGATATAAAAAGTACCGTCACCTCTGTATCTGTACCGGGCATGAGTTTCAGCTGCTTATTTTGCAGAAATGTGAATATGCTCACCAACTTCTGCTTCAATGAAGCAGTTTTGCCGTCTCTACCATCCTGCGGCAGGACCAACTTGATGGATAGGCCATGAGGACTGCGCATCTGCGTGGGGCGCGCCTGTGGTTTCTGGCATCCACGACCCTACTGTTCAGTGCCCTCGTGTCGCTCCTGGCCGCAGAGTTAGCCTGGCGATGGTACGAACAGACTATCAGCGCGAGTTCAGTCTTAGATCCCGGGCTGTTGCGTTACCATCCACGCTTGGGATGGGTCCTGAACCCGGGGTGGCGGGGCAGTCACCGGCATCATGATTTCAGCGCAGACTATCAGGTCAATTACTTTGGCTTTCGCGGCCAGCCGGTATCAAGCGGGAGGTCGGACCGCAGGCGGGTGGCACTCCTCGGTGACAGTTTTACCTTCGGACTCGGTGTCAACGAGGCAGAGACTTTTGCCGTGCGCATGGCGGAACAAGACCCAGCAACGGAATATCTCAATTTCGGGGTACCCGGGTACAGCACCGACCAGGAATACCTGTTGCAGCAGGAAGTTGTCAGCAGCTTTCAGCCGGATCTCTACCTGCTGTTCCTGTACCTGGGTAACGATATCATCGATAATATGCTGTCCGTCCCGTTACAGGTGGAACAGGCCAAGCCCTTCTATAGATTGGAGGAAGGTGGTCAACTGAGATTGCAGAATGTGCCCGTCCCAAGCGGGCAAGCGTCGGGGGTAGTGGCGGAATCCTCCCTTGAGTCCGTGGTATATGGAACAGAGTTGGCGAGAATGCAGAACCCGCTTTCGCGTATCCTGAGCTCGAGCCGTTTGCTTGACCGACTGTTGCCGGATCCCCACTTCGAAGGTACAAAGATTCAGGGCATCCTGGACGCACGACTAGTGGAGCAGCGGCGCCTCCTGGCGGCCATCATCCGGGAGATGGGCGAGTACACTGCGGGACAGGGCAGCCGATTGGCTCTCGTACTGTTGCCGGGCATGTCCTATGTCACCAGACCAGCATCCCCTTCTGCCCTGTTCCAGGATCATGTACGGTTATTTATTCTTGGCGTAGCGGCGGATAGTGGACTTGTTACTGTGGATATTGCAGCGCCCATGCGCGAGCGGTACAAATCCGGGGACAAGCCGGACTGGTTCTTCCCCAACGAAGGGCATTATACCCATGATGGTCACCAAGTGGTCGCCGATCTCCTCCGTCGCGGCCTGGATTTGTGGAGATAATGAAGCCTCGCACTCCGCCTCCCGCCACCGGTCATGAGCAGACTGCCGGAGTACCTGGTGGGCGGCCTCCCGGTCAGTCAATTCCTGTGGTTTGATATAACTTCATGCCGCTTGGCGGTAGACTAGCGTCATGGACACACGCAGAACCATTGCTTACTGCAACCAGAGCTGGGATTCCATGGCGATCCCGGAACTCATGGAATATATCAGGATCCCCAATCTCTCGCCTGGTTTCGATCCTGACTGGCAAGAACACGGTTACATGGATCAGGCTGTGGAGCGGTTTAGCGCCTGGTGTCGCTCCCGCAAAATCCCCGGACTGGAACTGGAGGTATTGCGCTTGCCTGGACGGACTCCGCTGCTCTTTATTGATATACCGGGCGTAGGCGATCAAACCATACTTCTCTATGGTCACCTGGACAAGCAGCCGGAGATGACCGGATGGCGCCCTGATCTCGGGCCCTGGCAGCCGGTCATAGAAGGTGACAGGCTCTACGGTCGGGGTGGTGCGGATGACGGATACGCCATGTTTGCGGCGCTTATCGCGATCGAATCGTTGCTTGATCAGGGCGTGAACAGAAGCCGGTGCATCATTATTATTGAAGCCTGCGAGGAGAGTGGCAGCTTTGATCTGCCTGCCTATATTGAACTGTTGGCGGGTCGCTGCGGCAAGCCTTCTCTGATAATCTGCCTGGATTCCGGTTGTGGCAATTATGAACAGCTCTGGAATACCACCTCTCTGCGAGGTCTCGTTGGCGGTGAACTGCGGATTGATGTTTTGCGCGAGGGAGTCCATTCCGGGGATGCCAGTGGGATTGTGCCATCCAGTTTCCGCATCCTGCGCACCTTACTGAACCGTATCGACAACTACCGTAGTGGTATTGTGCTGGAGGAAAAATTCAAAGCGGATATTCCTAGGGAGCGTATGCGGCAGGCTGCCGTAGCTGCTGCCGTATTGGGACTACAGATCCATCGCCGATTCCCGTTTATCGATGGTATGCAGCCAGTGACCGTGGATCCGGTCGAGTTGATCCTGAATCGGACCTGGCGCCCGGCTCTTTCAATAACGGGTATCAGTGGAATCCCGGAAGTGGATCGGGCGGGTAATGTATTGCGCCCCTATACAACCGTGAAGGTCTCATTGCGGCTGCCGCCCACCTGCGATGCCGATGCCGCGGTAGAGCGATTACGGCAATTACTGGAGGAAGACCCGCCTTACAGCGCCCGGGTGACTTTCAAGGCCGACTGGAGTTCCAGTGGTTGGCATGCCCCGGAAATGTTGCCATGGCTTGATGAGGCGCTGAACCAGGCATCAATAAATTATTTCGGAAAAGCAGCAGTGCATATGGGTGAGGGTGGCACCATCCCTTTCATGGGAATGCTCGGGGAACGGTTTCCAGAGGCCCAGTTTCTTATCACCGGCGTGCTGGGGCCGCAAGCCAACGCCCACGGACCCAATGAGTTTCTTCACATACCCACGGCAAAGAAACTGAGTTGTTGTGTCGCAGAAGTAATCGCCAAACAATATTCCGCCGGTACCTGAAGTTCTTCCAGCCCATACTCAGGGTTACCTACTCGCAGGGTTGATACAGTTCGTCCATCTATAGGATCAGGAGGATCTTGACATGAAGGCCGGAATCATCGGACTGGGGTCCATGGGTGCAGCTATGGCCCTCAACCTAAACCGGGCAGGCAACTTGCACATGGTCTGGAACCGGACCCGCTCCCGTGCGGAAAGACTGGCCGCAGAAACGGGAGTCGGTATTGCGGCATCCATCGAAGACCTCGCCGCTGCATGCGAATTGATCCTGATTTGCATCTCGGCGGATCCGGATGTCCTTGAGGTAACGGCCAGGATTGCCGGAACGGTAGGGGCTGGAACGATCGTAGTGGATACATCGACGGTTAGCAGCACCACGGCCCGCAAGGCCGCCTCTATCCTGGGTTCCAGGCAGGCTTGCTTTCTGGACGCACCGGTAACCGGCGGTGTGGAAGGTGCGTCTGCCGGCACGCTGGCTATGATGGTGGGAGGTGATGAATCTGTGCTCGAACGAGCCCTGGAGACCCTTAGTGCGGTAGCCGCCAGGATTATACATGTGGGGCCGGTTGGCTGTGGTCAGGCATGCAAGGCTGTCAATCAGATCATGGTTGCCGGCATCAACCAGGCTGTCACCGATGCACTGGCGTTCGGCGTTGCACTGGAACTGGATATGGAGCGGGTCATCGAGGTGGTGGCGAACGGCGCCGCAGCCAACTGGTTTCTTGATCATCGCGGGAAGACCATGCTGGCCGGGGAATACGCCAGGGGATTCAAGCTGAGACTGCATCATAAGGACCTGCTGATCTGCACGGATACGGCAGCTAACCACGGTCTGTCCTTGCCGATAATCGAGATGACAATACAGCAGTATCGACGGTTGATGGATGAAGGCTATGGAGATGAGGATATCTCTGCGCTCTACCGGCTGAAAAAAAAGTCTGGTGAGGAATAAAATAGATGTACAGTTTTTCGTGCAAGAACAGGATAGATCCGATGACCGGTCTACGATAGATTGACGCTCGTGATTATTTATGGAAAATATACCGGCCATGCCGGTGGACCGGCGGCTACCTGATCGGACAGAGTTAAGAAGCCTACTACGCAGTCCCATGCCTGATAACAGACCTGCAATAGAAGTCAAATCACTGGACAAGTACTTCGGCCCGATTCACGCGGTGAGAAAGATCTCCTTCAGCGTGGATCATGGGGAAGTTCTGGGTTTTCTTGGGCCGAACGGCGCTGGTAAATCGACAACCATGAAGATGATTGCGGGCTTTCTCAGACCCGATGGGGGCACAGTCCTGGTAAATAACCTTAACGTCATCGATGACCCGGTCGGTGTTAAAGCGAGGATTGGCTATCTTCCGGAGGGTGCGCCTTCCTATGGGGAGATGACGGTCGAGAAGTTTCTGCGATTTATCGCGGAAATCAGGGGATTTGACTCAACAGAACGGGACAAGTGTATCGCCGATATCATCAGGATCATCAATCTGGGAAGTGTTCGCAAACAGACTATCGAGACATTGTCCAAGGGATACAGGCGTCGCGTCGGCCTGGCCCAGGCATTCCTGCACGACCCCGATGTTTTGATCATGGATGAACCTACCGATGGCCTGGATCCCAACCAGAAGCACGAGGTCCGTTCGCTCATCAAGAATATGTCCAGTAACAAGGCCATCATTATTTCCACGCATATTCTTGAGGAAGTGGACGCGGTATGTACGCGGGCCATCATCATCTCCGCCGGAGAGATCCTGTTTGATGGTTCCCCAGGGGAATTACGGGCCAAGTCTGATCGCAACGATATCGATGATGCCTTCCGCAGCATAACCACGGCGCAAGCCACAGGGCTTGCCGGATGAGAAATATCATCGCTATAACGAAGAGAGAGCTGTACGGGTATTTTTCCACGCCCGTCGCTTACGTCTTTATTGTCATTTTTCTTTTCATGACGGGAATCTTCACTTTCTATGTCGGCTCCTTCTACGAACGAAACCAGGCGGATCTGGATCCCTTCTTCAACTTTCATCCCTGGCTGTACCTCTTCCTGCTGCCGGCCATCGCCATGCGACTCTGGTCCGAGGAGCGCAAGAGCGGCACCATAGAATTGCTGATGACACTGCCTGTGACCATCACGGAAGCGGTGGTGGGGAAATTCGTTGCAGCCTGGTTGTTCAGCGCCGTCGCGCTGGTGCTGAGCTTCCCGATATGGATCACGGTGAATTATCTGGGAGACCCGGACAATACTGTCATCCTGTCGGCCTATACCGGGAGCCTGTTGATGGCTGGTGGATTCCTGGCCATCGGTTCATGCGTCTCCGCCCTCACCCGGAGCCAGGTGATCGCTTTTGTGATCAGCGTGGTGATCTGTTTCCTTTTTGTGCTCAGCGGTTTCCCCATGGTCCTCAACGTGTTCCAGTCGTGGGCGCCACAGGCGCTTATTGATGCAGTAGCCTCCTTCAGTTTCCTCACGCATTTCAGTGCCATAAGCAAGGGCGTTATCGACCTGCGGGATATCGTCTATTTCGCCGTGCTTATCGTGTTCTGGCTGTATGCGACTGTGGTTGTGATTGATATGAAAAAGGGCGGATAGGAGTGTCAGCATGAATATGAAACAGAGCATGTTCATGTCGGGTTCCGGATTGCTGCCAGCCGGGATTCTGGCAGTCGCGCTCATCATCCTGGTCAATACCGGTGTTACAGGAGTGCGTCTGGATTTGACGGAAGCCAAACTCTATACCCTCTCAGAAGGCACTGAAAACATCCTGGCTGCTCTGGATGAACCGGTGCAGCTGGACTTTTATTTTTCCAGGAAAACACTGGACGGATTCCCGTCCATGATCAACTACGGCAACCGGGTTGCTGATCTGTTGCGGGAATATGCAGCGAAGTCCGGTGGCATGATCAAATTGAATGTTATAGAACCCGAGCCGTTCTCCGAAGCCGAAGATCATGCGGTAGCCAGTGGTTTGCAG
>MGYR01000134.1 GCA_001801825.1 Gammaproteobacteria bacterium RIFCSPLOWO2_02_FULL_56_15 | reverse complement strand
CTGACCGGTGGTCCGGGGGAGCGCAGGATTACGAATGAAGTTGCCGCCGGACTCTCAGTCCCGACCCTGGATGTCACCGATACCTCACTGCTGCAGGTGGCGGCTATTATCAGCCGGGCTAAACTCTTTGTTGGTAGTGATTCAGGGTTGTCGCATGTAGCTGCTGCGGCCGGCACGCCCTGCCTTTCATTATTCAGTCTGGATCGGCCGGAACGGGTCTTGCCATGGGGCAGGAATACGGTAGCCGTGCAAGGCATGAATCATGATGCAAGGAACATTCCGGTGGCAGAGGTAGAGGCTCTTGCCAGGCGGATGATAAGTGGGATCTAAAGATCCAACAGCTTCACATAACGCCGGATAACCTGGGACCAATCGAAGTTTGTGGCCCAGATCCTGGCGTTGTTCGATAGCCGTTGATAGAGGGTTGTATCAAGCAGGAGCCGCCGGACCGCAGCCAGCAGATCGGTGCTTGACTCCGCGCAGCAGACCAGCCCTGTTTCTTCATGCAGTACGGCTTCCACCGAACCCCCGGAATTACCGGCTATGCAGGGCAAACCATGCGCTGCTGCTTCGATATAGACCATGCCAAAGCCCTCCACCTGTTCTCCGTAGCTGTCACAGGGCATGACAAATAGATCGCTCTGTGCCAGATAGGCATGTTTCATCTGACCATAAAGCGCCCCGGTGAACCTGACGTGGCGCTCCAGACCAAATTCCCGGGTCATCTTTACAAGGGGTTCATGGGCAGGTCCGTCGCCAATGATCAGGTAGAGGAGTTTTGGGTATGTTTGCACCAGCTCCGGCAGGATACCTAGAATGCGTTGATGTCCTTTCCGTAGATCGAGGCGGGCAACGGTGACCAGTACCGGGCTATATCCTTCCAGTTCGCTCTGTACGAGAGAGTCTATGCCAGGGTCCGAAATCGGGGCCAGGGTCGTTCCGGGATGAATGATCTGCACCCGCTCCATCTGCGCCTTCAATGCCCGCAGTTTACCGGCTGTAAAAGAGGAATTGGCCACGATCACAGTAGCCTTGTCCAGACTCAGTATAATACGGCGTGCCTTGCGTTCCGGGCAGTCAAGCGGTAATTCCGATCCATGTGCCAGGCAAAGAACCACGGGAACCCGCGAAGTTTCAAGGTATTCCAGGCTCTTCCAGGAGTCGGTGATTAGTCCCCGGATCCGCTGTAATTTTATGAGTTGGTTGATATCCCTGGCTTTTCGCAGGCGGCGCCAGGGTTTGATCCCGCTATAGCGTTTAAGGGCAAAGGGTAAGGATTCCGTTCCGCCGTTTTTCCCATCGGCGTATACCAGAACTTCCAGTCCTTCGGCACATAACGCAGAGGATAATTCGTACATCAGGGTTTCAATCCCACCGGTGGCCGGTGGAAAGCACTGGGTGCTGACCAGGATCATCGTTTAACCCGGGGTATCATTCAGGTCTTCGCCTTCCTTACACGAATCACCGCGGATTCATACAGGTTAAGGGTCTGATCCAGCATTTTCTCCAGCGTGAAGACCCTGCTTTCCCTGACCAGGGGAGGGGCATCCATGAACTGCTTTACCTTCTCCAGCGCCTGTTCCAGATTATCCGGTTCCACCAACCCTTCCGGGAACATCTCTCTCAGTATTTCACTGGACCCTCCCCGGTCATAGGCCAGCACCGGGACACCGAGGCTGAGGGATTCGAGCGCGGTGCGCCCGAAGGATTCCGGTTGTTTCGATAGAACGGCTACCAGGCTGGATACGCTCATGATTTCACGCAAATCATCTCTTGCGCCGAGAAAACTGAAGCACTCCTCGATGCCCTCAACACGGATCCTTGCCAGCAGGGAGTGGTAAAATCTCCGGTTCTTTCTGTCCGCGTCTCCTGCCACCAGTCCATGAACCGGATAGCCGCACTGGGTTAAACGGTGGACCAGCCCCACAAAATCCTCCAGGCCTTTGCGCCGGGTGATGCGGCCCGGGCAGCAGATCAAATATTTTCCGGAATGTTTATGTGGGTCCCACGGCGGCTTCCATTCCTGACTCGGCCTGAAGCGGTAGGGATATTTTTCAGAATCCACACCTCGTGGGATGAGGGTGATCCTCGCAGGATCCATGTCCGGGTAATGATCGTGGATATATTGCCGGATAAACTTGGACACGGCGATGACATGCTCTCCTCGGGTCATGATGCGGCTGTAAAAATTCACGCGGTAAGCGCCATGCACCGTGGTGATAAAGACCGGGCGTCGTCCAGGATCCATACCGCGCCAGGCGAGATAAGAGATCCATGCAGGCAGGCGTGATCGTGCATGGAGCACATCGACGTTTTCTTCCTCCAGCAATTTGCGGAGGAGGGGAACATAGCCGAGACTTAGAAGGGATTTCCGGCCGATCTCCAGGGGAATATGCTGGCTGCCGGCTGCTGTCAGCTCAGGCACCAGCCGGCCGCCTCCGGCGACGACCATCGAGCGATGGCCCCTCTGAACCAGGGCGGCGGCTACTTCCAGGGTTCCTCGTTCGACGCCGCCGTGGTCAAGGGAAGGGAGACACTGAACGACAGTCAACATGGCAACAGGTTCAGCCTTCGATCAGCAATCCAGGAAGGGTTCCGCAACAGCGCCAAGCCTGAATTTATCGATGATCATCCGTGCGCAGCGGTCAGCTTCATTGAGAGGTCTGGAGGCGGCGGTCCCCAGGGTCTGCCCCTGGAGCCAGTCATCATAGGCAGTGACCAGATGTTCCGAGCATAATCGGCGGATCGCCCGGCTGAGCCGGTTTTCCCCCCTGGGCGCGAGACGAAAAAGTCCGACCGCGGCGCCGGCGGTCAATGCCTCATGGATCATTGACATGCTGTCCGGGGTCACCCAAACAGTTCCGCATTTCTGAAATTTTTCCGCAAGCCACCCCGGACCTGTACTTGTCCATGGAATATAGGCTATTTTCTCCGAAACCAGGTTGTTGAGTGCCTTGCTGGTGCTCTCCGGGGTTCTGCGTGAATCGACCAGAGTCCATCTGCCGCCACTCGCACTCAGTGTAACAACCTGTTGCAAGAGGTCCGACTCATCCCAGAGAAAATGATGTGAAGTTCCGCCGAGGAGGATCAGACCATGTCCCGGATCTGCCGCCTGGGAGGCCTGCAGGCTGTTGAGAGGTCCGCGTGTGCGTAGCACATTCTTGTGTTTGGAGGGCGGATCGTGGTCCGGGATCAGACACAGGTCGAACCAGCGGATGGGCAGACTGGGTCTCATGAGTACGATGTTTTTACCGCCCCGCGCATGGCGTGCACAGAGCATCCCGGCATGGGTCGAATGACCTGCGCCGATCAGAAATACCGGGTCAGGCATTAAATCGCCGGCTGGAAAACGACAATGGATGAGGTTTGATAAACAATGCCGCAAGGAACAAGGCGGAATCTCGTAAATTCTGCAATCCAGGTAGTTGGACAATGCATTGATCAGCCCCTGACTCTGGGCATCATGCCCGGCCTTACCATCGGTGAAGCGCCAGATGATAATTTCAGCGCCTTTATTTAGAGCGGCACGCAAAGCCGGGTACGGGGTCTAGGTCAGGGTGAACTCCGCCCCGCAATAGGGACATTTAGCATGGCCCGTCTGCTCGATGGGCAGAAATACCTTGGGATGGGAGTTCCACAGGCTCATCCCCTCCATGGGGCAATGCAGAGGCAGGTCCCCGGCAACGATTTCATAGTGTCGTTCAGCATTGGGCGATTTCTTTCCTGCAGGAATGATTATTCCTGGTGTGGTTGTTGGCTCATTCATCTGTATATACCAGCCAGTCCGGGTGATTTGTACTTCGGCCATGAACCTGATCAAAAAAGAGCTCCTGGAGTCTGCAGGTGACGGGCCCTCGTTCTCCATTGCCGATATTGCGGCCATCCAGTGCCCGTATCGGGGTGACTTCCGCTGCGGTACCGGTAAAAAAGGCCTCATCCGCGATATATATCTCGTCCCGCGTTATCCTTTTCTCACGCACCTCATAGCCGTTATCCTGTGCCAGGATGATCACGGAATCCCGGGTAATCCCATCCAGGGCGGAAGAGAGGTCGGGCGTGTAGATGATATTGTCTCTGACCATGAAAAAGTTTTCGCCGCTGCCTTCCGCAACGAAGCCCTGATGATCCAGCAACAGGGCTTCATCCATGCCGCATTCCACAGCCTCCTGCAACGCCAGCATGGAATTGATGTAGTGTCCGGTTGCCTTGGCCTTGCACATGGAGGTGTTGACATGATGTCTGGTGTAGGAGGAGGTTCGGATCCGAATCCCCTTTTCCATGCCTTCCTTGCCCAGATAAGCACCCCACTCCCAGACGGCTATGGCCACATGGGTGCGCAGATTATCCGCCCTGATGCCCATGCCTTCCGAGCCGTAAAAACATATCGGTCGAATATAGGCGGTTGCGAGGCCGTTCTTCACGATCGCCTCGCGGCATGCCCGGTTGATTGTCTCCCGGTCAAAGTTCATGGCCATGCGCATGATATGGGCGGAGCGAAACAGTCTCTCTGTGTGCTCCCGCAGCCTGAATACAGCGGTCCTGCCCTGGTCGGTGCGATACGCTCGAACGCCTTCAAAAACCGCCATACCGTAGTGCAGGGAATGGGTCAGCACATGAATTTTAGCATCACGCCATGGTACGAACCCCCCATCCAGCCAGATAAATCCATCACGATCAGCAAAGCTTGTCATTGCAACCTCTATGGTCCTGTCCAACAGTTAAAAAAGCAGCGTATTGCACCATATTTTCTACCTTCCTGGCAAATTGGCGCATCCTGGTCTCGGGAGGATAGTGACAGGGATCAGGGGCTTTGACCTGGCTTTCGGGGGATTCGGATCGAGGGGACAACAATAGGAAAGTTTATGACTGTCGTTTGAAAAACATTCATACTAGCCACAGTCACCGGTAATGGGTTACCGGTACCGTCTCCATCCGCATACAGCCGGGATGGTAACGGCAGGAATGGCCGGCTGTATTTCCCGGGGAGGCATATGCCGGAACTGAAGGAAATCCGACCGCCGGAGGCGTGGGCAATCCTGGAGGCAGATCCAAAAGCCACCTTGATCGACGTGCGGTCACGCATGGAGTTTGACTACGTCGGGCACGCCCCGAATGCTAATAATATATCCTGGGCGGAACCGCCAGACTGGAAAGTGATCCCGGGCTTCGCGGACCGGGTCCGCGCACTCCTCTCGAAACAGCATGACGGACCGGTGGAGGAAGTTCCCATCCTGGCGATCTGCCGCAGTGGGGCACGGTCCCGATCTGCCGGGCAGGTACTGCTGGCGGCAGGTTTCGTGAATGTTTACAACGTGCTTGAAGGTTTTGAAGGGGAACGTGATCCGGACAAGCACCGTGGCGCCATCAATGGCTGGAGATTTTACGGATTGCCCTGGGAACAATCCTGAAGTCGTACGAGGTTCAGCCCTTCTCTTCAGCCGTTGCCTCCGTTGCAGGCATAAAATATCGGGAAAAATAGAGCCCGAGTTCGAACAACAGCCAGATGGGTACTGCGAGCAGGGTTTGTGAAAACACATCCGGCGGCGTCAGCAGCATGCCTATGGCAAAGGCGCCGATAATGATATAGGGGCGTTTGCGGGTCAAACTCTCCACTGTCGTGATTCCCGTCCTGATCAGAAGGATGGTCGCAATCGGAACCTCGAAGGCCATGCCGAAGGCAAAGAACAATTTGAGCACAAAGTTCAGATAATGGCTGATGTCGGTCATGACCAACACACCCGCGGGCGCAACGCTGTTGAAAAAGCTGAAAAGCACGGGAAAGATGACAAAAAAGGCAAAGGCGGTCCCGAGGTAGAAGAGGATTATGCTGGAGAACAGCAACGGAAATACGAATCGACGCTCCCTGGAGTAGAGGCCCGGCGCTACAAAGGCCCAGATCTGGTATAGCACATAAGGCATCGAAAGATACAGGGCCAGGAACATGGTCAATTTGAAGGGAACCAGAAATGTCGATGCCACCTCGGTCGCGATCATCGAGCTGTTTTCACCCATTCGGGAGATCAATGGTGTGGCGATTGCGCTGTAGATCTCGCTGGAGAAAGCAACCAACCCGGCGAATACCAGCAGGATCACAATGATGGTGTGTATCAGGCGGGTACGCAATTCAACCAGGTGAGACAGCAACGTCTGCTCCTGATCCACTCGTCCCTCATCCGGGTGGTCTGTCATGGTGGATTCAAGTACAGCAGTGCGGGATCAACCCGGTTTGGATTCCTTCGCCGGAGGATCTTGCCGGTCGGAGGCCGATTTCATCAGACCATCCATTTTGGCTAGAGATTCTTCAAAATTTCTGGGCAGGGGATCCTTGATCTTGACGTCCGTTTCCAGTGTAGATAGCTGGGTTTCAAATTCCCGTCTGGCATTTGTGATGAAACGGCGCGCGGTATTCGTCCACCGGGCAACTTCCCGGACCAGTCCGGGCATACGCTCCGGACCTACCACGAGAAGGGCGACCACGCAGATCAGGACTATTTCCCAGAATCCGATATCTAACATGGCAATAGATCAGGAACAGACGCTTGGGTGTGATACAGGGGAATGATCAAGCCTGCCGGGATGATCCTTCTTTTTTCTCAACTTCGCCATCGAGAACCCTGCCCTTATCCTGTTTGTTTGCACTTTCATTGCTCAGACTCCCGGCCTCCTCTTCACGCATGGCCGAGCGAAATCCCTTGATCGCATTGCCCAGATCGCTGCCCAGGGTGCCTAGCTTTTTGGTCCCGAAGACCAGTGCGACCACCACCAGCAGGATGAGTAATTGCCAGATACTGATACCACTCAACATAAAAATCTCCTCCGTATACTCCAGAGAGGCCGGCACCCACCTATATTCTGCGCTGTGCCTCTAAACCTGGATTTTGTGTACATAGTAGCGCTGATTATTGCATGTTTGGACCAGCCAGGGCGATAGAATTCATTTTTTTCGGGAAGCTTTTTCGGCGAGTCCGGAAATTCCATGGCGGGATTCCAGTTCCGCCAGGACTTCCGCCGGACCCAGATCCAGGCTGGATAATAGAATGAGGGTGTGAAACCATAAATCGGCCACCTCATGTATCACGGTAGCCCGGTCGGTACCCTTGCCTGCCATAATCACCTCCGTCGCCTCCTCCCCGATCTTCTTGAGGATGCCATCGGTGCCTAGATGAAATAATGAGGCCACGTAGGATTCGGCCGGGGAAGCGGTTTTTCTGCTGTCGATGACCTGTGAGAGTTCAGTGAGAATGTCTGACATACCAAGTGTCCAGATAATCCTGCAAAGCTTAAGCGCGCAGCTGCGGCGGATTGACAGGGTATTATATCAGAAAGGGGACACAGACTTAAGCTCAGGCATAGTCTGGCCTGACAAGGCCGGGATTCAGCTCTTTTTATAAATTAATCCCGGATCCCGTAGCACAGGATCCACGGTTTGCCAGTTCCTGTCTGCCAGTCGCAGGTAAAAACAACTGTGGCGTCCGGTATGACAGGCAATGCCGCCCTCCTGCCTCACTGTGATGAGCAAGCTATCTCTATCGCAGTCGGTACGGATCTCCTCTATATACTGGTAGTGACCCGACTCCTCTCCCTTATGCCATAGCCGGTTGCGCGAACGGGACCAGTATACCGCCTGCCCGGTGGCCACCGTTTCTGCCAGGGCGGCGCGGTTCATCCAGGCGAGAGTCAGGATACGTCCGCTAGCAGATTCCTGCGTAACGACCGGGATCAGGTCCTCCTGATTCCAGGCCAGATACTCGATCCATTGCTCAGTGGAGGGTTGTTGAGGCATCAGGAATTCATCTTATCGGGTGTGTGGCACAGGGTCCTTAGTGGGCTGCACGGAATTCTGCTCTTGCTGTTATGCAAGCAGTCAACCGGTGCAGAGCTCACTTGCCAGCTTCTGTGCTTCTGCAAAATCAAGGGTATTTTCATAAAGCGCCCGACCAGTGATTGCCCCTTCAATGCCTTCATGGGCGACCGCACAAAGCGCCCGGATGTCATCCATGTTGGTGATGCCGCCAGAAGCTATGACCGGTATATGGATGTGACGGCAGAGTTCGACGGTCGCAGCTAAGTTCAGGCTGTTCATCATGCCATCGCGGCTGATATCCGTGAAGATGATGGAAGTGACGCCGTCTTCCTCGAAGCGTTGGGCCATATCCGTCGCATCGTGGTGGGAAAGCTTTGACCACCCTTCAGTTGCCAGTTTGCCGTTCCTGGCATCCAGGCCAACGATGATATGACCGGGAAATTCCAGGCAGACATCAGATACGAAATGGGGCGTGGTAATTGCACGGGTTCCGATGATTACATAATTCACTCCGGCATCAAGATAGGCCTGGATCGTGTCTGCGTCACGGATGCCGCCTCCCACCTGGATGTTGATCCCGGGGAATGTATAGCTGATGTCATGTATGATCTGCGCATTGACTGGTGCCCCGGATACTGCCCCGTCCAGGTCCACAATATGCAACCGTTTTGCACCTGCTTTAACCCAACGCTCCGCCACCTCGATTGGATTGTTGCTGTAAACGGTTTCATCATCCATACGGCCCTGCCGCAAACGGACGCATTTCCCCTCTTTGAGATCAATAGCAGGAATCAAAAGCATGGAATATTCCTTGGAATGAGACGACCGGAAGAATTCGAATTGGATGAAGGGTTGTTGTCTTGTGAGTCAGGTTTGTCGATTTTTTATAGTATATTCAATCTTAGCATAAGTTGACAAACTGTCTATTTCTCGGTGGTGCAGAAGGGGGGGGCGGAAGATAACGCTCAGTGGGCTTCGTCCCAGTTGTTCCCGGTGCCTGTCTCCACCAGCAAAGGAACCTTGAGAGTAGCGGCGTTTTCCATCAGGTCGCGAATCCTGGGGACGGATTGATCGATCTTGTCCTCCGCGATTTCAAACACCAGTTCATCATGCACCTGCATGATCAGTTTGATTCCAGGAGTCAACCGGCACAGGGAATTGTGAATGGCGATCATGGCTTTCTTGATGATATCCGCAGCGGTACCTTGCATCGGAGCATTGATGGCAGTTCTCTCTGCGTATTGCCTGCGTGCCGGGTTACGGGAATTGATCTCCGGGAGATACAGTCGCCGGTGAAAAACCGTTTCGACATAAGATTTGCGCCGGGCAAGTTCCCTGATTTCATTCATGTAATCCCGCACGGCGGTAAAGCGGGAAAAATAACGTTCAATATAGGCGCTCGCGCTGGCCCGGTCCGTTCCCAGTTGTCTGGCCAGACCAAATGCGGACATGCCGTATATCAGGCCGAAGTTGATCGCCTTTGCGGCGCGGCGCTGATCCTGGCTGACGTCAGCGATGGCTACGCCGAAGATCTCGCTCGCAGTGGTGCGATGAATATCCTCCCCGCGAGCAAAGGCATTCAACAGGTTTTTGTCCCCGGACAGATGCGCCATGATACGTAACTCAATCTGGGAATAATCGGCCGCCAGCAGCAGGCAGCCATCGGCCGGGATAAAAGCCTGCCGGATGCGCCTGCCTTCCTCGGTGCGCACAGGGATGTTCTGCAGGTTGGGATCAGATGAGGATAATCTGCCGGTCGCCGCCACGGCCTGGTGGAAAGAGGCATGGATGCGACCGGTTGCGGGATTGATTTGCCGGTGCAGCCGCTCCGTATAGGTGGAGCGGAGTTTACTCATGCCACGATGGGCAAGAATAATTCGCGGCAGTTCGTATTCCTCCGCAAGGTCTTGCAGCACAGACTCTGCGGTGGATGGCTGGCCGCCGGGAGTCTTGGAAAGCACCGGGATCTGCATTCGCTCAAAAAGGATTTCCTGAATCTGTTTCGGTGACCCGATATTGAATTCCTCCCCAGCCAGGAGGTAAGCCTGTTGTTCCAGGTCTTGCAGTTTGGCGCCCAGTTCCATTCCTTGTCGCTCCAGCATGGCCGGATCGATGAGCACGCCGTTGCGTTCCATGGAGACCAGGACCGGGATCAAAGGCAGTTCAATCTCCAGATAGAGGTCTTTCATCTCCCTGGTGGCCTCGAGATCAGGCCAGAACCTGTTATGCAGACGCAGTGTGATATCGGCGTCCTCGGCCGCATAGTGTCCGGCGGCAGCCACCGGCACCTCTGCGAATGGGATCTGTTTCGCACCCTTACCGGCAACATCCTCATAGGTTGTGGTTGTGATGCCCAGGTAGCGACGGGCCAGCGAGTCCATATCGTGTCGTGTGGCCACACTGTCCAGCACATAGGATTGCAGCATGGTGTCATGCGCAATCCCCTGCAAGTGTATCCCGTGATTGGCAAGAATATGCATGTCATATTTGAGATTGTGCCCGACCTTCTTTATTGCAGCCGCTTCCAGAAGAGGTTTGAGAGTTGTGAGCACCTCCTCCCGATCCAGTTGTTGCGGTACTCCGGGGTACTGGTGCGCGAGGGGTATATACGCCGCCTGGCCGGGTTCGTAGGACAGGGAGAGACCGACAATCCTGGCCTGCATGTAGTCGAGGGAGGTTGTTTCCGTGTCGATTGAAACCAGTGCAGCACCCGCGATCCGGTCACACCAGGATTTAAGTTCCTCGCGCTTCAGGATGATCTGATAATTGACTGCCAGTTGTTTTTGATTTGTGCTGTCATTTTCAGCCGCTGGACTGTCTGCCCCGGGTTCCAGGCGGTTTAACCAGGTCCTGAAACCCCACGTTCGGTAATGTTCCCGCAGGGACGCGGTATCGGCAGCCCTGCATAAAAGCTCGGTGGGGCTGAATTCCAAAGGGACATCCGTTTTCAGCGTGATGAGATGCCTGGAAAGGGGTAGGGTTGGGATACTGGCGCGCAGATTTTCACCGACCTTGCCGCTGATGTCCCCTGCATTACGAATGATTGCATCGAGACTGCCATACTGCCCGAGCCATTTCACCGCGGTTTTCGGACCGACATTGGGAACTCCGGGGACATTGTCGGAGCTATCTCCGACCAGAGTCAGATAATCGACAATCCGCTCCGGAGGCACACCATACTTACTCTTCACCCCTTCCGGATCGAGTACCGTATCGCTCATGGTATTCACCAGCCGGATGTTTGTGTTGACGATCTGCGCCAGGTCCTTGTCACCGGTGGAAATGACGGTGGCCAATCCGACTGCTTCCGCTCTAAGCGCCAGCGTGGCTATAACATCATCGGCTTCCACGCCGTCCGCCACGATCAGCGGAATCCCCTGAGCCTTGAGGATCTCATGCAGGGGTTCAATCTGGCGCACGAGGTCAACAGGAGCAGGCGGACGATGGGCCTTGTAATCAGGATAAATCTCCTCGCGGAAGGATTTTTCTCCGGAATCAAAAACCACTGCAAAAAAATCCGGTGTATAATCGGACAGCAGTTTCCGTACCATATTGATGACGCCATAGATCGCCCCGGTTGGCGCACCATCAGCGTTGTAGAAGTCACCCATAGCGTGGTATGCGCGGAAGAGGTAATAGGATCCGTCTACAAGAACCAGTGTTTTTTTCGGCATTCTCTGTTGCGAGCGTGAACTAGAATGGAATGACATTATGAAGGAAAAGAACAGTTCTTCCCATTATATGATCGATGATTCGGACCTGAGCCGCGAATCATGGCGGATTTTCCAGATCATGGCGGAATTTGTAGAGGGATTTCAGAAGCTCGCCCATGCGAAGCCTTCCGTGAGCATGTTCGGATCGGCCCGTTTCGGTCCGGAACATCCCTACTATAAGCTCGGAGAGGAGATTGCAAGATTGTTGTCGGATGCCGGGTTCAATATCGTATCCGGTGGGGGGCCGGGGATGATGGAAGCCTTTAACAAAGGGGCCTTTGCGGGCAAAGCCTACAGCATCGGTCTTAATATCCAGTTGCCCCACGAACAAGTCACCAACCAGTACCAGGATATTTCGCTGTTTTTTCGTCATTTTTTTTCCAGGAAAGTGATGTTCGTGAAGTATGCCTCCGCCTATGTGGTGATGCCGGGTGGATTCGGCACACTGGATGAACTTGCGGAAATCCTGACCTTAATCCAGACAGGGAAATCCCGGCGGATCCCAATCGTACTGGTGCAATCCCGGTTCTGGGAAGGGCTGGTGGACTGGTTCAGGGAAGCCATGGTACATGAAAAAACCATCCATCCCGATGACCTGGAATTATTTCATGTCGTTGATTCCCCGCGGGAGGTTCTGGAAGTAATTTTCAAACATTACAGCAACACGAGCCTGGAGCCTTCCCTGCAGGAGCGCGAAAGACAACTGGATTTATAGGGAAGGCTTGGGGGATTATCACGGAAGGGCGGATACGGTGTGCAGTAATTATAATTATGACGGTTGAAACAGGAAGATAATATGATAACCCGTTTATGCGTATTGTTGATTTGCCTGGCGGTACTACCCGCCTTGCCGGCACAAGAGGATGATTTTGATGCTGTACCCGAGCCGCCTGAGTTACCGGATCCGGTGGTCAGCGGACAGCCGATTGAGCCCGAGGTCACCATTATCCGGCGTGAAAATGAGCTGATTCAGGAATACCGGTTAAACGGCAGGCTGTATATGGTGAAGATTACTCCCTCAGTTGGTAAGCCCTATTACCTGGTGGATAAGAACGGTGACGGCACTATGGAGTCCAGGCTCACCGAGGATTATGAAAGGTTTACCGTCCCGCAGTGGGTATTGTTCAGCTGGTAAACCTGGAGACTCACAGCTTGTGCATGGCTGTGGTCATTCATCCTCTCCGAATCTATCCCTGATGAGCCGATGGATTTCCTCCATGGCAGCTAGTTCATCCTTTCCCGAGGTACTGATATCGATGACGGAATCTTTTGAAGCGGCAAGCATCATCACGCCCATGATGCTTTTGCCATTTACGGTACGGCCGTTTCTGGTTACGTTGATATCACAGTCAAACCTGGAGGCGGTCTGTACGAAACGGGCGGCAGCCCTGGCGTGCATACCGAGTTTATTGATGATGGTTATCGACCTGGACTGCATATTTGTTATAGGTCCCTGTGTCTGACAACCACGTGTTTTCCGACGGCCCTGAAATATGCCGCCAGTTGTTCAATGATATATACCGATCGGTGATGACCACCTGTACAGCCGGTTGCCACGCAAAGATAGCTTCGATTTTCGGCCTCAAAACGCGGGAGCCATTGTTCAAGAAAACCACGAATATCGCCAAGCATTTCGATTACGGCAGGCTGGTTTTCCAGAAATTCAATCACGCAACGATCCTTCCCCGTAAACGGCCGGAGATGTTTTTCCCAGTGGGGGTTGGGCAGACAGCGCACGTCAAATACATAGTCGGCGTCGGCGGGTATACCGTGCTTGTATCCGAAAGAAAGGAACTGGATGGAAAGGCTGCCCACAGGCCGGTTTGCCAGGCGTTCCCTTACAATATCTCTCAGCTCATGCACTGTCGTATTGCTGGTATCCAAGTGCAGGTCAGACATATCGGATAACGGCGCCAGCAGTTCACGCTCCTGATCGAGGGCGTCCGTAAGCGAAACGGATTCGGAACTCAAGGGGTGTTTCCTGCGAGTCTCGCTGAAGCGTGTAGTCAGTATATTCTTGTCCGCCTGCAGGAATACCAGCTCGGTGCGGATCCTTTTCGCATTCAGTTTTTCTATGATCCCGGGCAGTTCTCTGAGATCGCTTCCAGGGTTTCTGGCATCGATACCGATCCCGACTTTATTGGGAAATTTGCCCTGTTCACGGGTGAGCAGGCTGCTAAGGTTCTCCAGCAGTGAAACGGGGAGGTTATCGATACAATAGAAACCCTGGTCTTCCAGCGTGTTCAGAACCAGGGATTTGCCGGCGCCTGACAGACCGCTGACGATGACGAGTTTCCGGGATGATTGCGGGTCATCCACCGCTGCTCTGCTCAATGTTATTTTGTTGGTTCCTGATGAATTCCTCGGATGCATTATAGCCGTCCATTCTCAGGCTGTGATTTCTCGCGGCGCACTCCATCAAAATGGCCAGGTTGCGGCCCGGGGCTACGGGGATAGTGATTTGTGGGATCTCGACATCAAGTATTTTTATAGTACGGTAGCTGCCTTCCAGCCGGTCGATCGTGAGCATCTTTTCACGATCAAGCGGTTCCAGATGAACAATTAATTTGAGGTATTTGTTACTCTTAATCGCGGTACTGCCGTATAGACGCCGGATATTGATGACACCCAGCCCGCGCACTTCAATGAAGTCCCGTAACGAATCGGGACAGGTTCCATTGAGGGTGTCCGGTGCGATGCGGGAAAACTGCGGGGCATCATCCGCGATAAGCCGGTGACCCCGGGTAATCAGTTCAAGAGCCAGCTCACTCTTGCCGATACCGGAAGGACCCGTAATCAGCACTCCGATGGCCATAACTTCCATGTACACCCCATGCAGGGTAATCACATCCGCAAAGAGTGTGCTGAGGTAATAATGTAAAGCATCGGATACATTGCTGCTCGACAGCGGTGATGTAAAAAGTGGAACCTTTTTTTCATTGCATTTGCGTTTGAGATAGGTGGGGGCATCCTTGCCATCGGCGATAATCATGCAAGCGGGTACATGCTTGAAAACCTGCTTGACCATATCATGTCTTGTGATATCACGCAGGGTTTCCAGATAGTCCAGTTCCATCTTCCCGAGGACCTGTATCTGATGCGGATGGATCAGATTCAGGTAGCCGACCAGCGATTTGCCTCTCTTCGGGCTTTCAGTGGACGGTGTTATCTCCCTGATATTTCCGGAATCCTCATCAATGTTATTGGAGGTAAATTTATCCCTCATCTCCGGGATGATGAGATTTTTCCTCCCATCCATGCCGGCGGCCCAGGACAGGTCAAGCCGGCCGCCATGTTTTCTGAAAAGCTCGTCAACGGTAATCTGGCTCGGATATTCAGTCATAGTGGGAAGCTCGGGAAACAATAATTTTGTTGAGTTCTGTACTGGAGGATTCCATTTTGCACCTGACCTCCACTCTGCAAAAGGTCAATTCCTGGTAGAAGATATCAATCATAAGCATGAGCTCGTGTCTGCTTTCTTTAGATGCATGGGAGACCGTATTATGCAGATTCCCCGCTTTTTGGAGAGGCTTCATTCCGGTGATGATTCTTCAGTTTTTCCTTGTGTTTGATGATTTGGCGGTCCAGTTTGTCCATCAGGGTATCAATGGCAGCATACATGTCCTCATGTTCTGAATCGGCGAATAGGGTTCCCCGGTTCACCTCAATACGGGCCTCGGCCTTCTGGCGCTCCTTTTCGATGCTAAGAATCACCTGGACATTGGTCATGTGGTCGAAATGGCGTTCCAGACGTCTGAATTTTCCTTCCACATAGCTGCGAATGGCCGGGGTGATGTCCATGTGATGGCCGGTTAGGTTGATTTGCATCGTGTTTTCTCCGATCTGGTTATGTTCAATTATGTGGATGTTTGGTGTGCCGAGTCCATAGAGGGCCCCGGCAGGGGAGTGGTGATATCCAGGCCCGTTATTCAACGTGCTTAGCTGGGTTGCAATTTTTGCCTGCGGGCATATGCCGATCCACATCAGGAGAGCCTCTTCCGTTCATTTGAAGGGGCTATCAACATCCCTTCCCGGTATTTTGCAACAGTGCGCCTCGCTACGCGAATCCCCTGATCCGCGAGAAGATCGGCAATTTTGCTGTCACTCAGCGGTTTTTGGGGCTTTTCCGCATCAATGAGTTTTTTGATCAGTGCCCTGATCGCAGTCGAAGAGCAGACGCCGCCATGATCGGTGCCGACATGGCTCGAAAAAAAATACTTGAGTTCAAAAATCCCCCGCGGCGTATGCATGTATTTTTTTGTTGTTACCCTGGATATTGTTGACTCATGCATCCCTAGTTCTTCGGCAATGTCGTGCAGAACCATGGGTTTCATTGCCTCCTCGCCGTAATCGAGGAAAGCCCTTTGTTTTTCGACGATCACCGTCGCGACGCGTAACAATGTCTCACTTCTGCTCTGCAGGCTTTTGATAAACCATCTTGCTTCCTGAAGGTGGGATTTCATGGAAGTGTTTTCATCGCTGTTGTCCGCCCGCTTTATCATTCCTGCGTAGGTATTATTGATCCTTAATTGGGGGAGAGATTCCGTATTAAGATCGATTCTCCATGTATTTTTGACCTTACGCACATACACATCCGGAATGATATATTGGATATCGAGATCCTGAATGCCGTTAGCCGGCCGCGGATTCAGGCTTTGAACGAGTGCAATGACTTCCGTCAGTTGATCCCGATCCAGTTGTATCCTCCGCATCAGCTGGTTGTAGTCATGGGCCGCGAGTAAGGCAAAATGCTTGTCCACTAGTACTTTTGCCTGTTTGAGCCAGCTGGTTTCGGCCGGCAACTGGCATAACTGGAGGTAGAGGCATTCCTGAAGATCCCGGGCGGCAACACCGGCGGGTTCCATGGACTGAACCAAGCGCAGCATCGCCTTAACCTCATCCAACTCAACAGTTTCTTCCAACCCCCGGTTAAGCACTTCACACAGGTCCTCAGGTGTGGATTCCAGATACCCGTCATCGTCCAGTGCGTCGATAACGGCGACGGCAATCGCCCGGTCCGTTTCCGTTGTCGGGGTAAGATTCAGTTGCCAGAGCAGATGCCCCGCAAGGGATTGGCTATAGGAGCGATACAGGTCCGGGTTGGAATGTTCATAGGGCTCCTGGGTCCCGCTGTAAACAGTACTGCCGTCATAGATATCCTCCCAGTTGCTGTCTACTGCCAGCTCTTCAGGGATATCAGTGGCTACTGCATCGGCGCTGCCGAAGTAACTCTCATCGTCCCCGCTCAAACTCTCACCCCGGATCTCGCTTTCATTCCCATTTGCCTGTCCTTGGTTCTGCGCTTCCTCTTCCAGTTCGAGCATCATGTTGGAGTCGAGCGCGTCCTGGATCTCGGTGTTCAATTCCAGGGTGGACAACTGCAGCAAACGTATCGCCTGCTGCAGTTGCGGCGTCATCGTAAGACTCTGACTCAGTTTTAATTGGAGTGAATGCTTCATGCCGGATATTCTAGCGTAAAATCAGGAACCGATTATTACCCGCCGCGGCTTTTCCGAATATGTTTCCCTCACTGGAACAGCTCTTTTGGTCGACGGGGACAAGCCGGTAGCGCCGGCAAGTAGCCTGCTTTAGCGGGAAGGTTTCTCACCTGAACGAGGTACATGTCTTGCCGGGTAAAATACTGCCTCTCACAGAATTCATTATAGTGTAAAGCGCTCGCCCAGATATACACTTCTGACCTGGTCATTGGCCAGGATATCGCCCGGGCTGCCTTCTGCGATGATCTGTCCCTCGTTGACAATATAGGCACGGTGACAGGTGCCCAGAGTCTCACGGACATTGTGATCCGTCACCAGTACACCCAATCCACGTTTGGCAAGGTAATGTATCGTCTGTTGAATATCATGAATGGAGATGGGGTCGATCCCCGCGAAGGGTTCGTCCAGGAGCAGAAATTTAGGATCAGTGGCAAGCGCCCGTGCAATTTCCACACGCCGGCGTTCCCCTCCGGACAGACTCATCCCGATTTGTGTCCGGATATTTTCGATATTGAATTCCAGGATCAGATCCTCAAGCAGTTGCAGGGACTCGGATTCAGTCAAATCAGGCCTGGTTTGCAGAATCGCCAGGATATTCTCCTCCACTGTTAATCGTCTGAATACCGAGGCCTCCTGCGGCAGGTAACCCAGACCCATTCTTGAGCGACGATCCATAGGCAGGTTGCTGATCACCCTGCCATCCAGCAGGATCGTCCCCTGATCCGCGGGAATGAGCCCGATTATCATGTAAAAACTAGTGGTTTTCCCGGCGCCGTTCGGGCCGAGCAGGCCTATGATTTCACCACTGTTGATCCTCAGGCTGACATCCCTGAC
>MGYR01000133.1:233-6885 GCA_001801825.1 Gammaproteobacteria bacterium RIFCSPLOWO2_02_FULL_56_15 | reverse complement strand
CACCCAACATGGTTGGATCGTTCATGGACATTGCATAGATGGTCCAAAGCAGTCCGGCGCCCACCAGTGCCGATGCGGATTTATTGATCCCGATCGGGTGCTCCAGAACAATGGCTGTGTAAGTGATGACGAAAGCAATGACGATGGCGGTGAGCATTTCAGTATCCCTATCGGTATGGATCAGACATCATGTTGTGCCGTTGCCACGATGATGGACAAGCCATTACCCGATTCAACCAGACAACTGCTTGACCAGCACCTTTGAATTCCGCTGGTAATTGTAAAGCGTCTTGCGTTCCACTGGCAGGTCATCGAGGTCGGCGTGGACGAAGCCCCGTTCCAAGAACCAATGTTCTGCGTGCGTGGTGAGGATAAAGAGCCGCTGGATACCTACCGCTCCCGCCTCGTTTTCCAGTTGTGACAACAATTGCTCACCCCTCCCACTCCTGTGGTAATCAGGATGTACCGCGAGACAGGCCAGTTCGGCGCCATTGCCATCCGGGAATGGATAGAGAGCAACGCAACCGATAATCACGCCATCGCGCTCCATCAGCGTGAAGTGTTCAATTTCCAGCTCCAGCTTCTCCCGGGATCGCTCCACCAGGATACCCTGCTGTTCGAGGGGCATGATTAATTCCAGCAGCCCTCCAATATCATCCACTTCCGCCTTGCGCACGAGGTCATAGGGCATGCTGCTGATCATGGTCCCGGCGCCGTCGCGGGTGAACAACTCATGGAGGAGAGCTCCGTCCCGACGCCTGTCCACCAGGTGGACCCGATCAACTCCGTGCCTGGCCGCCTCAATGGCAGCGCGGAAGTAGCGGTATTGATCGTTATCCGTATTGCCCGAGGACCAGAGCACGGATTCGGCGTCCTGCCAGGTCATCTCCCGGATCAGCTTACCCTGTCCATTGCACATGCCTTCCGCCTCCAGTAAATAGATCAGTTTATCGGCCTGCAGGCTGACGGCAAGTCTTGCGGCAAGTTCACTGGCGCTCAGGTTGAAGATCTCCCCGGTGATGGAATAACCCAGGGGAGGCACCAGGATGATTTCCTGGCTCTTCAGCCTTTCGTTGATGGCATCGACATCAATCCGCCGGATCTCGCCAGTGTACTGGTAATCAACGCCATCGATCACCCCGAGAGGCTTGGCAATGATGAAATTGCCCGAGGAGACCCGCAATCTGGCATTGGACATGGGGGTATTCCCGAGACCCATGGAAAGGCGTGCGGCTATCTCAATACCGAGTTGTCCCACCGACTCCTTGACGCATTCCATGGCTTCAGCGGTGGTAACACGTAACCCGTTATGGTAGTGCAGGGTCAATTTGCGATCCTGCAGCCGGTGTTCAATACAATGCCTTGAGCCATACACCAGCACCAGGCGGATACCGATACTGTTCAGCAAAGCCAGATCGTGCACCAGGCTGGTAAAGTTCACGCTCGCCACCGCATCGTCGTCGAACTGGATCACGAAGGTCTTGCCGCGATGAATCCGGATATAGGGTGTCGTGGACCGGAACCATTCCGCGAATTGCAAAGTCTCAGTCACCATCAGTTGCCTTCCTCATACAAATCCTGTCAATCATCTGTCGCAGAATCTCGATCATGGGTCGGATTCGATCCATGGCCAAGAATTCATCCGCCTGGTGCGCCTGGGCGATGTCTCCGGGCCCTAGGATCAAGGTTTCCATTCCCAGGCTGTTGAAATACGGACCTTCCGTTCCAAAATCCACGGCCCCGGACTCCATGCCGGACAACTGCTCTCCCAGCCTGACGATTTTCGAGTCCCTATCGGTTTGCATTGCCGGTAACCCGGCAAACACGGGATGAAATTCCACAGTCAAACCGGTCCCGTCGACCGCCTGCATCACGGCTCGCCTGATTTCGGCTCGTATCTCTTCCAGTTCCATGCCAGGAAGGATCCGGAGATCGATGCTCAATTCGCACTCCCCGCAGATCCGATTGGGGTTGTCTCCGCCATGTATGCAGCCGAAATTCAGTGTCGGTACCGGTACCCCGAATGCGGTGTTGCGCCAGCGGACCTGGATTTCATCGCGCCAGTCCGCGAGCCGGTTCAATACTACGCGCATTCCATCCAGGGCACTGATGCCCAGGGCCGGATCACAGGCATGACCAGACCGGCCCAGCAACCGGATGGTCTCCATCATGATACCTTTGTGTAGGTGGACGGGTTTGAGTCCCGTCGGCTCCCCTATCAGGGCAAAACGGCCGGGAACACCACCGGCATCCACCAGCGCCCGGGCACCCGACATGGTGCTCTCCTCATCATAAGTGGCCACGATGCAGAGGGACCTTTGCAATCGATCCAGATCCATCTCCCGCACGGCAGCAATGATCAGCGGAAAAAAACACTTCATATCCGCAGCCCCCAATCCGTACAAGCGGTTATCCCGCTCGGTGAGCCGAAAGGGATCCTGACGCCAGGCAGATTCAGTAACGGGTACGGTATCCGTATGACCGGAGAGAACCAGACCGCGTTCACCCGGCCCTCGACAGGCCACCAGATTAATCTTTGCGGAATTCCGTCCTACCTGCCGGTATTCAACCGTAAAATCCAGGGATTCCAGCCACTCCCCGAGGCGTTCGGCAAGCTTGCTGTTACCCATATCGAAACGCGGATCGATACTGCTGACGGACGGCAGGGCAATCAGCTCGCTGAAACAATCCATGAACCCGGGCGGCACTACGGCTGTCACTGCTCCGGTCCCGCGCTGGCTGACAAAAGAACCCCCCTGTAACTGTGAAGTTGCTGACCACTATTGTATCCTATCGAACCTCTTAATGTTGAATCCAGATGAGCAACCAGTGTCATGAGCAAACCAAGCAACCGCTACAGCGCCAGAATCACCCAGCCCAAATCCCAGGGCGCCTCTCAAGCCATGCTTTACGGCACCGGCATGACCCGCAAAGACATGGACAAACCACAGGTCGGCATTTCCAGTGTCTGGTACGAAGGGAATACTTGTAACATGCATCTCTTGAGCCTGGCCGCCAAGGTCAAGGAAGGTGTGGAAGCGGCGGGGATGATCGGCATGCGGTTCAACACCATAGGAGTCAGCGACGGGATCTCCATGGGTACGGATGGCATGAGTTACTCCCTGCAATCCCGCGACCTCATCGCCGATTCCATTGAGACGATGATGGGGGCGCAGTGGTATGACGCCAACATCTCCCTGCCCGGATGTGACAAGAATATGCCCGGCTGCATCATCGCCATGGCCCGGCTGAACCGGCCTTCGCTGATGATCTATGGCGGCACCATCAAACCGGGTTATCGAAACGGACAGAAGATTGACATCATCTCCGCCTTCCAGAGTTACGGCGAGTTTATCTCCGGCGCCATTACGGATGAGGAACGGCAGGAGATCGTCAGAAATTCCATACCCGGCCCCGGTGCGTGCGGCGGCATGTATACGGCCAACACCATGGCCTCGGCCATCGAGGCGCTGGGTATGTCGCTGCCATACAGCTCATCGACTCCGGCGGTGGATCCGAAAAAACTGGAGGAATGCTTCAACGCGGGCGCAGCCATCAGGCGCCTGCTTGAGTTGGACCTCAAACCCAGGGATATCATGACCCGTACCGCCTTTGAGAACGCCATGGTGCTGGTCACTATCCTCGGCGGATCCACCAACGCCGTATTGCACCTGATCGCCATGGCGCGCGCCGCCGGTGTGGATCTGCGCATCGATGATTTCCAGGCGGTCACCGACCGGACTCCCTTCCTGGCGGACCTTAAACCCAGCGGCCAATACGTGATGGAGGACCTGCATAACATCGGTGGGATCCCGGCGGTGATGAAATATCTCCTCAACCACGGTTTGATCGATGGTGATTGCATCACGGTTAGTGGCAAGACCATCTCCGAAAACCTGGCCGATGTGGATCCGATAGGATCGGATCAGGCTGTGATCCGCACATTGGAAAATCCCATCAAGGCCAGTGGGCATATCGTTATTCTCAGGGGCAATTTCGCCCCCGGCGGCGCCGTGGCGAAGATCACCGGCAAGGAAGGTCTGAGCTTCGCGGGCCCGGCCCGGGTCTTTGACTCGGAAGAGCAAATGCTCAGCGCACTGGAACAAAAACGTATCCAGAAGGGCGATGTGGTTGTGATCCGATATGAAGGCCCCAAAGGGGGGCCCGGCATGCCGGAGATGCTGACTCCCACGTCCGCCATCATGGGGGCGGGACTGGGGGAAGATGTAGCAATGATTACCGACGGCCGTTTCTCTGGCGGTTCTCACGGTTTCATCATCGGGCACGTCGTGCCTGAAGCGCAGGAGGGTGGTCCCATCGCCCTGGTCCGGGACGGTGATATCATCACCATCGATGCAGTGGCCAACACCATCCATGTGGAACTGGACGAAACGGAACTCGCCACAAGAAAACATGCATGGGTCATGCCGCCTTACAAGGCGACACGGGGCGCACTCTATAAATATATCAAGACCGTGCGTTCGGCCTCGGAAGGTTGCGTCACCGACGAGTAGGGGCAGGCCTTGTGCCTGCCCTGGGTAACCACAAGGGTTGCCCCTACGGGTCTTCGCCAGATTCCGATAAACGCTTCCGGGGAGATCAGGAGGGCGCCTTTTTCCTGTATTGATTGTAATACTCCAGGACCTTCCTCACGTAGTCCTGAGTCTCCTTGTAGGGTGGTATCTTGTTGCCGTATTCCTTGACGGCATTCTCCCCGGCATTATAGGCTGCCAGCGCCAATTGCAGGTTGTTATTGAACATCCTGAGGAGGTCCACCAGATAGCGGGTTCCCCCGGCGATGTTATCCTCGGGGTTGCGCCGGTTCTCCACCCCATAACGCCTGGCCGTACCCGGCATCAACTGCATCAAGCCGATGGCCCCGGTACGGGATATGGCCTCCGGGTCGTAAGCGGACTCGGCCGTGATCACCGCATGCAGAAGCGCATGGGGGAGCTGGTGAACATCGGCATAGCGATTGATGGTCGGGGCAAAGCGGGTACGGTTCCGTAAAAAGTCCTCGGTAGCGATCCGGCTCTTCTGCTCCACCCAACCCTTCCAGGTCTTGACCAGTCGTTTGTATTTGTCATTGGTTGGTTGGTCCGTCAGGATGACACGCCCGTGTTTGTCCACGTACTTGTAGATATCCGCCTGGGCAGGAAAAGCGAGCACCAAGCCCAGCCCCAGGAGCAGCATGATTTGTCCAGCGTTTTGTCTCATCCCCGCACCAGATAGTAAGGTCATTTATACTTATTCTATATAACTTTCTAATAAATAGGCAATTAATTGCAGGCTAACAGCACTGAACAGGGCCGCAAGCAGATCGTCCAGCATGATCCCAATCCCACCCCTGACCTGCCGGTCGAGCCAGCGGATAGGCCAAGGCTTGAGAATGTCAAAGAGACGAAATAAAACAAAACCCATCAGAACCCAGAGCCATCCTCGTGGTGCCAGCACCATGGTGGCTAGATAGCCCACGATTTCATCCCAGACGATGGCGCCATGGTCATGACAGCCGAGCATTTTCGTGGTCCTGCCGCAGACCACGACCCCGGTTGCAAACAGAGCCGCCAGGAGGACCAGGTAGATCGGCAGGTCCAGTCCCCGCATGGGCAGGTAGATCAGTACACCCACCAAGGTGCCGCAGGTACCGGGGGCTTGTGGCGAGAGTCCGCTGCCGAAACCCAGGGAGAGGCAATGCACCGGGTTCCTGAGCAAACGGGCGGAGAGCCCTGAATTTCCTGTCGTCATGGCAGGGACGGGATCTCCTGCAACCAGGACTGAACTCCTTGTATTGTACAAACCCATATAAGGGAGCCGGTATTCATGACTGTGCCGGATTTTAATCCCGTCATTCCAGTTTTGATATACCCTGTTTAAGATAGAGCCCGTGGGTTGGGATAGAAACGACGATATTGCTCCAGAGCGGCCCGTTGCGCCAATGCACACTCTCGGCTAGAGGAGGACCTATGAAAGCAGACCCAGAAGCAACCCTCGTAACGGTAGAAGAACCGGGCATGGGCCGGCTGGAGATCTTCGCCCTCAAACCCGAAGCCTCCGTCCTGGAAGCTCTGCTCAGGGAGATCTTCAGCGAGCATTGGGACAAGGTGCAGTTCGGGCCCCTGATCCAGGGCGCCGCCTGGGAGATCGAGGCAAGCGGTCCGCCGCAGAAGATCGGCCTGCACGACGGCTACCTGACAGTGGATTTCGGCCACTGGCATTTCCATATCTGTATCGGTGAGCACCGGGGAACCCGGCACGATCCCGTCCCTCCGGAACTGGCCGCCCACCGCCGTACCTCCCGCGCCGAGTTCTACCGGATGATCAACCGGGAAGGGACACCCGATAGCTGGGGCCTGCGGCTCCTCAACGGCAGGGATGAGCAACAGATCACCATCTTTCTGCCGAACCCTTTTCTGTCCGCGGAAATGAAATTCCAGAAACCGGACTGGACGAGGCTGGCTCTCTGGGACCATCTGCGCAGGAAATACCTGGGTCTCGCGCCGGAGGCAAGGGATCGCAGCGGATCCCGAATGATTCATCCCTGAAGCCTATAGTTTCTCCTCTGCACACAACCAGTTAATCCTGATGACTGGACAGGATTTGACCTGGATCAATTACATTCCCGGCGCCCGGTTTAGACTTCGTGCGGTCC
>MGYR01000133.1:0-121 GCA_001801825.1 Gammaproteobacteria bacterium RIFCSPLOWO2_02_FULL_56_15 | reverse complement strand
CGCACAAACGGCATCCTGCCGCTCTTGCTGGCGCTGCTCTTCCTGTCGTCATTCTCTGTCGTGATGGCTCAGGACTCCGCTCCCGCACCCGCATCCCCTCTGATCCAGGCCCTCAATGAAA
>MGYR01000132.1:3258-7928 GCA_001801825.1 Gammaproteobacteria bacterium RIFCSPLOWO2_02_FULL_56_15 | reverse complement strand
GCAGCAGGAATCGTTCCGTATGGATCCAGCGGCTGCGGTAATCCACGTGCCCGTTCTGGAAGCGGAACAGGTGCGCCATCCCTTCGCCATCGATAAAGATATCTGAGCCGGTCCTGGGCGGGTATTGGCGGTCCGGACCACAACGATACAGCGTTCCGTTCAGGTCCTTCGGTACTACGCCATGAACGGGTTCAAGGTCGCGGAGGTCCGATTCGATCCGCAGGGGCTTCCCCCAGCCCTGGTACATGGGGATATCGGGAAACCTGTCGTACATGGGGGACCCCTCCTTAATCCAAGTGGCTGGCGATGAACTCCAGGATGGCGGGACCGAGGCGGTCGCCTGCAAGACCGAAGTGCAGGATCCCGGAGAGGTGATTATGCCCCAGCAGATGTACAAACAGGGGCAGGCGTTGATCCCGCGCGTGCAGAACTGCGAGTAATTCCAGCGCCTGGCGTTCGAAATATGCGGGGTCATGTTCGGCGAGCGCAACCAGAAAAGGGACGGATGAGTTTTTCATTCCTTCGATGGAGGATCGTTCCCGGTAGAGCGAAGTATCATCTCCAAAATAGGAGCGCGTAAGTTCATCCACGGCCAGGGTTTCCAGGTTATACAAACCCGACAACAGGATCGCCCCGGACAATCCATGGGGCGCCGGGGCATACTGCCCGGGATGAGCGATATAGGAGGCCGCATGGGCTGCGCCAGCGGACTGGCCCATGAGGTAGATCCGGCCAATATCCAGACCTTGAGCCTTACCATGGTTCCTGACCCAGGCGATCACGCCAGCCACATCCTGGATCACCGTCGGCCACTGGAATTCCGGCGCCAGCCGGTGGGTAATGTTGACCCCGCAGAATCCATTCCGGACCGCCCAGACACCGATATTGTCATAGAAGGGACTGCCGGGGGTATATTTATCTCCCCGCACGAATCCACCGCCGTGGATAAAAATCAGGACTGGTCTGGGTTGTTTTTCAGCAAGCTCCGGTTGGAACACATCCAGCCGGTGCCGTTCATGATCACCGTATTTCAGGTCCCGGTGGATGACAACCCCCGGAAACGGCGCTACCGGATGCAGCGGGGTATAGAGTTTCCGGGTTGCATTCAGGGTGTCGAAGTTCACCTCGCGGCCGATAGATCTGATTTGTGCTGCCAGTTCTTTGCTGTTCATCATGGTAGCTAAGTGTACACTGATAGCTTCATCCTGTGGTAGCCGGTAGCCTGCACCCGGACAGATCCCCATCCGCAGGATTGATTGTTTGCTGGCAATCACTATAGTATTCAGGTCCTGATTTACCCACTCAACCTTCATAAGAAAATTCTGCACCAGCATGAAAAAAAAATGGCGTCATTATATTGAAGCTTCGTTGTCCGCCTGGATCAGCGTGGTGGAACGATTCGATAAGCTCATCCTGCTGCTGGCCTGTCTCAGCATGGCATGGTGTGCTTATTACACAGTCCACCACCTGGAGATGAATACCAGCACCGAGGATATGCTCTCGCCCGATCTGGAATGGCGGCGCCTCGATCTGGAAATTGACGCCAGGTTTCCCCAGGATACCAATAATCTCCTGGTGGTCGTCGAAGCCACGACACCGGATGCAGCGGCTGACACGGCGCAACTTCTTTATACAAAGCTGAACACAGAATCCGATCTGTTCAAAACCGTCTACTATCCGGCGGGGTCCGCTTTCTTCAAACGCTCCGCCCTGCTGTATCTCGATACTGATGAATTGCAGGACCTCGCGGATAATCTCGCCACGATCCAGCCGTTTTTATCCAGGCTTGCTGAAGATCAGTCCCTGCGCGGTCTGTTCACTATGCTCCAGGATGCCGTGGAGGCGAAACTGGATGGAGAAGAAATCGACCTTGAGCCGATCCTGGAGAAACTCGAAGCGGCATTCATAGCCTTGGAGAACAACCGGAGTTACACCCTTTCCTGGCAATTACTGATTGCCAATGAAAAAGCCACCAAAAAATTGTACCGGGAATTCATCATCCTGCAACCGGTACTGGATTATGGCAGCCTGTTCCCGGCAGAAAACGCCATCACCAAAGTACGCACCCTGATCTCCGCTTCGCAGCTCGATCGGGATAATACGGCTGTGCGCCTGACCGGCAGCGTCGCCCTCGCGCATGAAGAAATGCTGAATATATCGACCGGTACGGTCTACTCGGCTATTGCCGCGTTTGTCATGGTGGCCTTGTTATTGCTGGTGGGTTTCCGCTCCGCCTGGCTGACTATTGCCTCCATGTTCATTTTACTCGCCGGTCTCATCTACACGGCCTGTTTTGCCACCATCGCCGTTGGCGAACTTAATCTGATCTCCATCGCCTTTGCGGTCCTCTATATCGGTCTCGGTGCGGATTTCGCCATCCACTACTGTATGCATTATCGGGATTCACTGGCACGCCATCACGATAACCATACCGCGTTGCATGAAACCACCACCGACACAGGTATGGCCTTGCTGTTGTGCACCAGCACCACAGCCATCAGTTTTTACGCCTTCATGCCGACGGATTACAGCGGCGTGGCGGAACTCGGCTTGATATCCGGCACTGGCATGCTGATCAGCCTGGTCGTGACCTTGACCCTGCTGCCGGCATTGTTCAGCGTAATTCCGCTAAAGCAATTGAAAAAACAAGCCAACGCCCAGCACCCGTTCCTGCTGAAACTCCGGACAATCCCGGTCACCCATGCCTACAAAATCAAATCCATCACGGTGATACTGGCCATTCTTGCACTGTACATGGCGTTTCAGATCGAATTCGATCAGAACACCCTGAATCTGCAATCACCGGAAAACGAATCGGTACAGACCTACCGCGATCTGCTCGCCGATAGCGATACCTCGCCCTGGAACGCGACCCTGCTGGCCCGCAGCTATGCGGAGGCGGAACGGTTGAGCACCCGGCTGGAAAGCTTGCCCCTGGTTGACAATACCGTCTGGATCAAGGATCTGGTTCCTGAGGAGCAAGAAGGAAAACTCGCCATCATTGATGAAATGGACCTGTTGCTTGGTGCCATGGCCATAGGCACGGAGACCTCCATCCCCGCTGATGACGAAAACCTGGCAATCATCCGGGCATTCAACACCAGCCTGCAACAGCTGATCGCCGGAGGCGAGACCACGCCCGTGTATGCCAGGCTGCAAAAAACCGTGGACCGTTTTCTGCAAACGATGGACTCGCTCGATGCCTCCTCACGGCACTCCCTGCTGGAGCGGTTTGGCCACAGCGTGCTGGATACCTTCCCTGAACGTCTCAATGCCCTCCTGCAGTCCATGCATGCGGAACCCATCACCGAGAAAAACCTCCCCAGGGATACCCGGGATCTCTGGTTTAATGACGGTACCTACCGGATTGAAATCTATCCCCGGGAGAACCTGGTCGATAATCATGCCTTGCAACGTTTTGTCGCCCAACTACAGACCGAGACTCCCCGGGTGACCGGCTTACCCATCATCGCTGTCGAAGCCAGTAATGCAGTCATCCAGGCCTTTCAACAGGCGTTTCTGTATGCCTTCATCGCCACTGCAATATTATTGCTGCTGTTAACTGAAAAAAAATATGACACTGTGTATATCCTGACTCCGCTATTGCTGGCCGCCCTGTTTACGGGCGCCATCAGTGTGGCGCTGGGAATGAAGATGAATTTTGCGAATATCATTGCCTTGCCGTTGTTACTGGGCATGGGCATAGACAGCGGCATCTATATTCTGCATGGACTGCACAAGTCTTCCCGCGAAGACTTGAGTCACCTGGTAAGGAGTTCGTCCTCGGCCGTCATCCTGAGTGCGCTGACGACCATCCTGAGCATTGGCAACCTGGCCTTTTCCCCGCACCTTGGAACCGCGAGTCTCGGCAAGCTGCTCACCATCGGTCTGATCATGACCCTGGTATGTACGCTCATCGTTTTGCCGAGCCTTCTGGCAGGACAGATCCAGCATCAAGGCAATCGATGAATAATATACAGTGCTAAGCGCCTGTCATCATTTACGTGGAAGAAAATCCTGTATAGGTGGGCTCATCTCAACTGTTGGACACTGATGATGCCACTATACTTCATAAGTTACCTACACGATGAATCAACAGGACATTTAACCGTGATTACAGGAAGGGTCGGGTTTCTCTTCTTCATAGTGTCTTTGCTGGGCTGGGGACCGGTATCGCCCATCTTCGCCGCTGAGGACATTCTCGGCGCCGATGCCTGCGTCATCGCCCGGCAGTTCGATGCCGACTGGCGTATCTATTCGGATTTCGATACGCGCCTGCCCCTGCAATCCCGGAGCTGGGCGGTACAGGAACATGAGGCGGCTCAGGCCGAGATTCGCAAAATCAATGAGGAGATCGCCCTTCTCTCGGCACACATGGAACTTGACCGCCTGGCGCGCCTGGAGGCGCGGGCACTGGAACAGGCCCTGACCCAGAATATCAAGGCCAACCTGTTGCGTGCGTTCTGGCGCCTGGCCTGGATCACCTACAATACCATCGGCGGCCCGACCGGGAAGACAGGCATGGTCAGTACCGGTCGTTCCTATGCGGAATTGTTTACCGAAGAAATCTCGGTTGCCTCCGTGGGCAGCATTCTCGATATCGCGAAAAAGCTGGTGCCGAAGCAGTATTCTAAACTGCCCGGGGCCGAAGGCCGGGTGATCAATGTCGG
>MGYR01000132.1:2477-3235 GCA_001801825.1 Gammaproteobacteria bacterium RIFCSPLOWO2_02_FULL_56_15 | reverse complement strand
GAACACCGGTAAAAGCCCCGTGGAAATGGCTGCCGGCGCCGTCAAGACCCTGATGGAGACCGGGGGTGATGAAGTCCTTGACGCAAACAGCACATCGCCCGATATCAGTCCGGAGGAGATCGCCATCCTGCGCAGTCAGTATCTGGATAAAAACGGGCTGAAGGATGCCATCGCCGCCAGCTACGAATTGAATATTCAACGCATGGACCGGATTGCCGAACTCGAGGTGCAGGCACGCACCGCGGCCGAAAAGGCGACAGAATGGGAACGGACGGAAAAACAGCGGGTCTACGCCAGCCTCAATAAATATTGCCGGAAGGGGCCGGAACTGCAGTTCTCCCTGATAACCCCGAAGAGTGTAACCGCGGGCGAGGTCGTGGAGGTTTTTGTACAGTTGCCTCCTGGCCGGGAGGAGTCGGAGTTCAGCTATGGCTGGGTGCACGACGAGGAGTTTTTGCTGAAAAATTCCCTGTCCGCGCAATTCCAGTCCATGCGCCTGGGGCCGCACCGGGTCTCGGTGCAGTTCTTCGACAGGGAGGATAACCGGAACCTCGGCATGCTGAACGCCAGCATCGAGGTGGTGGCCCCGCAAACAGCCACGATGGATGCGGCGACAGCCTCAGGCCAGAGCCGCGTCAGGGTCTCCAGGCTCACCATCGAACCCATACTGCTCAAACCCGGTGAGATTGTCGAAGTTGAGGTCGAGTACTTGGTTTCGGGTTTGCCGCAGGGCCGCAAAGTGCCCGTGACTCTACGCA
>MGYR01000132.1:1783-2442 GCA_001801825.1 Gammaproteobacteria bacterium RIFCSPLOWO2_02_FULL_56_15 | reverse complement strand
GAGGTCGTCAATGGAAGCTTCACCGGCTGGTACCGGCTGCCGACGGTCCGCTGGAAACCGGGCCGGTACACGGTGAATGCCACCGTCAGCGTGCCGGGCGCCTCGGCTTCCCTGGGCGGCGAGTTCGTGCTGCGGCAGCCGGACGTGGCAGTCATGATGCCGCCGGCACTCTCCACCCCGTCACCTGTCACCAGTGCCGGTGATTTTGTGGGTGACTGGACGGGCACCGGCACGGTCATCAACACCGGCGTTATTGAAGGCTGGGCGCGCGGTGATCGATTACCGGTGAAAATCCGCATCACGCGGGAAGGCGGGGCCTACCGGGTATACGACCTGCTGGAACCCGATATGCCGAACGCGCCCATGAATTCGCGGGTGGAGGGTGACAGCGTGGTATTTTTCTACCAGGGCCCGGCCATCGATACCGAAGGGTACAAACATCCCGAGACGCCCATCGACGTCTCCTGGACGCTGAGCCTGGCGGGAAATACACTAAGTGGAAACTACGATTTATTGATGGAGGGAGAGAATGTCACCGTCCAGGTCCAGGCGACGCGCGCTCGCTAGCCTGCTGTTGCTTGGGATCGTTCTGTCCACGGTCCGGACTGCTGGCTCCGCGGAGGTCCTGCCCGGCAACGGAGGCTTCGAGACGGGTCTCG
>MGYR01000132.1:0-1673 GCA_001801825.1 Gammaproteobacteria bacterium RIFCSPLOWO2_02_FULL_56_15 | reverse complement strand
GTCTCGCTGCACATCGTCAATGAATCGCCGCGGGCGGCACAGGTCTATGGCACGACCGCGCAGGAGATCCGGATCGAACCGAACCAACCCTACCGGATCTCGGTCTGGGTGCAGGGCTTGAATCTCGCCTCGGCGGGAGCCGTAACCATAGTCGTGGACGATGCCTGGCAGGTGCGGCCGATTTCCCTGCCGGGAGGCACCTATGCCTGGACCCGGATTTCGGGGGTATTTTCCCTGCCGGCCGATCATGCGAATATCCGTATCCTGGCCGAAGATGCCGGCGAGGCCTGGCTCGACGATATCACCATTACTCCGCTGGACTCCGTGTTCTACTGATTCCGGGACCCGCTCGATGCGCTGGGGGCGAAATATTTTCACCACTGCTCGAACTAAATGCCCATGGTGAAGCGGTGGCCTATTTTGGTGATCTTGCCCTGGATTAATACCTGAGATGCATTCATAATCAACCAAATTTCACGTATAATAAGTTTTTCATATCAATCAGTTACATGAAGTTCTAAGGAGTCAAGTACGATGCAAGACAGGCACAAAATCACTAACCAGAATACGGTATGGCATGAACCACATATACGCCGTGCTGACCGTGAAAAACTTAACCAGCACAAAAGCAGTATATTATGGTTTACAGGGCTATCCGGCTCCGGCAAATCAACGCTGGCCAATGCAGTCGAACATTACTTGCACAAACAGGGGGCTAGAACCTATGTGCTGGATGGTGACAATATAAGAAAGGGTTTATGCCAGGATCTGGGTTTTTCGGATGAGGATAGAACAGAAAATATTCGGCGTATAGGTGAAGTAAGCAAACTTATGTTGGATGCTGGAATTATAGTCCTTACAGCATTTATATCACCTTTCATAAAGGATAGGAAAATAGTAAGAGATCTCGTCCCCACCGGAGACTTTATTGAGATACTCTGCGACGCACCCCTTGAGATCTGTGAGGAAAGGGATCCTAAGGGATTATATAAAAAAGCAAGAGCCGGTCAGATTCAGGAATTTACCGGGATTTCATCACCCTATGAAAGGCCGGGAAACCCTGAAATCCTTCTTGAGACAGGGGCTAAATCGATTGATGAATGTATTGTACAACTTCTTGATTATATGAAAAAACACGGAGTACTCGACAAAAATAAATAACCTGGGCTTGTGCATTCCGACACAACTGGGGTCAATATTGGGACCCCACCCGGAGGTCCCCGGGTGGGTATAAGATTAAAAGCCTGGCAGTGACCTACTTTCGCATGGAAAACTCCACACTATCATCGGCGCTAAGCAGTTTCACTTCCGAGTTCGGGATGGGATCGGGTGGTTCCCACTTGCTATGGTCGCCAGGCAAAACCAAATGGTGCCATTTCTATGTAACTACGTCTAGGCACTGTAATCGGGACACGAGATACACGTTTCACGCAAAAATTGCATGTCATTATTAACACTGGATCAGCTTATCGCAAATTGCTTGAGTGTTATATGGTCAAGCCTCACGGGCAATTAGTACTGGTTAGCTTCATACGTTACCGTACTTCCACACCCAGCCTATCAACCTTGTAGTCTTCAAGGGCCCTTTAGGGGACTCGAGGTCCCAGGGAGATCTCATCTTGAGGGGGGCTTCCCGCTTAGATGCTTTCAGCGGTTATCCCGTCCGTACTTAG
>MGYR01000131.1:3103-6493 GCA_001801825.1 Gammaproteobacteria bacterium RIFCSPLOWO2_02_FULL_56_15 | reverse complement strand
TGCCGTTGACATGGCGCGGTATTTTTTTATTATACCGAGCCATATTGGCTCGGTTATCCGGGAAATATCTGTATAGGCGTGCCATCATAATCCAGAGCACAAGGAGGTGTTTATGAAGGAGTTCGTTCCCAAGCCGGGCAGGCCGATGGATCAGGTACGTGAGGTCCTGCGTTTTTATCATCATGCTTACTCCACCGAAAAGGTGTATGTCCAATGGATACTCCGTTATCTTTGGTTCAATGACCGCCGTCACCAGAATGGCATGGGTAAGTCGGAAATTGAATGGTTCCTGTTCGCCTGGCTATCAACCGCAATGTTTCCGCAGCGACCCAGAATCAGCACTGAGTGCTATTTTATTCCTCTACATGCTGGTTTGAAAGTTGCTGTCATTCGGTCGGAGTGATTGATTTTCCGTCAATCGACTGGTCGGATGAAGCCGAAAAATAAAGATGAGGCGAAAGCGTTGCCTGATGCTCTTCCATTTCCCGTTCCGTATTTTTTAGTTTGTTCCTAATGGGAGTTAAAGACTGTCGTTTGGCCGCCTCCTGCTAGGGTGGCATCCAGGTCCAGGTGATGGGCTGGCTCCCGCAGCGCTACCAGTTACTTTCCGGTCTCCACCCACCCGGTCGGCATCCGATAGGGTACCGGAAACACCAGGGCGTCGATATGCCGGATGCGGCCGTCAACGATTTTGAACAGCTCTCCTATCTGGAAAGAGAAGGGCTCATCGAAGGGGCTGTTCACCGGATGCACCGAGCCGTCGTTCCAGGTGATGGATTTGTTGCGGCCGTGGTGATCGAAGCGGATGATGGTAAAGACCAGGCCACGCTCCTCGTCCACCACCGGAAAGCGCCGCTCCCGGATATTCGTGATGACCTTCGTCAGGCCGGTGGCGAACTGTTCGCGGCAGCTCATCTTCCACATGGCCATGGCGGTCTCGGCGGATGGGTTGTTGGCGGTGACCACGCCATTTTCCACCCGCTCGCAATCATCGGCGAAGGGCGTCTCTGCATCTGTGCCATTCACCAACCCTTCGAAATAGGAATTGGCGATCCGGGCCATCTCCGCCCGCGGCCGCTTCTCCGGTTCGGTCAGGGCCGCGGTCAGGAGCGGATTCTCCTTCATGTTTGGGATATCCGAGAAGGTGCCCCGGGCGGTGGAGCGGATCACCAGGGCCTCCATCTCCCGGATCTGCCTCTCTACGATCATCAGCCGCAGACCGAGGATGGCGGGGTGGCCGTGCTCTTCCAGGGTGGCATAGACGCCCACCTGGCCCGCTACCGGGTCGGCAAAGAACAACCGGTAGTTGCCGAGGACGATCTCCGGTCCCCACATGCCGTCCCCCAGCGCCAATGCAATCCCGTTTTCGGTGTAGCGGGCGTCTTTCGTAAGGGGCAGGCGCGAGGGATCACGGTGGGCGAGGGCGTCCAGGTAGAGATCGGCGAAGGCCTCCAGGCAGGAGCGGTCACACTCCGGGGTGGTCTGCGCATTGGCGCCAGCGCCTGCCGCCAGCAGGCATGCGCCGATGAGCACGGTGAACAGTCTTTGCAGGGACATGGGTATCTCCTTCAGGTTACGGGATCCAGCAGGACGACTCGGGCATTATCCGCCAGAAATGCAGTGCGAGAAAGCGCCGGGGTGATTGACCGTACTGTCGGATAACCGCTAGCATGCGGTTTTACGAGCAGAGTAAGATCAATAAGACAGACTGAGGAGGTCTTGTGAAAACGATTATCTTCGAGCGCAATGTGGACTGGATCTATTGCGACCCCGCCGGGATCATGTTCTATCCCCAATACTATATCTGGTTCGACCAGGCCACCGAGCGCCTGTTTACCGAGAATGGTTTCTCTTATGAATATGTGAAAAAGACCTATGGCGTGATTGGCTACCCGCTGGTGGAATCCGGGGCCAAGTACTTCACGCCCTGCCGGCATGGAGAAAAGGTGGAACTGCACACCATGGTGGAGGAATGGGCCGGCAAGACCTTCCAGGTCAGGCATCGCGTCATCCATAAGGATCAGAGCCTGGCGCTGGAGGGCTTTGAACGCCGGGTCTGGGCGGTGGTCGATCCCAGCCATCCCAAGGGGATGCGCGCGGGAGTGGTGCCCCAGGAGTTACGGGATAAATTCGTGGACTGAATCTGTCATCAGGGGAGAGGGGTCATGAGTGAAGAAATCAAGCGCCTGCTGGACCGCATTGAGGCACTGGAGAATCGAGTGGATCTCGGGGAGGATCGGGAGGCCATCCGCCGCTTGCAGTATATGTATGGGTTCTACCTCGATAACCGTATGTGGAATGAGGTGGCGGACCTCTTCGCCGATTCCGGGGCCTCCATCGAGATCGGGCGACGCGGCAATTATCAGGGCAAGGAACGCATTCGCAGGTTCCTGAACGAGGTTCTGGGTCAGGGTCGTTGGGGTCTGGACAAGAACGAGTTCATCAACCACATCCAGATGCAGATGGTAATCACGGTGGAACCGGATCGAATGCATGCCCGGGCGCGGTCTCGCGCCATCGTGCAGGGCAATTCCCCGGCGCTGGACACCAATACCACCATGCTCTGGGCAGAGGGACTCTATGAGAACAGCTACGTCCGGGAAGACGGGGTATGGAAGATAGAGCGGCTCTGGTGGGTACCGACTTTTTATGTGCATGTGCCGGGTTTCAACACCGCCCTGTTCCAGAGTGGACCGGCCAGCGAGAGTTTCCCGCCGGATCAACCCTCAGTACGCAAGGACGAGGCCCTGGGGCGCATCTTCCCGGACTGGCACTACCTTCACCCGATAACCGGAGAGCCGACTCCGGCGTCACCGACAACGAAAAAATAACCTAAGGAACATCTTCCCGGGGTCACTCCCAACCGGGGCTCATTTTATACGGTGCGCGGATCAAAACAGTATAGATCCGGTGAATCTCGCCGTTCTTGATCTTGAACAACCCACCACCTAACCACGTAAACGGAGTTTTTACATTGACCGGCAGCGTTCGCCCGTCGGTCATTGTGACCTCGTGAATATTCCCCGCATGATCAAGCAGAGCAAAATTGAAAACGATGCCACGTTCTTCATCGACGACCAGCATGCGGCGCCGGATCCCGGTCACAAACTTCAGATAACCCGTTTTGAACTGTTCGATGCAACTCATACTGGAGATTGAAAAGTCATCGTCCGGATTCGTATCCATCGCCGGATTATTGGTGGTCTGAAAACCATTTTCGATCCGGTTACAGGTCTGCGCAAACGGGACAAAACGCTTGCCGTCCATTCTTTCCAGTGCTGCAAAATAGCTGTCGGCGATGGCGATCATCCGCTCGCGCGGTACCCGTTCCGCCGGTGCGAGTATTTCGGCGTAGATCGGCTCGGGTTGTGTCAGGAACTGTACCCCGAA
>MGYR01000131.1:2874-3054 GCA_001801825.1 Gammaproteobacteria bacterium RIFCSPLOWO2_02_FULL_56_15 | reverse complement strand
CCGGCATCGATTTTCAATCGTAACGACATCAGGGCAGGCGAGCCGTTCTCCTCGATAATGCCTGTGAACGCGGCCTGACCCGTCGTCGGATCGACGGCATCGATGCGGAAGCTTGCATTGCCGCTGGCCGTGGCCCAGAGCGCATCCCCCACTTCGAGTGGTTGACCGTTCTCCGTGAAT
>MGYR01000131.1:2495-2843 GCA_001801825.1 Gammaproteobacteria bacterium RIFCSPLOWO2_02_FULL_56_15 | reverse complement strand
GATCGTGGGCAACCAGCGCCTCTAGGTAGCGATCGATGAAGCCGGTTAGACACGCCCGGTCGCAGGTTTCCGCAGCGCCGGCCGTAGAACACATAAAAGCGCTTGCGAACAGACAAGCGCTACACACCCAATAATGCACCAGCTTCCTATACATGGCCTTTCCTCCCGATGTCAGGCAACTGGATCAGTATAGTACGAGAAAGTTATCCTGGATGCGTCCGGGATAACAGCCAATATTCATCCTGAAGCGAATCAGTACTTGTTCAGGGCTTCATTAACTCACAAAATGGTCGGTATCGTCGGCGTGTTCGGACCGGGGTATTCATCAGGGGGAGAGACTTATAATGT
>MGYR01000131.1:2395-2476 GCA_001801825.1 Gammaproteobacteria bacterium RIFCSPLOWO2_02_FULL_56_15 | reverse complement strand
TATCTACTTGCTGGCTTTGGCCGGCCTGCTGGGCTGCAATCATGTTTCCCCGGATCCCGGGACCGGCGCTGTTGTGGCAGG
>MGYR01000131.1:2213-2367 GCA_001801825.1 Gammaproteobacteria bacterium RIFCSPLOWO2_02_FULL_56_15 | reverse complement strand
GGCCGCGAGGTTTACGCCCAGCACTGCGCCAGTTGTCATGATTTTTCCGAGGTCACCCGCGCCCCCGCGCCGGTAGCGATGGGCCAGTTAGGTTTCCGCAGCATCCGCCTCGCCCTGACCGACGGCAAGATGCAAGAGCAGGGCGCGCTGCTCT
>MGYR01000131.1:1976-2148 GCA_001801825.1 Gammaproteobacteria bacterium RIFCSPLOWO2_02_FULL_56_15 | reverse complement strand
ATCCCGGACAGCATGTGCCGGGACAAGCGCCGAGGGATCGATACCACAATGGATGCGACGGTCGCCACCTTTGGTATTAATCTGAAAAATCACCGGCGATTTACTGCGGCCGAGACCGGGCTCGACCGCGCCGCCCTGTCGGATCTGGAACTCGCCTGGACCTTCGCCTTTC
>MGYR01000131.1:1718-1933 GCA_001801825.1 Gammaproteobacteria bacterium RIFCSPLOWO2_02_FULL_56_15 | reverse complement strand
CATTATATATAGCCGCCGTCGATACCAGCCGCCTGTACGCCCTTGATATCGCCGCTGAACCCTGTCTCGAATGGTTCTATGAAGCCGACATCCCGCTCCGCACCAGCTTGAGTTACGGCGCACGGCCCGACGGACGCAAGGTATTGGTCTTCAGTGACACGGCTGCCCGCACTCACATGCTGGACGCGGTAAACGGCGAGCTATTATGGCTTACC
>MGYR01000131.1:364-1625 GCA_001801825.1 Gammaproteobacteria bacterium RIFCSPLOWO2_02_FULL_56_15 | reverse complement strand
CAATCGACCATCGGGGCCAATCCGGAGTATGAATGCTGCCGGAGCCACGGCGCGGTAACCGCGCTCGACGCCATGACCGGCGCGAAGTTCTGGACTGCACACACCATGGAGGAGGCGACCCCCCGGGACATCAGCCGCGTGGGTACGCAGCAGTGGGGTCCTTCCGGCGCCCCCATCTGGTCCACCCCGGCCATCGATGAAAAACGTGGCGTCCTCTATGTGGGTACCGGTCAGAACAATTCCGTGCCGCCCACGGACACCAGCGACGCCATCCTGGCCTTCGATCTCGACGATGGCAGCCTGCGCTGGAAGTTTCAGGCCACGGCCAACGACATCTTCCTGACCGGCTGTATGTTCGAACCCGGTGGACCCAACTGCCCGCCGGAGTGGAGCGTCAATGCCGATTATGACTTTGGCGCTTCCGTGATTATCGCTGAGCAGAGCGACGGCCGCGAGATCCTGCTCGCCGGACAGAAGTCCGGTGTGCTCTGGGCGCTCGATCCGGATGCGGACGGCAAACTGCTCTGGTCCACGGATGTGGGCCCAGGCGGGGCCCTCGGCGGGATCCATTGGGGCATGGCCTTCGACGGACGCCGGGTTTACGTGCCCGTGAACCGGATGAACGGACCCGGTGAAGATGCTAATGACCCGCGCAAAACCGGTATGCACGCCGTCGATGTGGACACCGGCCGGGTGCTCTGGTCCTATTACAACGAGCCCGACTGCTCCGGCGATCGCAAGGAACACATGCCGACTTGTGACCGCGCCGCCGGTCTCTCCGCCGCCGCGCTGGTGATCGACAGCGTCGTGGTTCACGGTGGACTCGATGGGTATCTGCGGGTGTTCGATGGCGTCACCGGAGAGATCCTGTTCCGCTATGACACTGCCCGGCCCTTTACGGCGGTGAACCACGTGGAGGCCCACGGCGGCAGTATCGACAATGCCTCCATCGCCGCCGCCAATGGCATGTTGTTCGTGGGATCCGGCTACAGCCTGGTGGGCTCTCAGGCAGGCAACGTCCTGCTGGCCTTCCGGAAAAGGGAAAATTAAACCGGGTCCGTTTGACGCCAACCAAGCGCCCGGCTCACGCCGCCACCCTGGATTTGTTAATGTTGGCCTTGCCGCCCCGCGTCGAAAACGCGCACGGGGCGTGGTGGTACCTAATGGCGCCGCCGCAGTGAGTAGGATGGGTGAAGCGTAGCGTAACCCATCGCAATGATGGGACCGGGACCGGCATGGATGCACGCCAGGAGGTATTGGA
>MGYR01000131.1:0-297 GCA_001801825.1 Gammaproteobacteria bacterium RIFCSPLOWO2_02_FULL_56_15 | reverse complement strand
CAGGCGCCGGTTGCTGGTTGAACACGTTGATCTGCTGCGGGCGGCGGTTGCTGTCACACGGCGGGAACACCCGTTCAGAATCGACGCGGTGGTGATCCTGCCTGACCACCTGCACGCGGCCTGGACGCTGCCGCCGGGCGATGGGGATTTTTCGGTACGCTGGCGCAAGATCAAGGCACGGTTCTCGCGAGGTTTGCCGTGCATCGAGCGGCGATCCGTGAGCCGGGTCGGCAAAGGGGAACGCGGGATCTGGCAACGCCGTTTCTGGGAACACGCCATCCGTGATGAGGATGATTT
>MGYR01000130.1:4560-5144 GCA_001801825.1 Gammaproteobacteria bacterium RIFCSPLOWO2_02_FULL_56_15 | reverse complement strand
AAACCGACTGGAAGCCGAACAGGTCATTTATCACCCCACCGAAGAAAGGCCCGGCACCGATACCACCAAACAAGATGGCATTGAAATAACCCATCCAGCGGCCTTCCTCTCCAACCGGCGTCATATCCCCGAGGTAGGCCTGCGCCACGGGCAGGTGCATGCTCATGGCGAAGCCTTGCAAGGCACGCAGCAGGATGAGTTGAGGAATATCCTGGGCCCAGACCAATCCCAGCGTCGTGACGCTCAACAGTAGCAGTCCGAGCGAGAGAAAGAACTTGCGCCCGAAGCGGTCGGACAGATGTCCCATGAAAGGCAGGAACACCAGGTTGCTGAAACTGGTGACGGAAAAGATCAGCCCGAGTTGAATGCTGCTGGCGCCCAGGGTGTTGGCGTAGACCGGCAGCAACGGCAGGATAAAGCCGAAACCGATCATGGAGATAAACATGGTGGACGCCAGGATGGCGAATTCAAAGCGGTTCATGATCATTACTGTCGTGGCCGGGGCAACAGCTTAACACAGGGATTGATCCGGTAATGTCGGATCAAGTGGTTACAATCCCTTGTACACTGGACTCCGGCTGGCT
>MGYR01000130.1:0-4549 GCA_001801825.1 Gammaproteobacteria bacterium RIFCSPLOWO2_02_FULL_56_15 | reverse complement strand
TGGATGACCTGGTTTGTATTCACGGAGCATGGCAAAGTATACTCAAAGTCTTCCGAGCACCCCAGGTGGAAGCAGGACAAATGATCGCTGAGGTGATGCCAAGTTGGACCCCGACAGACATGTGGAGTAATTGAAATGAATGATATACCAAAGCGCACCCTGGGCCGAACCGGTTTCGAGGTCACGACGCTGGGATTCGGCGCCATGGAGTTGCGTACCACAGGTCCCAAGGCGCCGTCGATGAGTGAACGCGAGGCCGAGCTTTTACTGAACACGGTACTCGATTCAGGCATCAATCTTATCGACACCTCCATCGATTACGGCCGGAGCGAAGAATTCATCGGTCGGTTTATCGCCCATCGCCGGCAGGAATTTTTCCTGGCCTCCAAGTGCGGCTGCGTGGTGGGCGTTCCCGGCATGCACGAGCATGTGCACACCGCCGAAAACATCCGCCGGGGGGTCGAGAACAGCCTGCGCCTCTTGAAGACGGATTGCCTGGATCTCCTGCAATTTCACCGGAGCTTGACCAGGGAGGAATTTGAAAAAGACGGGGCATTGCAGGAGGCGATGAAGCTAAAGGCCGAGGGCAAGACGCGTTTTGTGGGTGTCTCCGCCGTCTTGCCAAACATGGCCGAGCAGATCGCCATGGGTTGTTTTGATGTGTACCAGGTTCCCTATTCCGCGCTGCAGCGGGACCACGAGGACATCATCACCCGCGCCTCGCAGGCCGGCGCCGGTATCATCATCCGCGGCGGTGCGGCAAGGGGCGCACCCACCGACTGGGAGAACCGCTGGTATTACATGATCGAAAAGCAGACCCTCCAGCAACGCTGGGAAAAGGCCCGGCTCGACGAGTTGCTGGACGGCATGAGCCGGATCGAATTTACCATTCGGTTCACCCTGTCGCATCCTGATCTGGATACTACTATTATTGGTACCAGTAACCTCGAGCACCTGCAGGATAATATCCGTTATGCTATGAAGGGCCCGCTTCCCAGGGCGGTCCTGACAGAGGCAAGGCAACGTCTTACTGCGGCTGGATCGAAGCCCTCGGCCGTTGCCTGACCGCACTGGAGATAATGAAATGAAAGCCTGGATCATTCGCAAGGGCAGCACCAGCCTGGATGGTTTGCAGCCGATCGAGCGGCCGGATCCGGCGCCGGCGGGCAGAGAAATACTGGTGCGCATGCAGGCGGCCTCCATCAATTACCGGGACCAGGTCATCGCCACCGGCAGGTACTTCAACCAGGAGGTCGCCGTGGACACCGTCCCTTTGTCCGATGGGGCAGGGGAAGTGGTGGCCGCCGGTCCCGAGGTGCGCCGCTTTCGAACCGGCGATCGAATCCTTGGCACATTTTTCCGCGACTGGATCGATGGCCCACCCCCGGCGGTCGGCAGGGTGACCGCTCTCGGCCAGAGCGGTGTGGATGGCGTGCTGGCCGAACATGTTGTGTTTCACGAGGACAACGCGGTGCGGATACCGGGATACCTCTCCTTTGAGGAGGCCGCGTGTCTACCCTGCGCGGCGCTGACGGCCTGGAACAGCCTGGTGACGCAGGGCCGGATCCGTCAGGGGCAGAGCGTGCTGACGCTCGGTACTGGTGGGGTCTCCATAGCCGCCCTGCAATTTGCGAAGGCGAACGGCGCCCGGGTAATCATTACCTCTTCCAGCGATGCAAAACTGGAAAAGGCGCGGGGGCTGGGCGCGGATGAGTTGATCAACTACGTGCGGACTCCGGAGTGGGACCGGGCTGTCCTCGAGGTTACCGGCGGCAAGGGAGTGGATCATATCATCGAGGTGGGCGGCCTCGGGACCCTGGCGCGTTCGTTCCAGGCCATCGGGGTAGGTGGCAAGATCGCTCTCATAGGATTTCTGGCCGGACAGGAAGGCGAGTATGCCACGCGTAACCTCATGGGCAAGTGGGCCAGGCTGCAGGGTATCATGGTGGGTAACCGGACCATGCTTGAGGAGATGCTCGGCGCCATGGAGGTCAATGCCATCCGGCCGGTGATCGATCGAGTGTTTGATTTCAATGAGGCGCCGGAGGCCTATCGCCATGAATTCGCGGGGCGACATTTCGGCAAGGTTGTAATCGCCATATGATCGGTTCTGCATCATGAGTGTAAAAGTGACGATCAAGCGACTCCTGATTCTGGATGATGATCCGGATTACCGGAAGCTGTTGCTGGTTGCTTTGAAAAAACATTTCAGCGATACGGTACTGGATGAATATGATATTCAGCGCCAGGGTATTCCCACCGATGATTTCAACTGGTCAGTCTACGATGTCCTTCTACTCGACTATGATCTTCGCCAGCAGGGGGTAACCGGACTGGATCTGCTGGAGAAATTGGGGACTCGGGATGATTTCCCGGCCGTCATCATGCTGACCGGCGCCGGCAACGAGGAAGTCTCGGTTCGGGCCATGAAGGCTGGTGTCCATGACTACCTGCGCAAACAGACTCTCAAATTGAATATGCTCCACAACCTGGCGGAGGCCATCGTGGATGCCTGCTCACGGAGAAGGGCAGAGCGGGATCGCAACAATGCCCTGGAGGCGGCTCGCAAGGTCGCGAAACTGGAGGCCAGCAAGATTTACAGCATCTACATGGCGAAATACAAGGCCGTGCAAAGTAAGGAAGAGGCCCGTATCCAGGCTGAGCGGGCAAAGCTGAAAGCCGAGTTGCAAAACCATCTCAAATTGCTCAAGACGATCGAAAAATCCAGGGTGCAGGCAGAGCAGGCAAGGCAGCAGGCACAAGAGGAACTGGAGAAACTCGAGGTGCAATTGCGCGGCGTCAAGGCCACACTCGACAGCAACGCGGTCAAATTATTGCAACAACAGCGGGAAGCGGCTGAGCTGCGCCTGCGCAGGACGCAGGACAAGGTGATGGAAACCGCTCAGGAACACCGAGTGGCGGAGGATGTCCTGGCGAAATCCCGCTGGAAACTGGAACAACAGGCCGATATCCAGAGGCAACTTGAGGCGGATCTTGAGAAGTTCACGGGAGGCGTGGATGACCTCTCAAAAGCAGCCGCCTCAGGGAAGAAAAAGGTCCGTACTCAGGCAGACGATCTCGTTGACGAGATTTCGAGTCAGTTGAAGAAGGATTAGGGGCACTCTGATTAAGTAGGTTTTAGTCATCCTATGCTTGATCCTGCCTGGACTTCGCGTATCCATGGATTGCTTCACTTCGTTCGCAATGACAGGCAGGCATCGTCTTTGCGAGCGGAGCGAAACAATCCAGGTCGATCCCGGTCCCTAATATATCCACGATGGTTTCCACGGTCAGCTCCGATGTAAATTTCGCTCCGCCACCTTAGCCACCACCTTACAGCTACTCTCTATATTTTTGTCATCCCGGAAAGCCCGCCAGGGCTTGTCCGGGATCCATTTCCATCTCAATCTGTGCTGTTTTTCTCAATAAATACCTTGCAAAAATTAAGGCTAACCCTTCAGAATTCCCCTCGCTGTAGTGTAGTAACGCCGTACCCGATCAACCTATCATCAAGCAAAAGGGCCGGATACACTCGCATGAAGCTATTTCCCGTCAAACGGAACTCTCTCGGCCTGTGTGGAACAGTGCGTCTTTTAAATGGCCTTTCGATGGAGCTGCCCGGCTCTCCTGACCATGTCCCTGGATCCCTTTCTCCCAGGCATTAGCCGATGTTTAAGGTATTAAAAACATCAAGGTACATTGCCTATTACTTATCGGCATTCTTGATCTGCCAGTCATTGCATGCAGAATCAGAATCCAATGATAACTATGTCCTGGCCAATGAACTGGGATTGAGTCAATCAGGTAACTTACCCACTGTGGAAGACCAGGACTGGTATTGGTTTATTGTTGATTCACCGACAACAATAGAAGTCAGTTTTGATGTAGGGAACACGAGTAGCAGTTTAGCGTATTGGTATGTCTCGGTGCAGGATGAACTGGGGAATGTGTATGGAGCGGCAGACACGGGGGAGAACGCGGTGTTCAGCACGGGGTTGCCGGGGGCGGGGACGTATTACTTGGTGGTGGAGGATGGGAGTTTCTCCGATGATTATCACAATACCGATGCGTATTCATTAACGGCGGCATTCACGCCTGGGGTGGCCGGGGTGGAGACGGAGGCGAATGATACCCGGGCCACGGCGGATGAGTTTGGTACTGAGGTAACGGGCACACTCTATGCGGTAACGGACAAGGATTATTATCGGTTTGAGATTGCGGGGGGCACCTCGCTGCAGGTTGCTTTTGATGTAGGGAATGACTACAGCAGTTTAGGGTATTGGTATGTCTCGGTGCAGGATGAGCTGGGGAATGTATATGGAGCAGCGGACACAGGCAAGAATGTGGTGTTCAACACCGGACTCCCGGCGGCTGGGACGTACTACCTGGTGGTGGAGGGAGGGAGTGATTCAGGTTATTCACTCAATACGGATGCGTACCTGTTAACGGCGACATTCACGCCTGGGGTGGCCGGGGTGGAGACGGAGGCGAATGATACCCGGGCCACGGCGGATGAGTTTGGTACTGAGGTAACGGGCACACTCTATGC
>MGYR01000129.1:21433-24258 GCA_001801825.1 Gammaproteobacteria bacterium RIFCSPLOWO2_02_FULL_56_15 | reverse complement strand
CTGTGATATCCATGACCATGAGTTCATTATAAAACAGCAGTGCTCATGATACTGCCAAAAAAAAAGATGCAGTCACAAGGACTGCATCTTTTTTTCACGACGGATAGCAGCAGCTAGATGTTCAAATCATCATTGAGGATCCGGGGAGTAACAAAGATAAGCAGTTCATTCCTCGTGTTCCTGATTCGGTTATTCTTAAAAAGAAAACCAATGTAGGGAAGATCACCGAAAAAGGGTACCCGGTCACTGTCATGCCTGTCCGTTTGTGTATAAACGCCGCCCAACACTACGGTCTCGCCGTCATTGACGAGAACCTGCGTTGTTACATTCTTGGTATTGATCACAGGTATGCCTTCTGATGTCGTGGCACCCTGAGAATCCTGATTTACAGCCAGGTCGAGAATTATTCTGTCATCCGGAGTAATCTGCGGTGTTACTTTCAACGAGAGTACCGCTTTCTTGAAAGAGGTCGAAGTCGCACCGCTTGAAGACGCTTCCTGATAGGGGATTTCAACACCTGACTCGATGACTGCTTCCGTCTGGTTGGCCGTAATGATCTTCGGATTGGCTATGTCCTCGCCCCGTCCTTCCGCCAGCAATGCGGAAAGTTCAAGTTGTAACAGATAGGAGCCAATCTTGCCTACGGCGAATCCGATACCGCTAGTGCCCGCCACCGGCAGATTTACCAGGAAGTTATCAGCCGTGGGTTCCAGGTCAAACTCCGCAGCACTTCCCATCGTGGCAATGCCTTCGTTGGTCATGGCATCGCGGGAACGCTTAGTGTAACCAAACTGAACGCCAAGGTCCTTAGAGAAGGTTTCATCGGCGTTGACGATCCGTGATTCAATCATGACCTGCCGGATTGGAATATCAAGCTTGGCGATCAGGTTGCGTATCGCCTCCAAGCTGGTGGCAACATCCTGCACGATCAGTGTATTGGTCCGATCGTCTATGGAAACATTACCCCGGCCCGATAACAGATTGCTCTCACTGCCCTGGATAAGGGCGGAAAGATCACTGGCCTTGGCATAGTTTATCTGAATAAACTCAGTTCTTAGCGGTGAGAGTTCCGTAACCTGCTGCTGCGATTCGAGTTCGAGTTTCTCCCGCGCGGCGATTTCTTCCGTCGGGGCTACCAGCATGACATTACCGTCCTTGCGAATAGCCAAGCCCTTAGCCTTCAGAATAATATCGAGCACTTGGTCCCATGGTACATTTCGCAATCTCAGTGTGACACTCCCGGTCACAGTATCAGTAGCAACCAGGTTAAATCCGGTAAAATCAGCTATCAGCTGCAATACAGCTCTGACCTCGATATTCTGAAAATTTAAAGACAGTCTCTCACCGGTAAAACCAAACTTTTCCTTGGCCTGTGCCTGCTTTTCCTCCTGTGACAGAGGTCTAACTTCAATCGTGAAGACATTACCGGACTGATATGCCATATGATCGAACTGATCAGTAACTGTGGAAATCAACATCCGTGAACCACCGGCATAGGTTGATGTGTCTATCTCCTTAACCGGTGTTGCAAAATCGACAACATCCAGACGTCGATCGAGTTCAGTAGGAAGGTTGGTGGACAGGAAATCCACAACGATCTGTCCTGACTCCTGTCCCATATTTACCCCTACTGATGGATCGGAGAGGGTTACAATGATCCTGCCTTCTCCACCATCACCGCGCTGGAAATCGATCTTATCGATCTCGCTACTCGCACCTGAGGACGCGCGTGGGCCCGCCAGAGCTGCCGCGGCTACCGCAGCACCCGAAGCCGCACTCACGCCTGAGCCGAGCGTCACCCTCACAGTGTTACCTTGGCTTGTCATTTCATAGGAGACTGGTCGCACCAGGTTTACAACCACGCGCGTCCTTCCTCCGGCCTCTACTGCTGCAAGGCTATGCGCCATGCCAATTCCTATACTCTGGTTCCGCTCAGCCAGATTAAGGGATACCCCGGGCAGATCAACTGCGATCCTGGCTGGATTATCGATTGTGAAGTTCACGGGCTCATCTGTCAGCGGCTCTGAAAATTTCAGATCAATTTGCACCCTGTCACCGGGCATTGAAGAATAACTGATTTCATCTAGCGTCACAGCAGCTTGCAGATATGCGCAACACAGATAAAAGATGATCAGCGTAATCAATCGGCTTGACTGAATCACAGCTCTCTCATTGGATTGTCTGAACATTTCGGATCTCGTAAAGGTCATCTTATCTACCCCTTCCAGTTTACTCTTTACTCTGTTTCAACCAGTGGAACGTCCTGTTCTCGTTCTTCCCAGCGTGCCTGATTATTTTTGACGATTTCTCGCAGCACTATGCGATCTTCGAAAATGTTGACGATCTTGCCCACATTTCTTCCCATATAGTTGCCTACCTTGACCGGGGAAACATTGCCATCAGGATCCCTGACTATTCCCCACTTGACTCCTCCGTTTTCCATAATTCCCACCATCTTCAGGCTGTCGAGTTCATATTTTTCCAGTTCTTCACGGTTGCGATCCCGCAACTGCTTTCCCATCTCCTCGCTCAATCCCGCATTCTCATCCACATCGACTTCGCTTACCCGTACTTGGTAAAACGATTCAAACGGATCTGGCTCTTCTGCCTGTCCTGCGGTATAAGTGTAGGCCTCATAGGGCTTGACCTCCGGAAGTGGTTCAATGCGGCCACCCGGTCTCGACAGCACATCATCCCTCCACTGGATTAGATCCGATGTATCCCTGGAGACACAGCCTGTCATTAACAATGTTACGAGTACGAGTATGCGCCCTGATAGCAGCCTGATTATTATTGTTCGCTTCATGGCTATCCCTCTTCTTCAA
>MGYR01000129.1:21289-21391 GCA_001801825.1 Gammaproteobacteria bacterium RIFCSPLOWO2_02_FULL_56_15 | reverse complement strand
TGCCACCGGTATTCGCGTCTGCCTTGGTTAATTTGATATCGTGGGTGGTCACAATCCTGGGTAGTGCAGCCACACCGCTGATAAACTCACCTAGCTGGTGAT
>MGYR01000129.1:5412-21245 GCA_001801825.1 Gammaproteobacteria bacterium RIFCSPLOWO2_02_FULL_56_15 | reverse complement strand
TCACTCTGCTTTTCCGGCTGTGGCTGAAACAAATCAAACTCCAGTCCCGCGGCTAGTCCCGTCTGGGAGATATCGACAATCAAACCGGCAATCTCGGTCTTGTTGGGTAGTTGCCTGATCATATCGCCGAAAGACTGTTCCATCTCTTTCATCTGGTCTTTCAGGGCATCAAGATTTGCTGCCTTACGTTGCTTGGTTTCGAAGGTTGAACGCAGATCCTGCTCCTTATTTTCCTCTCCGGCCAAGGTTACACGCTGCTTGCTCACATCGAAATGCCAACCGGCATAAAGAATGACTGCGAATGCGATAAGCATCACCACCAGTTGATAGGGCAGCGGCCATACCCCAGGGTTATTGGGGTCAAGATTTTTGAGATCGTCGATTATGCTCATGCGTCATCCTCATCAGCGTTGGGTATCACCTGCTGAAAACGCAGAGTGAAACCACTAATACGGGTACCACTGGCATTCTTTGCCTGGATGATATCCAGTGCCGGATTGGCCAGCCACTCTGAAGACTCCAGGTTTCGCAAAAAGGAAGATACTCTTGCATTGGACTGTGCCTCACCGGTAATGGTGATGTTATTCGCTTGCTGTGTTATTGAGGTAACACTGACACCATCAGGGAGACTGTCTACGAGTTCATCAAAAAATCTCACGATCAAAGGCCTGTTTCCCTGCAACTGTTCGATTGCCCTCATTCGATCAAGCAAGCGTTGCTTTTCCTTTTCCAGTTCTTGGATTTCCGCAATCTTCTTATCCAGATTGGCCGTTTCAGTGACGATAAATTGATTACGGTCAACCTGTCTGTCAATCAACTGATTGTGGAACATATGCACCATAAACCAGATAACCAGACCACCCACGGCAACCAGACCGAGCATGGAAAAAAACTCTTTCTGCTTTTCTTTTCGCTTTACTTCCCGCCAGGGAAGTAGATTAATCTTGGCCATTAGTCAAAGCTCCTTAAAGCCAGTCCACAGGAGACCATCAGTGCAGGCGCATCATTGGCCAGGGACTGTGCCGATACTCTTGAAGAAACCGACATCTCGGCAAAAGGGTTGGCCACGATCGTCGGAATACCAATCTTCGATTCCACCAACTCGGCGATACCGCTAATCGAGGCACAGCCTCCGGCCAGGATCAGATGATCAATATTGGATATCTGACTTGCGGAATAGAAAAACTGCTGGGCACGACTGATCTGCTGGCTGATGGATTCCTTGAATGGTTCCAGTACTTCGGGGATATAGTTATCCGGTAATCCACCTTGGCGTTTTGCTAAACCGGCTTCTTCATAGGACAGTCCGTAACGGCGCTGGATATCCTCGGTAAGCTGAGCACCGCCAAACTGTTGTTCCCTGGAATATATGATCTTCAATTTTTCTAACACACTGAAGGTGGTCACGGTGGAACCGATATCAGCTATAGCGATGATTTCATCCCCCGCATCACTGAACTTGCTGTTGGCGATCATGCCCACGGTGTTCTCCAGGGCAAATTGTTCAACATCGACAACCTTGGCATTCAGGCCTGCCAATTGCAACGCACCGACACGCAGGTCCACATTGTCGCTCCTCGAGGCCGCGAGCAAGACATCTATACGGTCCGGATTTTCCGCGTTCGCTCCCTGCACCTCAAAATCCAGGGCCACTTCATTCAAGGGGAAAGGGATGTATTGATCCGCTTCCACCTGAATCTGGCTTTCCAGTTCCGCATCGGAAAGATTGGCGGGCATTGTAATAATTTTGGTAATGACAGAAGAACCGGCAACCGCAACCGCCGCATCCTTCGTCTTGGTCCCAGATTTCTTGACTGCCCTGGCAATGGCCTCGCCTACGGCATCTATATCAGTTATATTCTTGTCGACCACTGAATTCGGTGTCAGGGGCTCAACGGAGTAGCTTTCAACACGATAACTACCGCCACTCCGGCTTAGTTCAAGCAACTTAATTGCTGTTGCACTGATATCAATCCCGATAACTGGAGTTGATTTTTTCTTAAACGGTAGCACAGTTTTTTCCTTTTATCGTGGTGAGTTATATGCCTTTCATATAATACAACATTAACTTCTATACCCAACTATAGTCAACACTAATTTAAAAAACAAAGCGTCTGTAGAATTTTTATGAAACCAAGGTGAAAAAACAAAATTATCCCCAAAAACAGCATATATTGGACCCTGATCGTATAAACTACACAAGATGTTGAGGTTTACTGTCAAAATACTGCTGTATATTTTCGTGACCGGTGTCCTGTCAATGGCCGGTCTTAGCCTCTACATCATCCCGAAATTACCCGACATCGAGACCCTGCGGGATGTGAAAATGCAGGTTCCTTTACGTGTATATTCGCTGGATGGCTCACTTATCGCTGAATTCGGCGAGAAACGAAGACAGCCAATACGCATCGAAGAAGTCCCGCGCCAGATGATTGAGGCCATCCTCGCCGCAGAAGATGATCGCTTTTATGAGCATCCCGGTGTGGACTGGCAAGGAATACTACGAGCAGCCATTAATCTCATACTGACCGGTGAAAAAAGCATCGGCGGCAGCACTATCACGATGCAGGTTGCAAAAAACTTTTTTCTTAGCTTTGATAAATTATACATACGCAAAATTACTGAGATATTCCTGGCCCTCAAAATTGAACAGGAGCTGAGCAAGGATGAGATCCTCGAGTTGTACCTAAACAAGATTTTTTTAGGCCACCGTGCCTATGGCGTCGGTGCTGCAGCCCAAGTGTACTACGGTAAGGAAATTAACAATCTGGGCCTGGCCCAAATAGCAATGATTGCCGGAATGGCCCAGAGGCCTTCGCCGAACAATCCAGTAACCAATCCTGAAAAAGCCATCCTTCGCCGGAACTATGTGCTTGGCAGGATGCTTGAACAGGGTTACATCACCAACGCTGAATATGAGAGCGCCAGGCAAGCCCCGGTTACGGAGTCCCTGCACAGTCCGAATGTCGAGCTGGAGGCGCCTTATGTAGCGGAAATGGTCCGTAGCCATATGGTCAGTGTGTACGGCGAAAATGCCTACAATGAAGGCTTCAGAGTCTATACCACTATCCGGGATAGAAATCAGGTCTCCGCAACTCACGCACTTCGAAGTGCATTACACGATTACGACCGAAGGCACGGATTCAGAGGCGTGGAATATCATGTCGATCTCCCGGAGGACAGCAGTGAGCAGGACTGGATAAAAATACTGAATCCTTTTCCGGAAATTGGCGGACTGCAACCTGCCCTCGTAACGGCTGTTGATTCTTCTCATGTTAGCGTCTACATCAACAAGTTGGGAACCGTCAATATAGATTGGGAATACCTGGAATGGGCCCGGAAATACATCACTGAAAACCGTCGCGGACGCGCACCCGAAACTGCAGGCGATATCCTCCAGCGAGGAGATGTGATCCGCGTAAGCTTGAATGAAGAAAACAAATGGCAGCTGATGCAAATTCCCGAGGTTGAGGGAGCTCTGGTATCGGTAGATCCATCGACTGGCTCGCTACTGGCCCTGGTGGGAGGTTATGACTTCCAGCGCAGCAAGTTTAATCGCATCATCCAGGCACGGCGGCAGCCCGGTTCCAGTTTCAAACCATTCATCTATTCAGCGGCACTGGAGGAAGGATTTACCGCTGCCAGCCTGATCAATGATGCACCGGTCATATTTGATGACCCCGGAATCGAAGATACATGGAGGCCTGAAAACTACAGCGGCAAGTACTACGGTCCCACCCGCATGCGTGAGGCACTGATCCATTCCAGGAATTTGGTATCCATACGATTGCTTGATGAAATCGGTGTGGACAAGGCCCTTCAGCACATTAAACTTTTCGGTTACAACCCTGACGACTTGCCTCATGGCCTCTCACTGGCCCTGGGTAGTGGTGAGGTAACCCCCTGGCAACACATCTCCGCGTATAGTGTTCTGGCCAATGGTGGTTACTGGATTGAACCTTACTTTATCGACCGGATTGAACAACTTGCTGATGTAACAGTTTTCCAGGCCACTCCCATGCAGATATGCCACAACACGACACATACACGGCAGCAACAACTTCAGGAAATAAATGCCGAGGTGACGCCCGCCGGAACCATACCGCCGCCGATCAAGGAATACCCACCCTTGGCAGATCCGGCAACAGACATTCCTGCTGTACACGATCCTCTTACACGTTGTGCTGAACGCGTCGTAGATGCCGGGAATATATGGATCCTGGATGACATGATGCGAGATGTGATCCTGAATCCTTCTGGAACAGGAAGACGTGCCCGTGTGCTTGGACGCAAGGATTTATCCGGCAAGACCGGAACCACCAATGACCAGAGTGATGCCTGGTTTGCAGGTTTCAATACCAACGTGGCTACTATCGCCTGGGTCGGCTTCGATGATTACCAGCGCAAACTGGGCAACAATGAAACAGGAGGTGTGGCAGCGTTACCGATGTGGATTGACTATATGCGAGCAGCCCTGGAAGGCATCCCTGAAAGCATACTGGAACGCCCCTCCGGCCTCGTCAATATTCTCATAGACCCGGATAGCGGCAGACCCGCCAATGCTGGTGATCCCAAGGCGATCTTCGAGGTCTTCCGGCTGGAGCATCAGCCCGGAGAAAATCCGGACACTATCACACCGGAGGTCTTCGATGCTCCTGACGCTCCCCAGAGTGTTCCTGAAGAACTTTTTTGACACCGAGTCCAGCATGCCCGAATCCAGCTCACGAGCCTCTGCAAAAATCCGTCACGCTATTGCTAAAACCGCAGCCAAGTATGTAGCGGTGGATGGGATCAATGATTTTCTCGCTGCCAAGAGAAAAGCAGCAGCACAACTCGGCCTGAATCCCGGAAAAAACATGCCTTCAAACATGGAAGTGGAACAGGCACTTGTTGAATACCAGAACCTTTTTCATGGTGAGCATCAAGTCCAGGTACTGCTACAGATGCGCCGTGTCACGACACGGGCCATGAAGTTTCTCCAGCTTTTTACACCATGCCTGGTTGGCCCAGTTCTCAGAGGTACTGCAACGCATCACAGTGATATCATCCTGCATATCTTCTGTGAAGAGCCTGAGCAGCCGGGTTTTTTTTTGCAAGAGAACGGCATACCCTTCCAGATTTCCAGCAAGAGGGTCCGCATAAACAACCGGGACTCAGTTGAATTACCTGCCTATCGTTTCGAAGCCGAGGACAATTCCTTCGTCCTTGTTGTATTTGCCGGCAAACAGAAAAAACTCGCACCCATGAGCGGCATTGACGGCAAGCCGGAGGCACGTGCGAACTTGAGACAAGTCTCGGAGCTCCTCGGCTCTCCGTGCGGCGATTGAGGTACGGGTCAGTACCACTCATGCCAGCTAGACGCCGTACGGTTCTGCATGTGGCACTTCCGGTACCCATCAGGCGGATGTTTGATTACCTCCTGCCCGACGATCTTAACGATGGACAGATCCTGCCTGGGATGAGAGTACGTGTACCTTTCGGCAAATCCGTCACCAGGACCGGCCTGGTGACGGGAGTGTCGCATAGCAGTCAGTTGGACCACAACCGCCTGAAGAAAGTGATCAGTGTCTTGGATGAGTCTCCGTTGTTTCCAAAATCCCATATGACACTCATCAACTGGGCCAGCAGTTATTATCAGTACTCCGCAGGTGAAGTCTACTTTAACAGCCTTCCTGTCCTGCTGCGTCAGGGCAAGCAGGCGGTTAGGCAAAAACACACACTCTGGAAACTCACAGAGGCAGGAAAGGAGGTTGATCCTGCCTCACTGAAACGCGCCCCTTTGCAACGCCGGTTTCTGGAACTGATGCAGCAGAATCTCAAGGGTCTGGATCCGGGAAACCTGCAGCCAGGCACTCAACATTCACGCATCTTCAGAACACTTGAGGCAAAAGGTCTGGTCGTGCTATCAGAGACCGGGGAAAGAATGCAATCGGCAGCTTCACAAGCAAACTCTTTGCGGCTGAACAGCGAACAGGAAGATGCGGTGGCGACCATTGACAGTCTGCCGGAGGCATTTCGCTGCGTGCTCCTTAACGGCGTCACTGGCAGCGGTAAGACCGAGGTTTACATCAGCAACATACGAAAAAAGATTGATGAAGGTAAACAGTCTCTAATCCTGGTCCCAGAAATCGGTCTTACACCGCAGTTGGTGGAACGGATTCGCGACCGTCTCGGCACACAGGTTGCAATATTACATTCCGGGCTTACCGACCGTGAACGCCTTGATGCCTGGCTCATGGCGCGGGATGGAAGCATACCGGTGATACTCGGAACACGTTCAGCGGTCTGGACACCTCTAAAAAATCCGGGGCTTATCATCATTGACGAAGAACACGACAACTCCTACAAGCAACAGGAGGGCTTCCGCTATTCCGCAAGGGATGTCGCCATCATGCGCGGCAAGATGCTCGGAATCCCGGTCATTCTCGGCAGTGCAACACCATCCATGGAAAGCATCTACAATGCCGGCATTGCAAAATACCTGCAACTGAACCTGCCTCAACGGGCAAGCTCAGCGGCGCCACCTGAGATGAATATCATTGATATGCGTTCCCGTCCCATGAGGGGCGCATTGTCTGAAACCATGATCCAAGCGATCTCGATAGAGCTTGCGCTGCAAAAACAGGTGCTTTTGTTTTTGAACAAACGTGGCTATTCGCCTGTGCTGATGTGCCATGAGTGCGGATGGACCGCCAAGTGTATCAGGTGCGATCTGCAGATGACCTATTTCAAAATTGAGAACAGGATTGCCTGCCATCATTGCGCCAGCAGCAAGTCCGCCCCCGGGAATTGCCCGGAATGCGGAGAGACTGCTCTCATACAGGTAGGCCATGGCACGGAGCGGCTGGTGGAAACTCTGGAAGCAGCCTTTCCCTCTGCCCGGATTTTGCGCATCGACCGTGACTCCACCCGACAACGGGGAAAAATGAGAGACATGATTGAGAGCATCAATTCCGGAACAGTAGACATACTGGTGGGAACCCAGATGCTCGCTAAAGGTCATCATTTCCCGAATCTGGACCTGGTAGGAATCATTGATGCTGATCGTGGTCTTTTCAGCGCGGATTTCAGGTCCAGTGAACATATGGCCCAGATGATACTCCAGGTCAGCGGACGGGCAGGGAGAGTTACCGGTAAGGGAAGGGTGCTGTTGCAAACACATTACCCTGACCATCCATTATTACTCTCACTGGTCGGGCAAGGTTATGAGCAATTCGCAAAAAACCTGCTGGAGGAACGCAAGGAGACCCGTCTGCCTCCTTACAGTCACTTGGCGCTCCTGCAGGCAGAGGATTATGAACTCTCCCGGCTTCGACAATTCCTCGCAGAGGCCCGCAACACATTGAGCGATATCTGCACTGACCTGGAAGTATTCGGTCCATACCCGGCGCCGCTGGAAAAACGTGCCGGAAGGCTTCGCTACCAGATGCTGGTTCAGTCTGGCAACCGGAATCGTTTGCAAACGGCACTGACTAAATGGGCGGATAGACTGGAATCCATCAAGAGTGGCAGGAAAGTACGCTGGTTCCTGGATGTTGATCCGCAGGACATGATCTGAAGTCAGCGAGGCATCGGTCTGCTTATCTGAAATTTACGTCCTTCATGAATAACCTGGGACGGGATAGAATGTACGGTCTTTTTAACCGTTGATTATATATTCCCAATGCGGCCTCACATTACCAGACTGATAGAGCAATCCCTGTTCGAAATCAGAAATACTCAGTCACTGCATTTTCCTTCTGACATTCCTATCGTGGTGGAACGAACCCGGGACAGGGCACATGGTGATCTGGCCAGTAATATTGCCATGTTGCTGGCGAAGCATGCAGGACTGAAACCGCGGGATCTTGCCCGGTATATAGTCGAAAATCTGCCCACATCAGAACTTGTGGAAAAGGCAGATATCGCCGGGCCCGGTTTCATCAATTTTTTTCTTTCCGAACGGGCCAATCACAGGGTGATCGCGGATATTCATGTTGCGGGAGATCAGTACGGCAGGAGCGATGCCGGCGCGGGAATACGCATACTTGTCGAATATGTCTCCACCAACCCGACCGGGCCTCTACACGTAGGGCATGGCCGGGGAGCCGCCTATGGCGCCGCAGTGGCCAACCTGCTGGAAACCTGTGGTTACCAGGTGGAGCGCGAATATTATGTGAACGACGCGGGACGACAGATGGATATCCTGGCGCTGAGCGTATGGCTCCGCTATCTGGAACTTTGCGGGCCCCCCTGTCCATTCCCGCAGAAGGCATACCAGGGTGATTATATACGCGCCATTGCTGCCGGTTTGTTCGAGCACTACCAGGACAGATTCTCGGCTGCCCGCTCCCGACTGCCTGAGGGCATTTGGCAGATGGATGACCTGGAGGATCAACTTGATGTCCTTATCGATAACGTAATAACACATCTTGGTGATACTGATTACCGTGTGATTCAGAGAGCTGCCATGGATGAGATCCTTCGTGACATCCGGGAGGAACTGGAATCCATGAATATCCGGTTCGACCACTGGTTTTCCGAGACTTCCCTGTTCGAAAGTGGCAAAGTGGATAATTGCATCAGCAAGCTTGAGCAAACAGGGGAACTGTACCTTGAGGACGGCGCCACTTGGTTCAGGTCCAGCAGGTATGGAGATGAAAAGGATCGCGTAGTGGTCAGAGACAATGGGCAGAAGACTTATTTTGCATCCGACATCGCCTACCATCTGGACAAGTATGAACGCGGATTTAACCGGGTAATTAATGTCTGGGGAGCGGATCATCACGGCTATATAACAAGGGTAAAAGCAGCACTCCAGGCGCTTGGCCAGGATCCGGACAGACTTGAGATACTTCTGGTGCAGTTCGCGGTGCTCTACCGGGGCAGCACAAAGGTACAGATGTCCACACGATCCGGAAACTACGTGACTCTGCGGGACCTGTGCGATGAGGTTGGCAAAGATGCAGCCCGCTTTTTTTACGTGACTCGCAGATCGGAACAACATCTTGATTTCGACCTAGAACTCGCGAAATCCCAATCCAGTGACAACCCGGTCTATTACATCCAGTATGCCCACGCCCGTATCTGCAGTGTTCTCGATCAGTTGCAGACAAGAAGGATGGAGTATCTGCCAGAACGGGCACTGGAGAATCTGTCGCTGCTGAGGGAACCCCATGAACTGGCAATCATGAGGACATTGCCCCGTTATCCTGAAGTGGTCAATGATGCCGCGGAGAGCCGGGAACCCCACCAGATCGCATTTTATCTGCGCGACTTGGCTACCGAGTTCCACGGGTATTACAATTCGCAACAGTTCCTCATCGAGGATACCTGCCACAGGGAGGCACGGATCGCCCTGATCATCGCCATCAGACAGGTCATCCGTAATGGCTTGGCGATCCTTGGAGTATCCGCCCCGGAGCAGATGTAATGTCAAGAGATTACAAAAATATCAGCAAGTCTGCCCGTCCGCCGGGTTTGCTCCTGGGACACCTGTTGTCAGTGTTAACCGGCCTGGCTATCGGCCTGCTTATCGCCTTCCTGGTATATATCTATAACGTCCAGCCTGCCCGGCAAACCGATAAACAGCCTGCGATCGCAAGCACCCCAACGTTGGAACCGAAGCAACCGGCAGCCAAGGAAGAACCCCAGGTCCCTGAACCTACCTTCGATTTCTATACAATATTACCAGATCGGGAAGTCAATATTTCCGAGTGGGTCGAGGAAAACGAGGGCCATGACAAACCCACTGAAGAAGCATCCGTGCAGGATGGCAACCTCTACGTCTTCCAGGTCGGGTCCTTCGAGGATTACCAGTCCGCTGACCAACTCAAGGCGCGCCTGGCACTGATCGGCATCAAGGCGGATATCCAGCGCGTGGTAATCAATGGAGAGGAAACCAGGCACCGGGTACGCGTCGGGCCTTACCAGGATCAGGAGCAGATCAGGGAAACACGGGAACGCCTGCTCGCAAACAACCTGGAATTCATGTTTCTCAGGCTGAACACGGATGACATCTGAAAAGCAGTAGCCATGTACGGCACGGGAGACACCAGCCAGGGTCTACATACTTCCCGGATGGAGCGGGTGATGGGAATCGAACCCACACTCTCAGCTTGGGAAGCTGATGTTCTACCATTGAACTACACCCGCATGGTATACCGCCCCTATCCTGCTGATTAGCCAGTAAATATAACGCATCAGGGAGAAAACCGGAGGACTAACATCTGTATCGGTAACCTGAAAGTAGTGTAATATGAATCGGATGGTCTGGGAAGGAGATCCTGGATTTATCCCCAGCATGATATCTGGATAAAGCTTTTGTAACTCATGGGCTTGGATGGAATAATGCGGGTTGACTGATAATCAAGAATATTCCGGGATTTGCCGATACGTGCTGAGCCATGACCATTCACCCTACACCTACCGTTGTTGTGGTTGATGACAGCCCATCTGTCAGAATCCTATTCGAACGAGGCACGGAGAATCTGGACGTCAATCTCATGATATTCGAATCCGCGCGCAGCTCCTGGGAATACCTCGAAGGCAACAAACCGGAATTACTGTTTCTGAACATAAAGATGCCCGGCAAGGATGGTCTGACCTTTCTCAAGGAATTGAGAGAGTTACCCCTGCACAAGGACACATCGGTTGTCATTATCAGTTCCAAAGATTATGCTCAGGATCGTACGATCGCCAATGAACTTGGGGCGCAGGATTTCATCACCAAGCCAATGCCTATCAAGGCAATTACAGATGTCGTGTTGAAATATATTGGCAATTGACCCAAATCCTCTAAAGACACTTCTAATATGAGCAACGCATATCTCCGTTTCTGGGGGGTGCGCGGGTCCCATTCTGCGCCGTTTGCATCACACCTCGGTATTGGCGGCAACACTTCGTGCGTGGAAATCCGGGTAGACGACCATATTCTCCTCTGCGATGCAGGCACGGGCCTGATCAATTTCGGTAATGAAATGATGAAGCAGAAGGATATCCGGGAGATGCTCATCATCCTGACCCATTATCACTGGGATCATATCTGCGGATTACCCTTTTTCGTTCCTGCCTTCGTCCCCGACTGGAACATCAGTATTTTCGGCCCCGGGATAAAAGCCGCGAACATAGAAGAGTATGTATCCGCGCAGATGAAAGCCCCATTCTTTCCGGTGGGTACAGAAACATGGCTGGCAAAGATCAATTACCTGCCTCCCCCCCAGGAGCACTGTTTCAGTTACGGCCCGATGAACATTTCTTACGACAATGTGCATCATCCGGGGATCACTTACGGCTACCGTATTCAGGTGCGGGGAAAAACCATCCTGTATATTTCCGACAATGAATGCCTCTACCTGGATAAATCCATCAAGCTGAAATATGGGGAAGTAAGCCCGGAAGAACAGGTTCTCTATGATCGGATGAACAAGGAAGAATATGCGTCGGAAATCAAGCTTATCCAGGGTGCGGACATACTGATCCACGATGCCCAGTACACACCCGAGGATTACCAAAAGAAACGTGGCTGGGGCCATTCCTGCTTTATCGACACGGTCAATACCGCCATTGATGCCGGGGTTAAGGAACTCTACCTCTATCATCATGATCCCAACTATGATGACAGGGAGATGGACAGCATCTACCAGCATGCCAAGGACATCATCAAGCAACGGAAAGCATCTCTCATATGTCACCTTGCCGTAGAAGGAATGATTATTGATCTGGAATAAACGTCCCGGGTCCGGGGCGGATCACCCGCGTAAGAAGCTTCCTTACCTAAACGCCGTATTCTGAAACATGCATGACCGCAATCACCGGCAGGTCCGGAGTTATGTTCTACGCCAAGGCCGCATTACACCGGCCCAGAGAAAGGCGCTGGATGACCACCTGCAGACGTATGGCCTCACACACGACGATCATCCGTGTGATCCCAACCACATCTTCGGCAGGACAGCCCCGAAGGTTCTTGAAATCGGCGCCGGCGCTGGGGAGTTCACCCTCCAGGCTGCCTCCCGCCATCCCGAAAATGACTATCTTGCCGTGGAGGTACACAAGCCGGGGATTGGCAGCCTGCTGCAGGGGATCGTGGCCAGACGCCTTGCTAATATCCGTGTGGTAAACCAGGATGTGGTAGAGGTTCTGACGCATTTGGTACCGGCAGCCAGCCTGGACCAGGTGATGATATTCTTCCCGGATCCCTGGCCCAAAAGGCGGCATCACAAGCGCAGGCTGATCAACTCCGGCTTTCTCACATTGCTGGCCAACCGGATGAAATCGCATGCCAGGTTGTATGTCGCGACCGATTGTGAAGATATGGCGGTTGAGATTCTGTCGCTGTGTGACGGGCAACCCGGCCTGCAGAACCTGGCAGGTCGCGGGAGATTCGCACCCCGTCCGGTGTGGCGACCCCTGACCCGTTTCGAACAACGCGGCCGCCGGTTAGGTCATACAGTTTTCGATCTTGTGTACGGCCTACGGTAGCAGATGCAGAAATGAGGTGATTGCCGGGAACTCACCGGTGTCCCGTTCAAATACCCCGCTGTCAGGCCGGGATATAGTCAACAGGTGTCCAATTCCGTGATCACGGGCCATGCGCAGGACTGAGAGATTATCATCAATGAGCAATGTGCTGGCGGGATCGAAGGTCAGTTCCTCCGCGAGTTTCTCCCAAAAAGCCGGGTCCTCCTTGGGAACGCCGAAATCATGGGAACTTATGATCCTGTGAAAATACCGATCAATACTTGTTCTATCGATCTTCATATCCAGTAACTTCCGGTGGGCATCGGTCACCATGATCACATGCTTACCGCTTACAAATAACCGGCGGAGGAAATCCTCCGCATCCGGCAAGTAACAAATCATGTGCTCGATATCGGATTTCAGAGCCATGACATCGATATCCAGTTCCCTCGACCAGAAATCAATGCAATACCAGTCCAGGGTTCCGGCACGACCGGCAAAGCGGGGCATGAGTGCATCTCTCGCTGTGACCGGATCCAGGCCATGGCGGGCGCCCCACCGGTCCGGGAGGTATTCGTTCCAGAAATAATTATCGAACCTGAGATCCAGCAGCGTGCCATCCATATCCAGCAACACGGTCCGGATCCTCTCCCAGGCAACCATGATTAGGTTTCCCCCGTACGCGCCTGTATCATGCCGGCAGAAAAATTCACGACCTCATAGCAGCATTTATGAACAAACAGAATTCTAGCATGGACGGATTACTCCCGGATGTCATCAAACTCGCACACCGGGCCGGGAGGGAAATACTTGAGATATACAACACCGATTTCAGCGTGGGGCAGAAAGGGGATGATTCACCACTGACCGCCGCGGATCTAGCATCCCACCAAAGCCTGTGCCAAGGACTCGCAACCCTGACACCGGAATTACCTGTTTTCTCGGAAGAATCGGCCGCTATCCCCTTCGCGGTCAGAAGCGGCTGGCAACGGTACTGGCTGATCGACCCCCTGGACGGCACCCGAGAATTTATCAAGAGGAATGGAGAATTCACCGTCAATATCGCCCTTATCGAGGCTCATCAACCAGTACTAGGCGTGGTGCATGTCCCGGTTTCGGGTGACATGTACTACGCCGCCCGGGGCTATGGCGCCTTTCTGCAAAGGCCTGGCAAGACAATAGAACCTATCCATGTACGTAAAACCAGTCCCGGCACTTTCGTGGTGGCCGGGAGCCGTTCCCATGCCACAGAGCGGCAGACTCGATTCCTGGAAATCCTTGGTGACAATATAAAAATGCACGCCATCGGCAGCTCGCTGAAGTTTTGTCTGGTCGCCGAAGGTCAGGTGGATATCTACCCACGTTTCGGCCCGACCTCTGAATGGGATACAGCAGCGGCACATTGTCTCGTAGAGGCAGCGGGGGGGATCGTCACGGATCTGGAATTCCGACCTCTGGAGTACAACCAAAAGGAATCGGTGATCAACCCGGATTTCCTGGTAATCGCTGATCCCGGCTTTGACTGGAGTTTCTACCTGGATCAACTCAACTCTGGGAAGGGTTAATCGGCACGAACTTTGCGGAGGTGAGTGCCGCCGAGGAGACTTCTTCGGTGTTTTCCTAAGCATCTGCAAGGTCCCTGTAGTCCTTCAACTTGGATGCCAGGTAATCGTCGAAATCCATCTTGTCAGACACCTCTAACTGCGCCTGGCTGTCCCGTGACTGGACCGCTAGACGCCTGAACGCCGCCATGCTTGCCTCCGGCAGCGGTCGTCTCTCGAAATACTTCCTATGTGCCAATGTGCGAGCAAGGGCAAATTCGACAAACGACAGCTTCTCCGTCTGCATATCCGCCAGCATCCGGGCGGAGAGAGTGGATTCAGGGTTCCTCACATGGGCCATTTGCTGCCCCAGACTCTCGCAATGCGACCCCGACCCGGTAGCCCGGTCCAGGAGTTCCGCGACGGGCTGCATGGCCTGCAACAGGCTGAGGCCCCAATCACGGATGGTCCGCTCCCGCCCTTGGTCATTCAGCAACAGCCCGGGATCACGACCCCGATAAACAACGGCATGCACATTTTCCTGCACGGATTGGCACAAGGCATCACCATGCTCGGGGCTGTCTAGCAGGAGACTGTACAGCAACAGGGTATCAAGAAAACGGACTTCCGCCTCGTCGATCCCCAGCGGTAGATAGGGATTGAGATCCAGCAGGCGAACTTCGAGATACACTACACCACCGCTGCTTAACTCTTTCAGGAAATTACGGCCTGGGGGTGGTATGCATTTCGCCCGGATCGTTGTATAAAACTCCGCTTCTGCCTGCAGCAGGGAGGTACTGAGCTGCCGGTATACGTCTCCCTGTTTGGCGCCAATACGGGTATAGGGTTCGTAAGGCGTCAGAATGGCATCCACCAGGGTATCCACATAGTTGTCCAGGCTGTTGTAACAGATACTGATGGCATTTGCCTGGATATCGCTCTGATAACCGAGATTACCGTTACGCAGGGAGGTAGCCCGGGCGGCATAGAGTGTTTCATCATCCAGACGCTGCAGCTTGTGACTGCGGTTGCGTACAAAGGAATCCCCCACTGCGGGCGAGGCCCCGAACAGGTAGACCGGCAACCAGGAAAATCTCCTGAAGTTCCGCATCAATTCAAAATAACGTCGAGAGCGAAAGATCTGCAGGCTCTCGCCCTGCCCGGTCTCCTGCCACAATATATTCCAGAGTTCATCGGGCAGGGAAAAATTATAGTGAATGGCGCAGATCGTCTGCATGGTGCGGCCATAACGATAACCCAGGCCGTTTCGGTAGGTGGTTTTCAATCGGCCCAGATTGGAGAGGCCGTAATATGCGAGCGGTATTTCCCCATCCGTCGGCAACCGGCACGGCATGCTTGCAGACCAGAGCGCTTCATCCCCAAGTCCCGTGTATACAAACCGGTGAACTTCATCGAGGTAATCCAACATGGTCGTAACATCCCTGGCAACCGGCGTGATCAGTTCCAGTTGGGATTCACAGAAGTCTGTCGTTATACAGGGGTGACACAGTTTTGAGCCGAGATGCGCCGGATGCGGGCTCAGCGCGAGTTTTCCCTCCGGAGTGACCCGCAATGTCTCCCTTTCCACACCACGGTTAATGGAGGCCAGCAGAGGCAGACAGTCCTCCCCTCTGAACCGTATCATCCGGTCATCGAATTCGGCTTTCAACTTGGCTTCCCGGCTCGTCATTCAAGACCACCTGAACAAATAATGTCAGCCGAAATGTAGCACACTATGGATCTGATATCATTCAGGAAACATCGGTACACTGTATCCCGATTCAAACCCTACAGGCACTCTCGTACCGATGGATTGTCAAAGGACTGGGGTCATCAGACGGTTGACAACCTCTA
>MGYR01000129.1:509-5376 GCA_001801825.1 Gammaproteobacteria bacterium RIFCSPLOWO2_02_FULL_56_15 | reverse complement strand
TGGATTGTCAAAGGACTGGGGTCATCAGACGGTTGACAACCTCTACTTTCCCCTGCGACTTAACACTTGATAACCTAAGGAGAATCACCATGCGAAAAAAGGCAGCGACACCAACACGTCGCAATCCCGTTGCGCGGTTTGCAGCACGGTTCCAGCGGGCGACAAGCTTCCGTGATCGTACGCGTTATCGCCGTCACGACAAGCACAAGAGCAAGGAATCCTGCCCGGTACCGGTTGATTCCAGCCGGCACCGGACAGGGTTTCCAGACTTTTCGGACCTGGGTTCTACATTGTACCTTTTGGGAGGAAATCTCCCATAAGGCGATGCTTTGGACAGGAACATTTCCTGTACAGGAGCATGCCTGGTGTGATGGCTGTTTTTCGAACGGTTCGGAATGGTGGCCGGGGACAGAATTGAACTGCCGACACAGGGATTTTCAGTCCCCTGCTCTACCGACTGAGCTACCCGGCCATACGTGGGTTGAAAGTGCTTGTATATGCTATGCCTGTCTGGTCAGATGCCGGGCATCCTCCGTGTTCCGCCAGATCCCTGCCTGCTCTGTTTCTTCAGGAGGGCGTATTAAATCGTTCCAACCGCCTTTCGTCAAGTTGCGTCTTCATTTTGGCGGCACATAGTCATCCGGCGTCTTGGACCCTTCGCCGAAGAAAAATTTTTCCATCTCCTCCTCGAGAAATTTTCTGGCCTTGGGTTCTATCGGGCTCAGGCGGTATTCGTTGAGCAGCATGGTCTGGTGCTGTAGCCACATCCGCCATCCCTCCTGGGAGACATTTTCAAAAATTCTCTTGCCCAGTGCTCCAGGATAAGGGGCAGCATTAAGGCCGGGGGCCTGTTTCTGCAGTTTCACACACTGTACCATTCTAGACATTCATCATCCTCGCAGTTTGGAAATGTGGTTATCGATCAGTTGCTTTACCGGACCCGGGAGCCCGATACGTCTATTATCGCCTTTCGGATTGTACCAGTACAGTTTGGAGTCATCCTGTACTGCATCAAGCACCTTCAGCACGCCTGCGTGTACGGGTTCTATTTCCAGGTGAAAGTGACTGAAAGTATGGCGGAAACATAGACCATGTTCGATGTCCCCGGCGACCAGCCCCAGGTGTTTGGCGATCCATGGTTTCAGCCGAATCCCGGGATCGCTTTCCGGCAAGCTCCATAATCCGCCCCAGATACCTGTGGGCGGTCGTTGCTGCAGCAGGATCCGCCCTGCATCATCTTCGAGAATAATAAAACGGGTCCGCCGGAGCGGTAATTCGCGCCCTGGCCGGGGCAGAGGCAGATCTTCCTGGATCCCCTGATTCTTTGCCTGGCAGTCTGCCGCTACCGGGCAAGCTTCACACAAAGGCCGCCGCCGTGTGCAAACGAGGGCTCCGAGGTCCATGATTGCCTGCGTGTAGTCCGCGATTTCATAAACCGGCATGAGTCCGGCGGCCAGCCCCCATAATTGCTTTTCCACAGCGGCATCTCCCGGCCAGCCGCGGATTGCCAGGTAGCGGCACAGGATCCGTTTTACATTGCCGTCGAGAATGGGATGGGGCTGATCATGAGCCAGTGCCAGTATGGCTGCGGCTGTTGTGCGGCCGATGCCGGGCAGTCCGCAGAGTTCCTCCATGGTGGTGGGAAAGCTGCCTTCATGCCGGGAGATGACCAGCCTTGCGGCACTGTGGAGATTTCGCGCCCGTGAGTAATAGCCCAGGCCGGTCCAGAAGTGCAGAACCTCATCCAGATCCGCTGCCGCCAACTCCGAAAGGTCTGGGAACCGCTCCATGAACCGCAGGTAATAGGGGATCACCGTGGTGACCCGGGTCTGCTGCAGCATCACCTCCGAGATCCATACCCGATAAGGCGTTCTTGGTCGCTGCCAGGGAAGGTCATGCCTGCCGGAAAGCCGGAACCATGCGAGGAGCGGTCCGGCAAAATCATTCCCTGGAACATCATTCATGAGCGGCCAGATCCTCGATCCGGACGATGACCTTACCTGCCTCCCGGATGATCTTGCGCCGCATCAGATAAGGACCGATGACCGGCGGGATCCAGAACGCGGGTTCCACCCGTCCTGCGATATGCACGCTGCATGCGCCCCGGTGGCGGGCCAGTAACTGCCAGGTGAAGGCGCCGTATTTGAAGTCGCTGAGCGCCGGAATGATCGTTGCGGTGATTAACTCCCGGTTGTGCACATCGACTTCGCCAACCGCCATTACCTGGAAGCAGTAAATCAGAATACAGGTATGCCCCCGCAGGTGCAGGCGCCGCGGCTCGGCGGGGTCCGCAGAGGCTTCATCCAGGACAGCGCTGAGCCGCTCCAGGTGTTCGAAATCGGTGACGATGGTGTGTACCTTGTTACTATCCGCGGCGATCTCGGCATCTATATGCACAAAGTAGACGCCGTCCCGGTGGCGCACCTCGGCATGCCTGAGCTCGCCTGACCGCACAGCCAGCGGCGTGAGGGCCAGTAACAGCAGCAAAAACCTAGCGTCCAAACAGTCCCTTCAGCGCGTCCTGCGCCTTTTTCAGTGTCTCATCCACCGGCGCACGCTCCGAAGTAGCATCGCTGTCCGTACCTTGATCTGCTGCCTGGTCATCAGCAGTAGAATCCGCCGGCGCCTGCTGTGACCCAGGCAAAACCCTGACAGGTAATTTGATCAGATTCTCGATCACCCGTATGCCCATGGATGCGAGCAGCTTGGTGGCGTCGCAGCTGCGCTTGGGGCTGTCCACCGGGCCACGCAACCGGCAATCCAGGGGTACTCCCTCCAGTTTGCCTTCCTGCAGTTCCTTGCCGCCCTGACCGGTGGAGGTGGCTACCAGACGGGCGGAGATGGTGTAATCCATGATCTGATTCGGCAGATCCGCCAGGATTCCTGCGCCACTCAGTCTGACTGCAGGAGATTTACCACTCAGATCATCCAGCCGGACCACACCGTCGCTGACCACCGGGTTCCCGGTGATCTCAGTAAAATCTGTTTCCTCCCGATCGGAGACGGCCAGCGAAAAATTGCTCTGCAACTTGTTGGCCATGCGCAAAATCTTGCCCAGGTTGTACCCCTTTATCGCGCCGTCCTTGAAGCGGAAACTCATCTTTCCATTCAGCGTCTGCTTCATAGAAAAGGTATCTGCACCGGTTGCGAGCAGGGCGGCATCGAAGTCACCGACTCCCCGAATCTTCCCTTCACCCATAACATCGGTCATCATGGGCTCCGCCTGGATGCCGCCAAGAACCGCATTCAAGGTCAGGCGCGGAAAATTGCCGTTGAGATCCAGACCCAGATTCCCGGTGAAAGTGCCTTGGTAGAGACTTGCGGTTGCCGGGTCAATCCTTACCACGCCATTACTCGCATCGAGCTTCAATCTGAGGTCACTGACCCTCGCCTTGGAGACCACCAGTTGCCCGATATGGAGTTCGCCACTGGCATTCAGTCCTCTCAAGGTTTCGATCGGCAAGGGCGTGGTTTCATTCGTCTGCCGACTGCCCTGGCCATCCTGGTCGGTCTCCACGGCCAGATACCGGTCCAGGTTGATGGCATCGATATCCAGCCCAAAACGGATCGCAGGATTGCTAAAACCATGCACCGACAGATTCCCCTGCAAGTGGGTGTCATCCAGTACCATGCCCAGGTTATCAAGCTTGAGTTCATCGCGTGTACCCTGGAAATCTGAATTCAGGGACACCTTCCTCAGGGTTGCGGTATCCGAGGTATCCGGAATCTCCATATTCAACTGGGACAGCAGCTCCCTCAGGTTAAAATCAGCCACGCTGAGTTCCCCATTGTAGTGCGGATCCTGCCGGAATTGTGTGGCATCCAGCCATCCGCTGACATTGAGTCCGAGGCCCTTGAGTTGCAGGTTCTCCACCTGCAGGCGCTGACTTTCGAGGTCGATGCTGGTTTTTGCACTCATGGCAAGATTTACCGAGGAACCCGGGATCTGTTTGCCGGAGAAGAGAGCCTTCAGTGAAAGAGGCTCGAGAACGAGATTGCTTCTGGTACCATTGATGCCTAGATCGAGTATGAAGGACTGGAGGGCTCCGGCCAATGCTTCCTGGCCGATGGCACGCAGCACAGCCGGCAATTCCTGGCCGATGACGGCTACATTGCCCCTGACTGTACCCGCATTACCCTGCATATCGCTGGCATTCAGCATGCCGGTAACGTTGACACCCAATCCTGAAACCGAGAGTGCAGGCACCTCGATATTTCCCGATTTCATATCCGCATTGAACCGGATTACCGTCGCAAAGGCCTTCTGGCGCACCGGCAGAGCAGCGAACGAGGCACCATATTCCGCCAGTGTGGACTCCTTGCCACCAGTGACACGGCCCGCCACCTGCATCAGGGTCGGCAGATCCGGCCCTGAGGCCTCGATCGTCCCCTGCATCTGACCATTGCCCCTGCGGGCATTTTCCGTCTTGATATCACCCTTGATATTGGCTCCCAACAGGTCCAGGCTGAAACCCGGTAAATTGATATCCCCACGATCCATATCCGCATCGAGTTTCAGGACCATACTGAATTTACGGTCGGAAACCGCGGCGAGTTGTGTGGCCAGTGGTTCGATTTCCAGGACGCGGAAAGGCAGGGCAATGTCGTCGCCCTCCACATTGATATCGGCATCAATAGCAGGCCGGGAGGAGGCCAGATTGGCCAGGGCGATCTGTCCCTTAAGCCGGGCGCCCATGGCATCCAGATCAAGTTCGGAAATCGTTGCGGTGTGCTCCTCCGTATTGAAGTTGATATTGCCGGAGAGCACCATGTGGGTCTGCCCTTCCGGCAGCACGCGGCTTTGGACCAGGGCATCGATCGTCAGCGGCTGAATCACAATATCGTCCCGTCCGGGGGTATACGAAAC
>MGYR01000129.1:0-437 GCA_001801825.1 Gammaproteobacteria bacterium RIFCSPLOWO2_02_FULL_56_15 | reverse complement strand
CTGGTGAGATTCAGATCCAGGATTTCATAGTGGCTGTCCGTCTCGATATCATTCCAGGTCACGTGTGTCTCAGTGATACTGACACCACCGATAACCATTGCGGTAAGCGGTATAGTGACACCCTGCCCGGAACCGCCTGAACCCTCTCCCATGAGATCACTCCAGTTTTGCTCACCCTCGTTGTTGATCTCCAGATTGATCTCGGCTCCGCGAATATGGATGGTATCCACCTCGTATTCACTCTGCAGGAGGGGCAGAAGTTTCAGCCGCAGCAGCAGATAGTCGGAATGCATAAAGTGCTCTGCTGCGAATCCCTGCCGGTTGCCCAGAGTCAGATCCTCGACCTCGATACTCAGCCAGGGATAAAAACTTAAGTGAATCTCCCCATCCAGGCGCAAGCTGCGTCCGGTCACACTCTGAACCTTGTTGCTGATCCA
>MGYR01000128.1:6666-8132 GCA_001801825.1 Gammaproteobacteria bacterium RIFCSPLOWO2_02_FULL_56_15 | reverse complement strand
GTCGATAAATTGGTACTGGAGGCCAGCATCGCCAGGGTGAACACCACCATCAGCATGGCAGGTTCGGCCAACGCCGCAATCGTCATCTCGCGCGAGGAACCCATACCGCCAAAACTGGTGCCTACATCCAGTCCGGCGAGGGCCAGGAAAAACCTGCCCAGGGCAAACATCCCCACCAGCACGATAGCGTCCGCCATGGCGGCTATCGGGATCTCCACCACCAGAAAGGGGATCACGGCTGCCGCCATTACGGTCGTGCCGCAAACGATGTAAGGCGCCGACCGGAACACCACCGAGGCGTTGTGGGCGAATATCACTTTTTTAGCAAACAGACGGCGCAGGTCGCGATAGGGTTGCAACAGGACCGGTGGTTGCCGGTTCTGCAGATAGCATTTTATGCGTCTGACCCAACTGGTAAACAACGGCGCAATCAACACGAACAGCACTGTTTGTGACAGCGCAAACCACCAGACTGCGACGGCGTTCAGGTTATCAGCCATAGCAATAGTAACAGCGTAAAAAATGAATAGGCCAGATAATGGCGCAAGTGCCCGGTCTGGATGCGGCTGACCCTGCGGGCGGCAGCGTGTAGCAGTGCTTCCACGGGCAGATACAGGTAGTGCCAACTGATATCATCGGCATGGAATTGGTAACGCAACGCTGACGGGTGCGTCGGCAAACGGGGGTCCATCTCCCGGACTTTATCCTCGTGCAGTCTCATCAGCGAACGAAAAACATGTCTGATCGGCATGGCGAAGGCGGTGGCGGAATACTGCATGCGTGAGTTGAGAGGGCCAAAGCCGCAGTCCCAGGCGGGCTTGCGTGGTTCGGGCTGAATACGCCGCCGCCTGCGAGCATAAAAGTAAAGACATGCCCATACCACGATGGCAATAAATACACCAAGCAGGATCAGGGGGGCGCTATAGCTGGCCACCTCGGGGGCAATCGGGGTCAACCACAACCAACCCTTTTGCGTTGCCGCCACCACCCCATAACCGGTCAGGTCATCGGCAATCCGGTTCAGTGCGGCGACGGTAACCGTCGGCAGTACCCCGAATAACAGGCACAGGACGGCCAGCAACCCCTGTGCAAGGACCATCCCCCTCGACGCCTCGCGGGCGTGACGGACGTGCCGTGATCGAGCCTGTCCAAGAAAGGCAATGCCGTATACCTTGACAAAACAAGCGGCAGCCAGGGCACCGGTCAGCGCGAGCATGGCGGCGGTGATCGGGATCACCGCGCGCAGTACGCCACTTTCCAGCTTGGTCGCCTGCAGGGCGGTCTGAAAGGTCAGCCATTCCGAGACAAAACCATTGAAGGGAGGCAAGGCCGAGATGCTGATGCAACCGATGAGAAAAAACAGCCCGGTCCAGGGCATGCGATGGATCAAGCCACCCATATGCTCGAGATCGCGTTCATGTCCGCGTGCCAGCATCGCACCGGCGCCCAGAAATAACAGACTCTTG
>MGYR01000128.1:4348-6563 GCA_001801825.1 Gammaproteobacteria bacterium RIFCSPLOWO2_02_FULL_56_15 | reverse complement strand
CTGCCTGCTACCAGCAGTACGATCCCCCAACCCCAATGGGGCTCGCCGAGCAGATCAAAAACAAGCCGGATAAAACCATAGATGGCTACCTTGAGCATAACGCCTGACATGAGCGCGGAGATGTGCGAGGGCGCAGCCGGATGCGCCTCGGGCAGCCACACATGTAACGGCACGATCCCCGCCTTCATACCAAAACCAACCAATCCCAGACTGAAAGAGATCGCTGCCCAAAAGGGCGTAAGTGTGGTGATCCGGATAGACTCGAAGCTAAAGTCGCCGGCAAAGGCGGCCAATACCCCAAAACCCAGCAGGATAAAGAGCGCACCGATCTGGGCCATGAGTAAATACAGGAATGCGGCGCGCCGGTTGGCGCTCTCCTTATGCTCATAGGCCACGAGAAAATAACTGGACACCGACATCAATTCCCAGGCGACCATGAAGACAAAGGCGTCGTCAGCCATTACCACCAGTTGCATACCCGTAATGAAGAGACCGGTAGCCAGTCCCAGCACCGCGAGCGAGTAGTCGCTATGAAAATATTCACGCAGGTAACCTGGACCAAAAAGGCTGACAGCAAACGTTATGATGCCAATAATCCCCAGAAAAAATCCCGCCAATATATCGATGTGCAAGTGCCATTGCAGCCAGGGCAGTCCCAGTGGCAGGACAACGGCATAACCCGGAAAATCAGAGAACATCATCAGGCATACGCTGATCGCGGCAATACCGGACAGGGCAAGGAGGGGGAAAACAATCCAGTCAAGAATAGCAGGCTGCCGATCGGCGGCCAATGCGGCGATACCTGAGCCGAATGCTGCGCAGAGCGAGGTACCTAACAGAACTGTGAAAATGGACATCGAAAAAAATAAGTCGTTACTTATGTTCTTATTCGTACGCCCCGGCCACCCAACGCACTGGACGCACCTTCACTGATCAGCTCAATCCCGCCGCGGTGCAACGCCTCCACAACCTTCACCAGCGTATCCACATTCCCTCTTACATTACCGCTACTTGCTTCCATACGTTGTATGGTGGGAAGTGACACACCGGCCGCTTCCGCCAGTTGACGTTGATCCCAGGACAGCAAGGCACGGGCTGCTTTCAATTGTTCTGGAGTAATCATGGTTGAGCTATAATTTATAGTGTTTAATATATCATTACTAATTCCAATACACTTAATATTAATATATAAAAGATATAATTAACTATACGATATCGATCACTGAATGTGAAGGATATTGTGAGCAAACCAGGAATCGTCATCTGGCTTTGCAGTGCTTACGTATTCCTGAATGACGTAGCGCCATTGGGAAGTGGCATAATGGAGTGCATGGGACAGCATTTTCTCGATTACCTGTTTTCTCCCCGCACGATCGCTGTCTTCGGCGCGAGTGAAGCCGATCGCTCCGTCGGCGGTCGTTTGTTTGTTAACCTGCGAGACGGAGGTTTCCCCGGCGCGCTTTTCCCGATCAACCTCAAATACAAACGTTTGTTTGAAAGGGAATGTTTTTCCTCTATCGAGGGAATCGGGGAATCCGTTGATCTCGCCATCATCGCCACACCGGCCGCTACGGTCCCGGAGATCATCCGGACCTGCGGGGAAAAAGGGGTCCGTGTCGCAGTAGTCATCTCCGCTGGATTTGGTGCAGGTGACAATCAGGGGGCCGGGCTCGGCAGAAACCTCCTGGAGATCGCCAGGCAATACCAGATGCGCGTTCTCGGTCCGAACTGTCTGGGACTGGTGCGCACTTCTGCAAGAATGAATGCCACTTTCAGTAAGAACGATGCACTGGCCGGCCGCTTGGCTTTGATCTCCCAGTCCGGGGCCTTATGTACTTCGATACTGGATTGGGCAGCCGTACGGAATATCGGCTTTTCCACGATCGTGTCCCTGGGCGATGCGCTGGATATCGATTTTGGAGAATTGCTCGATTATCTGGCCCAGGACAAGGAGACGGAGAGCATCCTGCTGTACGTGGAGGGAATTCGCGATGCACGCAGCTTCATGAGCGGATTGCGCGTGGCTGCGCGTATGAAACCCGTGGTCGTGGTAAAAGCTGGGCGTCATCAGGAAGGAATGCGTGCGGCCATCACCCACACCAGCGCCCTCGTTGGCGCGGACGATGTATTCGAGGCCGCCCTGCAGCGGGCAGGAGTGGTGCGCGCGACCACCATCGGACAGTTGTTTTCCGCAGCCGGGGTGCTGGCCTCCGGC
>MGYR01000128.1:1764-4336 GCA_001801825.1 Gammaproteobacteria bacterium RIFCSPLOWO2_02_FULL_56_15 | reverse complement strand
GGCAATCGCCTCGCCATTATCACCAACGGCGGCGGGCTGGGAGTCATGGCGACGGATCGCGCGATTGACCTCGGCATACAATTGTCCCGCCTTTCGGAAACCACCATGCAAGCGCTCGACCAGAATCTGCCGCCCCACTGGTCACGCAATAATCCGGTGGACCTGTTGGGGGATGCCGGACCTGATCGCTACGCGCTCGCCATAAAAACCTGCCTGGCCGATCCGGAGGTCGATGGCATCCTGGCGATGCTCTCCCCGCAGGCCATGACCGATGCCGAAGGCTGTGCCCGAGCGGTCCTGTCCGCCTGCAGCGGAAGTCCCAAACCGGTCCTGAGCTGCTGGATGGGTGACCGGCAGGTGGCGGGAGGCAGGGAGCTGTTTTCCCGTAACCAAATCCCCCATTTCAACAGCCCCGAGGCTTCCGTCGAGGCATTCGCTTACCTGACGAGCTATTACCAGAACCAGCAGTTACTCATGCAGGTACCGGGGCCGTTGGTAGAGCCCAGTGAGCCGGATATCGATGGGGCCCGCCTGATCATCGGAAGCGTCCTGTCCGATAAACGAACACTGCTGTCCACGACGGAAGCCAGGGCCGTGCTGCACGCCTTTCGCATCCCCGTCATCCAGGGTATCGCATGCGCCTCGGCAAACGATGCCCTGGTCGCGGCAGAGTCCATGGGATTCCCCGTGGTAATGAAAATAAATTCACCGGATATCAGCCATAAATCCGATGTTGGGGGCGTAAAACTCAATATTCGCAATGCCCAGGCGGTTCGCACCAGTTACCAGGAGCTAATCGAGGCAGTAAGAGAAAAATCAGGCGATAAACGCATCGATGGCGTCACCGTTGAACCCATGTTTAGCCCTGCGCATGGGCGGGAACTCATCATCGGAGTAGTGCGCGATCCCGTATTCGGACCGGCTATTACCTTCGGCGCCGGCGGCGTCCAGGCGGAAGTATTGCAGGACCGCTCCGTGGCCCTGCCGCCCCTGAATGCCTTTCTGATAGCGAAGATGATCGGCCGGACCCGTACGGCTCGGCTACTGGGCCCGTTCCGGAATATGCCCGCTGTCGATATGGACTCCCTGGCCCAGGTGTTGCGCAGGGTTTCGGAGATGGTGTGCGAACTGCCGTCCATTATGGAGCTGGACCTCAATCCGGTGATCGCCCATGCCAATGGCGCTATGGTCCTGGATGTTCGTATAGTTGTAAATCATGTGCCGCCTTCTCTCAACCCCTATGCCCATATGGCTATCCATCCCTATCCGGGACATCTCCTATCCCTCCTGCAACTGACCGATGGGACCAACATCATCATCCGGCCCATACGCCCGGAAGATGCCTCGATTGAGCAGAGTTTCGTTCATAATCTTTCTGCCGATTCGAAATATTTCCGGTTCATGCAGGGACTCAATGAACTCACCCAGGAGATGCTGGTACGCTTCACCCAGATCGACTATCACCGGGAACTCGCATTGATCGCAGTGCTTGAAGATCCTGCGGGTGACGTTGAATTGGGAGTCGCACGGTATATGGCGAATCCGGACGGTGAGAGCTGCGAGTTCGCCCTGGTCGTGGCCGACCAATGGCAGCACAAAGGCATCGGCTCAAAACTGATGACGGAATTAATGGGGGCGGCCCGCCAGCGGGGGTTCCGAAAAATAACGGGCGAAGTACTCGCAAACAATGCCCATATGCTGACGCTGATGCAGATCCTGGGCTTTACCGTCCGTGCCAGTAAGGAGGATCCATCCATCCGGGACGTGAACAAAGACCTGTGAGTGGCTGGCCTACCCCCGGGGCAGGGAAACCCCGCCAATAGCGCACCATGGTCCCGGAATATGCAAGTATTATGCATTCGCAATCATCACGCTTGACCCGTGTGGCAGATTCTATAATGTAGTCACCTAGATACTTCGCCCCGGAGATAAAGGGGCGCGTTTTTCCAGCAATTTTCACACTAAATGAGGGGAATTACAGTGAACAGAAAGTTTCTATTATCAGGCGTCACGACGTTACTTAGCGTGCTTGGCCTGACTGGCGGCATGGCTGCCGTGTACGCGGAGGAATTGGTTACAGTCATGAACCCGATAGTCGAGAGCAAGATGGCGGAACGGCTGCCACTCTCGCCCCGGCTGGATTCCCTGTCCGGCAAGACCCTGTACCTGGTGGACATCAACTGGGGCGGACCCCAGGCCGCCTGGAGCGTCTATGAGCAGATGGAGGCCTGGATGGCGGTGCATATGCCCGACGTGAAGGTCGTCCGCAAGCGCCTCGCCGCCTCCTACATGGTCGACGACCCCGCGATGTGGGCGGAGATCGCTGAGAAAGGAGACGCCGCCATTATCGGCATCGCGGGTTGAGACGGTTGCACATCGGCCGTGGGCCGATTCGCCAAGACCCTGGAACTGAAAGGCATCCCGACCGTCGGCGCCGCCGCGGAGACCATGGTCAACTACGGGATCGATTACGATTTCAAGTACACCAACGGGATGCCCATCCGCTACGTGGCCTTCCCCTTCCCCGTCGCGGGCCAACCCCCGGAGGTGCACAAGCGTTATGTGGAGGGCG
>MGYR01000128.1:1409-1725 GCA_001801825.1 Gammaproteobacteria bacterium RIFCSPLOWO2_02_FULL_56_15 | reverse complement strand
CCAACCCCCGGAGGTGCACAAGCGTTATGTGGAGGGCGAAGACCGCCTGAGCCACAAACCGATGATGACCGCCATCGTTGACGCCCTGACCAAACCGCTTACCGAGAACGAGAAATTCAAAGGTGTGCCGCCGGAGGCCCAGCCGGAACCCCGCCTGCTGCCCCCCGACGCGGCGGATAATCTCCAGCAGCTCTTCAAGGAGCGGGACTGGACGGACTACAACCCAATCATCCTGCCCACCGAGGCACGCGTGCAGGCCATGCTGAAAGGGACGAGCCACGCCCCGGAAGAAGTGGTCGCCACGATTAACTGGCCG
>MGYR01000128.1:653-1375 GCA_001801825.1 Gammaproteobacteria bacterium RIFCSPLOWO2_02_FULL_56_15 | reverse complement strand
CAATCGCGGCGGTCATGGCCGGCGCGCGACCGGAATTCATGCCCCTGATCCTGGCTGTGGCGAGCCGGGTGCCCTTCGGCAATTCCACTTCGTCGATGGCCAACATGATCGTGGTCAACGGCCCCATCCGCAAGGAGCTGGGGATGAACTCCGGCACCAATGCCATGGGACCGCACAACGAGGCCAATGCGGTGATCGGCCGGGTCTTCACCCTGCTCTCGAAGACGGTGGGCAACCTGCACAGCGGCAAGACCACCTTCAGTACGCTCGGCAGCAACCTGCAATACAACAACCTGACCATCGCCGAGAACGAGGAGTTGCTGCCGGAAGGCTGGCTGCCCCTGCACGTGCAGATGGGCTTCAAGCCCGAGGACAGCGTGGTGACCATCGGCATCGGCTGGACCTACATCTCCAGCGTCGGCGAAGTCCAGATCGGCTATCCGCCGCAGAACCTGATGCGCGATTACATGCACGCGCTTTCCTCGTCCGGATCGGCCGCGACCATCGTCATGGATCCGACCGTGGCGAAGCTCCTGAAGGATGTGCACGGTTTCAACAAGAAGGAGGATCTCAGCGCCTGGCTCTCCGGCAATGTGGAGAAAACAGTCGCCTCCTACTGGGGCAATGGCGTGGTCTCGACGGTCAATTCCGCCATGGCCCTGCAGGGGCTGGAGCCCCTAGCCACCTGGCTGAAGGCCCCGCCGGAGACCCTGATCAAACCC
>MGYR01000128.1:0-634 GCA_001801825.1 Gammaproteobacteria bacterium RIFCSPLOWO2_02_FULL_56_15 | reverse complement strand
TGAAGGCCCCGCCGGAGACCCTGATCAAACCCTTCAGCAACCCCAAGGGCATCCAGATACTCACCGTCGGCGGCAACATCCAGACCACTTGGTTTGTCACCGATTTCCGCCTGGGCCGCGGGGTGAAAGTGGATGACTGGAGATAAACGCTGGAATAACGCCGGACAGGCGATACCTCCTGTCCGGCCTCCGTTTTAACTTACTGTGTAGAACTGAACTTATGAAAATTCAAAAACTGATCGGCTTCTTTCTGTTGTTACTGCTGCCCCTCGTCAATCTTCCGGTCCTCGCGGCGGAGGAGGAACTTCCGCACCCCGAGGTCCTGCGCATCACCCCGCAGGAGTTGAAGGGACTGATCGACAGCGGCACGCCTCCCGTCATCGTGGACACCCGCGACGGACTCAGCTACAGCGTCGGCCACGTCCCCGGCGCCATCAACATATATTACGACCCCGCGGGTGACCCCATGAACCGCGAAATGATGCTGGTCGCCCTGCCCATGGACAAACTGGTGGTCCTTTATTGTCCTTGAGTGGATTATTACGACCCCGCGGGTGACCCCATGAACCGCGAAATGATGCTGGTCGCCCTGCCCATGGACAAACTGGTGGTCCTTTATTGTCCTTGAGTGGAT
>MGYR01000127.1:692-8513 GCA_001801825.1 Gammaproteobacteria bacterium RIFCSPLOWO2_02_FULL_56_15 | reverse complement strand
GTAAAGTTTTATGTGCCCGGCAATTATAGTCCATCTTCATGGTAGCAAATCAAGCTGCGGAATACCCTGGATCGGCCTTGCTGGTAATACAGGTGGAAATCTCCGTGCTTTTCCTGGACCACTGCCTCATGCACCGGTGGGTAGAAACTTTTTCCTGTTATCCGTGAGGTATTGACGCACTCCGCGCGCCGGATGGCCGGTGATATGGGCGTAATCGCCGGACAGCGTACTGAATTCCCCGTCCAGGGCCGCCCGGACATTGGTAGAGGAAGCCCGGGCCAGGGATTCCGGGAAACCCATTCCCAGACTGTGTTGAAACCACTGCTCGGGACTGAGATCCTCGTGCCGCACCGGCTGACCGAATACCGCGCTCAGGATCACCGCCGCTTCCTCATAGGTGATCGCCTCCGGGCCGGTTTCGGTGTAGATCCGGTCGCGATGCCCTGCTTCCGTTAAAATCCTGGCCGCCGATACCCCCAGGTCATCCCGGCCGATAAAAGAGATCCTCCCCCGTCCGCCACCCCGCTTCAGCCTGCCGCTTTTCAGGGTCTGGGCCAGGTCACCGACCAGGAACTCGGTATAGAGGTTGTGCCGGAGAATGGTGTAGTGCAGCCCGGAATCCAGGATCATCCGCTCGGTCGGGGCATGCACCTGCCGGTTGTGCTCAAAGGCGGACTCCGGCACGGCATTGATGAAGCTCGTGTACACCACATGGCTTACGCCGGCCTGCACTGCGGCGTCCACCGCATTGCGGTGCTGTTTGATCCGGACATCGTTCGGCTCATAGGTGGAGATGAAGAGCACACGGTCTATGCCGGCGAGCGCTTTGACCACCGATCCCGGCTCATGAAAATCCAGCTTCCGGACGGATATCCCTCGACTGGCGAGTTGCCGCACATAGTCGGTACCGATATCCCTACTGCCAACCGCCAGACCGGAAAGATCCCCGAGGCTGGCGATCAGGTTGTCGATCACTGCCCGTGCCAGGTTGCCATTCGCGCCGCTTACAAGAATCATGTTCACCTCTGTCTGTTGTCCCCGTTCGGGGATGGTAAGAATACAAAACGCCTAGTTCAGGGGCTGATCAGGCCGCTGGCGGCGAGACCGTCGAACATGAACTGCACCGCGAGCGCGGTCAGGAGCACACCGAAGATCCGGCTCACCACATTGAGTCCCGTGACTCCGAGCAACCTGTGCACCGTGCCGGCCAGCAGCAATAACATCAAGGTAATCAGGAGCACGACCAGCAGCGCGGCAACGACGACAACCTGCTCCCCCAACTCGCCCCGGGAATTGGCCATCAGCAGGATGACCGCGCCCATGGTCCCTGGTCCGGCGATGAGGGGTGTCGCGAGCGGGAAGACCGAGATATCCTGTTTGCCGACCGCCTCGCTGGTCTCCTCATCGGTGGTGGTGGTACCGCCGGAATCACGGGCGAAAACCATGTCGATGCCGATCAGCAACAGGAGAATGCCTCCCGCGAGCCGGAGCGCCGCGAGAGAGATACCAAGACTGTTCAATATGAAATCCCCAATCATGGCAAAGGTGACCAGGATGATGGTGCTTACCATGACCCCGCGCAGGGCCATGGAGCGTCGCGCTGCGGGGCTTGCGGTAGGGGTCAATACGGCATACATCGCGGCCACGTCCAGGGGTCCGACCGTGGCAAAGAAGGTGGTGAAGGACACTACGGCAGTCTCGAACATGACTCACGCTCCCGTGCTTGTGTCATCTCGGCTCCTCGACCCCCTCCGGATCCTGGTGGATGAGGATATCCGCGTTGGGGAAGGCCTGACGCAGTTTCGCTTCCACCTCATCCGCGATGCGGTGGGCATTGAGCAGGGATATCCCGTTGTCCAGCACCAGATGGAGCTGGATGAACAGGTCCTGTCCGGCCATCCGCGTCCTCAGTTCATGCAGGTCACGCACCTCCCGATGCCCGGTTGCGATCTGCAGTATCCTCTGCCTGTCTGCATCGGGTAATTCCCGATCCATGAGCTGGTCAAAGGCGTTTCTGACGATGGTCCACGCCGAATGGATGACATACGCCGCTATCCCCAGGGCGAAGACCGGATCCGCCAGCGGCAGGCCCAGGTACGCGCTCAACACGAGGGCCGCAAACACACTCAGGTTCAGGACGATATCGCTGAGGTAATGTATCGAATCGGCCTGGATGGCGATGGATCCGGTCCGGTCCACCACATACTTCTGGTACATCAGCAGCCCAATGGTCAGGATCAGCGAAACAGCGGTCACCACGATGCCGATAAAGCCATGTTCCACGGGCCGGGGATTGATCAGGTGATTCAGCGCCTCAAACACCAGGAAGACGGAGGATCCGGTGATGAATGCCGCCTGTCCCAGCCCCGCCAGGGCCTCGGCCTTGCCGTGACCGAAGCGATGTTCCTGATCGGCCGGGATGAGGGAATGCCGGACCGCCAGCAGATTGATGACCGAAGCCAGGGCATCCAGCAGTGAATCGATCAGGCTGGATAACATGGCCACGGAGCCGGTCATGATATAGGCGAAACTCTTGATGCCGATCAGGATGGCGGCGACCGAGACCGAGGCCCAGGTCGCCCTGCGCATCAATAGCGATTTGGTATTGTCATTGGTCATTGGCGTGCGAAACGGATTACCCCTGTTCGGAGTCCGGGATCGGAATCGTGCGGTCGGTCCACGACGGGTGCATATATATGCATTATATGTGAAAATTCATGACCATGGGGATTCGATGAAAGAGTAGCCATAACCGCGATGATATACGATTACGATCTGTTCACCATTGGCGCCGGCTCCGGCGGAGTGCGCGCGTCCCGTATGTCCGCGGGTTACGGCGCCCGGGTCGGGATCGCCGAAGACCGCTACCTGGGAGGCACCTGCGTCAACGCCGGTTGTGTGCCCAAGAAACTCTTTGTCTATGCCGCTCACTACAGTGATGATTTCCAGGAATCCCGCGGTTTTGGCTGGGCAACGCGCGACTCCAGTTTTTCCTGGCCGAAACTCCTGCAGCAGAAAGACACGGAGATCCAACGCCTCAACCGCGTCTACGAGCGTCTCCTGACGGACGCCGGAGTGACCCAGTACCACGAGCGGGCCTCCGTGGTGGATGCCCACTTGGTCAGGGTCGGGAATCAGATGGTAACCGCGGAAAGGATCCTCATCGCCACCGGGGGTACGCCGTCGATACCCGGGATCCCGGGCGCAGAGTATGTCATCAGTTCCAACGAGGCCTTTCACCTCCGGGAACTGCCCGGACGGATCATCATCGTGGGCGGCGGCTATATCGCTGTGGAGTTCGCGGGGATCTTCAAAGGCCTTGGTGTGGACACCACACTGATCTACCGCGGCCCCCTGTTTCTCCGTGGTTTTGATGAGGACAGCCGCAACCTGATGGCAAAGGAGATGACGCGGCGAGGCATACGTTTACTGTTCGACACCCTTATCACCGCTATCGAAAAAGACCGGGCGCGTTACAACGCTATCCTGGCGGATGGCGCACGGAAACAGGCGGATATGATCCTGTACGCCACCGGGCGCCGCCCCAATACCAATGGCCTCGGCCTCGAAACCGCCGGCGTTCACCTGAATGAAAAAGGCGCCGTGCTGGTAAACAATGAGTACCAGTCATCCGTGCCGTCCATCTACGCGATTGGCGATGTCACGGACCGGCATAACCTCACCCCGGTAGCAACAGCAGAGGGCATGGTGTTGGCAAAACGCCTGTTCGGCGGCATCCCCGCAACGGTCGATTACAGCAATATTCCCACCTGTGTCTTCAGCCAGCCGAATCTGGCTGCCGTCGGATTGACTGAAGACGAGGCAAGGCGGAAATTCAGCCGGATCAGCATCTACAAATCCGAATTCACGCCGCTGAAACACACCCTCACCGGGAGCGGTGAGCGCACTCTGCTCAAACTCATCGTGGACCGGGACAGCGACCGGGTGGTCGGTGCTCACATGGTGGGCGCAGAGGCCGGTGAGATCATCCAGGGCATCGCGGTGGCCATGAATGCCGGGGCAACCAAGCGTCACTTCGATGAGACCATCGGTATCCACCCGACTACTGCGGAAGAGTTCGTCACCATGCGTGAACCAGAGCCGGAGAGGACCGCTCTGTCATGACCAGACTCCTGATCGTCATCGGACTGCTGCTGGCCTTTCCCGGCCCTTCCGTAGGGGTCCGGGCCGAGGATATCCCCCTGGTGGCGGCGGCCTCGAATCTATCTCATGCCCTGGATGAGATCGTCGCTGCTTATCAGGCCGAGACCCATGCACAGGTGCGTGTGAGTTTTGGTTCCTCAGGGAACTTCACGCGACAGATCCTGCAGGGCGCCCCCTTTAACCTGTTTCTCTCCGCCGACAAGAAATATCTGGATATGCTGCGGGCGGAAGACCATCAGGTCGTGGCGAGCAGTATCCTGGCGCGCGGTCGGATCGGTTTTTTTATCCCCCGGGGATCCGGTCTCTCTGAACTTGATATGCAGGGCATTCAGCAAGCCCTCCAACATGGACAATACCGGCGGATCGCACTGGCCAATCCCGACTTTGCGCCCTATGGCGTCGCCGCAATGCAGGCGCTGCAAAGCGCAGGAGTGTGGGTACTGGAACAGAACAAGCTGCTCCTGGGTGAGAGCGCCGCGCAGACCATGCAATTCAGTCTCAGCGGCGGTGTCGATTTGGGCGTGATTCCATCCTCGTACGCGGGGCTGCCCGAGATCGCCTTAAAAGGCGAATTCCTGCTGATCCCGGAGACCTGGCACCAACCCCTGCTCCAGTACCGGGTGCTGCTCACCGATACAGCCGCCGCGAGGCGATTCTATGAGTACCTGCGCTCCCCCACAGCCCTCGGGATCATGAAAGCACACGGTTATGAGACAGAAACCGAAGACGCCGCCGAAACAGGCCAGGCTTCCTCCTTGTCCTCGGAGACACCGAATAAGCTAACGCGTGCCCAGCGCCAAGTAACCAGTGAACCAGTGATAACTGACCAATAATGGACTGGCAGGCCTTACAATTATCACTGCTGCTGGGCGCCTGTACTGCCGCGCTGCTGCTGCCTTTTGCCATCGTGGTATCCCGGTGGCTGGCTTGGCGGCGTTTCCATGGCCGGAACCTGGCGCAGGCCGTTCTCGCCCTGCCCCTGATCCTGCCGCCCACGGTGCTCGGTTACTATCTGCTGGAACTGCTGGGAAACCAGTCCATCCTGGGTACGGTTTTTACCGCCGTCTTCCATGACAGCCTGGTGTTCTCATTCCAAGGCCTGTTGCTCGCCTCTGTCGTATTTAATATTCCCTTTGCCGTACAGCCCATCCAGCGCGCCTTTGAAACCATCCCCCAGGACATACGCGAGGCTGCCTGGTGCTGTGGTTTGAGTGATTGGCAGACCTTCTGGAAGATTGAGTTGCCGCTGGCCTGGCCCGGGGTACTATCCGCGCTGGTCCTGACCATCGCCCATACCCTGGGGGAATTCGGAGTCGTGCTGATGGTGGGAGGCAATATCCCCGGGGAGACCCGCACGATCGCTATCGCCATTTATGACCGCGTGCAGGCCTTTGATAACCAGAGCGCCGGCACCATGTCCGCGATCCTGCTGCTGATCTCGATGGCGGCCATTGCCTTGATCTACACCTTCAATGATCGACTGGACCGGCGATATGGAAGATAACCGTATCCAGATCCGGCTGCAACAGGATGGGCCTATCCGGCTCGATATCGAATTCAGTTGCGCCGGCGGGGAGATCCTGGTGATCGTAGGTCCGTCGGGCAGCGGTAAGACCACCCTGCTGCGATCCATCGCCGGACTCTATACTCCCACCCGCGGAATGATCCATTGCAACGGCGAGACCTGGCTGGATACGGAATCCGGGACACGAATTCCTCTGCAAAAACGTCGTGTGGGCTTCGTATTCCAGCATTATGCGTTGTTTCCCCATCTCACCGCGCAACAGAATATTTCCCTGGCGCTGGGTCACCTGGACCGCTCCCGGCGTGAGTTGCGTACCCGGGAATTACTGGAGCTCGTGCACCTCAAGGATCTCGAAAAGCGCCTGCCGTCCCAGTTGTCCGGCGGACAGCAGCAACGGGTCGCCGTGGCCCGGGCCCTGGCGCGGGATCCCCGGGTGTTGCTCCTGGATGAACCATTTTCGGCGGTCGATCAGCAGACGCGCAGAAAACTGGTGCGTGAGCTGGCGCAACTGCGCAGCCGTCTGCACATACCCATCATCCACGTCACCCACAATCTCAATGAGGCGCGCCAGGTTGCCAACCGGATCTGCATCATCCACCACGGCGCCGCCCTGCAGATCGAAAGCCCGGATGAGATCATGGCGCATCCGAGAAATTCCCGGGTGGCCTCGCTTATCGGCCATTACAATATCTTTGCGGGTACCGTCGTCTCCCATGATCCGGATCGGCGCCTGAGCCGGCTGCTCTGGAACCAGACTGAATTGATCACACCCTACCAGCCCGAATTCCAGCCCGGACAACAAGTCGAGTGGGTGATCCCCGCCGATCAACTGGTCCTGCACCAGAGACGCAGACCTTCCGCCGGGGAGCGGGAAAACCCTGTCTTCGGCACCATCGATGAATGTCTCCAGCTCGGTCAGAACGTGACCGTGAGCATTAAGCCACACCACAGCGAAGAATCACTGACTATGACGGTGCCCGCCCATGTGGCCCGGCGCAATGACCTGCGGGAAGGGGAACAAATCGGCGTCTCCCTGCTGCAAGAGGGGATCCACCTGATGGAGAAAGAAGTCCTGAAGGTTTAGATAAACTATTGCTCGCTCCCCCGCAGAGCATGGGAGCGAGGAATTGCGCGGCTAATGAGTCCGGTAGGGTGGGCACGTTGTTTGTGCCCACGCGGTTGGATAGGTTGCCCATGCGCACCCCCCCGGTAGAAATAGGTGGTACCTACAGTGTGGGCTCTTCGCTAACGCGACCTCCTTGTTGTTACCTCCAATGGGTGTTGACTTATCCGCGTGGGCACAAACAACGTGCCCACCCTACCAAAACACAGAGCCCTTGATTCGGGCCTGTTGCCCGACCGGATTAAACTCATCAGCAATTACTGGTATGCTGCCACCATCCGAGCACATAGACAATCTCCGGGAGGATCCATGAACAACAACAGACTGATGCGGATCATGTTTTACTGCGGCCTGATGCTGGCTTCCGCTTCCTGTGCTCTGAGCCCGCAGACCATCCAGATTTCCCCGCTCATCGGAGCAGGACCTACCGCCCCGGCGAATAATACGCAGCTTGCCGTTGAAGTCAGGGACAGCCGGCAGAGCGAAGTCATCGGTTATCGTGGCGGCGTCTACGATACAGCCAGCATTTCCACCGCCGGTGATATCGCGGCCTCGCTGCAGAGTGAAATCACCCGCGTCTACCGGGATCTCGGTTTCCAGATTGCCGAGCGCGGCGCGGCTTCCGACGCCCGTCTGGTCATTACCGTGGAACAACTGAACTACACGGCACGGCAGGATAAGCTGCTCTGGACCATCGAGGTTTCCGCCATCATCAACGCAGAGGCCATCAGCGGCAGCCGCACCACCAGCAACAAGATCGAGGATAGGCTGAGCAAGGAATTTCCCAAATCCCCGTCGGCCGCGCAAAATGCGAACCTGATCAACGATGTGATCTCCAGGGTGCTGGAACGCATCGTACAGGATCCGGCGATGCTGAGCGCATTGCGAACCCGCGTCCAATAGAAATCATTTTTATGTTTTGTAGGGGCAGGCCTTGTGCCTGCCCTGGGCAACCACAAGGGTTGCCCCTACAGACATGGTGGAAACACAGCAGCATCAATTTTATTGA
>MGYR01000127.1:512-640 GCA_001801825.1 Gammaproteobacteria bacterium RIFCSPLOWO2_02_FULL_56_15 | reverse complement strand
TAATCGCCCGATCCTGAGCGGCTTGGTATTACTTTTCCTGACTCCATCCGTGTTATCGCAGACACCTGCTCCGAACGGGGAACTGCTGTTCATGCAGAGCTGCTCCTTCTGTCACCTGATTACACCGG
>MGYR01000127.1:317-458 GCA_001801825.1 Gammaproteobacteria bacterium RIFCSPLOWO2_02_FULL_56_15 | reverse complement strand
TGAATTCCATGAATGAAGGCACCATGCGCATCCAGGCAGAAGTGTTGTCTCCGGAGGAACGCATCGCCATCGCCGAATATCTTTCCGGCAACCCCTTTACTCCTCCGGTCACGGATTACGCCGCGGGGATGTGTTCGAATC
>MGYR01000127.1:146-214 GCA_001801825.1 Gammaproteobacteria bacterium RIFCSPLOWO2_02_FULL_56_15 | reverse complement strand
TATACCGAAACTCAAACTGAGATGGGCCTTCGGCATCCCCGGCGTCACCCAATCACGCTCGCAACCTG
>MGYR01000127.1:0-106 GCA_001801825.1 Gammaproteobacteria bacterium RIFCSPLOWO2_02_FULL_56_15 | reverse complement strand
ATTGATCGTGGCGCTGGATGCAAAATCCGGCTGCACCCATTGGAAACACAGGGCCGGCGCAGGCGTCAGGACCGCCATCGCGGTCGGCGCCCGGGATGATCATGAC
>MGYR01000126.1 GCA_001801825.1 Gammaproteobacteria bacterium RIFCSPLOWO2_02_FULL_56_15 | reverse complement strand
GCAGCAGACACCAGAGATATATGCACAGACAGTTCAGGATCTGGTGAATTTCCTGGTTTACCTGGGTGAGCCCGTCCAGTTGAAGCGTTACACGATCGGCTCGTGGGTGATCCTCTACCTGCTTGTATTCCTTGGTATCGCCTATCTGCTGAAAAAGGAATACTGGAAGGATGTGCACTAAGACGGTGTATGCAATATATGCGTCAACCGGGAATAATGTTGAGTGCGAACGAATCGGAGTGATATATGGTGAGTATTGCTAATAAACGCTCGGTCATGGTGCTCTATTCGGATACGGTAAATCCTGTGGGTCATTCCGTAAGGATCGTGCTCGCAGAAAAAGATATTAATGTGGATATCCGGTATATTCAGGGTAATGAGCTTCCTGAAGACCTGGCTGAACTCAATCCTTACAATACCGTCCTGACGCTGATCGATCGTGATCTGGTGCTCTATGATGAACAGATCATCATGGAATATCTTGATGAAAGGTTTCCCCATCCACCGCTCCTACCGGTTGATCCGGTTTCCAGAGCCAATAACAGGCAATTACGCTTCCGGGTCATGCGTGATCTGTACCGACAGGTGGAACAATTGACGGCGGAGGACGAAATAGCTGCGGCCAATGCGCGCAAGGAAATACGGGACAATCTGACAGCGATCGCGCCAATTTTTTCTCAGAAGCCTTTTTTCATGTCTGATGAATACTCATTGGTGGATTGCTGTCTGGCGCCGCTCCTGTGGCGGCTGGACCATTACGGGATCAAGCTGCCCCTGTCAGCCAAGGTGATCAATGAATATGCCAGGAGAATGTTTGATCGTGATGCTTTCAAACTGAGTCTCTCCCTATGGGAAAAGGAAATCCGGCTCTGATATTTCCAGCCAGGTTAAGCCGCAACGGAAACTGCGTTAAGAACTCAATTATGGCGGTACCGGGATCAGATCCCAGACTATCCTCACTATGACTTCCAGTCGGCCATATCTCATCAGGGCGATGTACGAGTGGATCGTGGATAACGGTTTTACTCCACACATCCTGGTGGATGCGGGTATGGATGGGGTTCAGGTTCCTCCGGGACAGGTCAGTGATGGCAAGATCGTTCTCAATCTCTCTCCATCCGCAGTAAGAGGTCTGGATCTCGGGAATGCCCAAATCACTTTCAGCACCCGCTTCGGGGGCACGCCTTTTCAGGTGCGTGTGCCAGCGGCTGCCACGCTCGCAATCTATGCCAGAGAGAACGGTAAAGGTATGGTATTTCCTGAACCCGAGGAGGCATCGAAGTCCTCCGATGAGGCTCCGAAGCAAGGGGAGAAGAAATCCCACCTGACAATCATCAAGTAAGACAGCCTTTCTCTTTCCCGACTCCCCTGTGGTAATGCACTGTAGCTGAAATGTGCTCAGATATTTAGTCCATGTATTCAAAAAGTTTAACGACTTTCTGCACGCCCCCGGTCTGTCGGGTAACCTCGGTGGCCCTTTCAGCCTGCTGACGACTGACCAACCCCATGAGATAAACGACACCCTTTTCAGTGACGACCTTCACCAGCAGACCCTTGGTTTCCTTGTCCGCCAGCAACAGGGATTTCACTTTGGTTGTGATAACAGTGTCGCTACTGCGTGACATCATAGAACTCGGTGCGGCCACCGTGATTTCATTGATGACATCCGTTACCTTTGGAATATTTTTTGTGATTTCCACCATTCGATGGCGCAGGGTTTCGTTGACGACTTCCCCGGTCAACAAGACCCTGGTGTTATAACTCGTCACGTTCCAGTGTGCCTGATCCCCGATCTCCGGATCAGACCGGAATGCCTGTGCAGTCTTCATTTCAATGGCCTGGTCTTCGATAACAGTACCCGTCGTTCTCCTGTCCATGGCGGTTGAGGCGCCAACGGCAACACTGGTTCCGACTACGGCGGCGCAGGCCTGCAGCAATAACATGATAGATAGAAGTATAGAGATCAGGTAAGTGTGTTTGTTCATGACAAGCTATTCTCCATTACCAAGTAGAAACTGATCGACAAGATCGCAGATGGCATTGATTATTATAATATGAATCTCCTGGATTCTGGCACTTGACCAGCTTGGGACGCGAATTTCTATATTTGGTTCCTGTATCAGATCGGTGATCTGCCCCCCTTCCCTCCCCGTCAAAGCGATGATCTTCATTTTCCGATCATGAGCGGCATCGATCGCGTGGATGATGTTATTCGATTCCCCGCTTGTGGTTATCACCAGTAGAATGTCGCCCGGTTGTCCCAGTGCCCGGATTTGCTTCGAAAATACATCAGCAAACTGGTAGTCATTGGCAATGGAAGTCAGGGTTGAGGAGTCCGCTGTCAACGCCATCGCTGGCAAACCCGGTCGATCCATTTCATAGCGGTTTAACATCTTTGAGGAAAAGTGCTGGGCATCTGCAGCGCTCCCGCCGTTGCCGCAGCTGAGTATCTTCTTTTCCTCCAGCAGTCCAGCCGTGATCATCTCTGCAGCCTTAACGATTCGCGGCGCCAACTGTTCAGATGAAACTGTCAGCAACTGTATGCATTCAGTGAAGTTTTCTTTGACTCTTTGTTCCATGACAGTCTTATTATGATTCCTGCCTCTTGTTTGAATCAGGTCTCAAAGGCGTTTCTGATCCATTCAATGGCGTCTGCGTTAAGCCCTTGCAGTAAAACGACAACATCGAAGCGGCATAATGCCATATTACAGAGCCTGTGTTTTTGCAGGTAGTGATTCCCTGCTTTGATGATTCTCCGGCACTTGCGATAGTCGATGGTTTCCTGGGCGCTGGTTACCTGATTGCTGCTCCGGTAACGGACTTCGATAAACACGATAATATCCCCATCCTTCATGATCAGGTCGATTTCTCCCACCGGGCTGCGGAAGTTTCTTTCCAGAAGCCGGAGCCCTTGTTGCTGCAGATACCTGTAAGCAGCGTCTTCCGCGATGCGGCCCTGCTTGGTTGTGTTGAGCGGCGCCATCACCAGATGATCTAAGGTTCAGCAAGCACGGCTATGCCATCCTTGAATCTTGCCCATGCCAGCTTTCTATTGATGATGCCGGAACTGTTGAGGTATAGATCACCGGTCTCGCCATGATAGGGTACGGTATTCTGCCGGATCAGTCTGCCCAGGTGCGGAATCAGCCCGAATGCATCAATTCCGAAGGCATAAAACCGGTTATATGATGATTGCTCCGCCTGCCAGTTTCTGTTGAGGGACTTCTGCAGTTCGGTTTGTGATTGTTTGCCGGCCAGAACCCAGGGTGAATCTGTAAAGATTATATCATCCAGGTCACGGTCAAGCTGGGGATTTATGATGCCCGCATACACCCTTGAGGACGAATAAACTGGGAGGCTGTCTGCCCGGTAGAAACGTAGCTGGGGAAGAAGTTGCCGTGCCTCCTCCGGACGCGCCACCAGAAATATCATGTCTGCATCATCCCGCAGACGAGTTTCGGTCCGCAGCGAGCGGTTCAGTCTTTGTTGAAGAGTGGCTGCACGTTGTTCACTGTTGCTGACGTTCAACAATTCACGAACCGGAGTGGAGAAATCACTGTTGGATGGATTATAGAAGATTTGTGATATGACCCTGCCGCCTAGATTACTCCATTCCTGCAGGAATGACTGGTAGACCCGACGGTCATAATCCTCGTTCCGGGAGATTAGCAGGGCATTCCGGTGTCCATTCTGGAACGCATGCACTGCCGCCTGTCGGGCTTCATCCTCAGGCAACAATCCGAATTGCAGGATTGGAGGGATCCTGTTTTGGTCCGCGTCCGGAAGTGTATTGTTTTCAAAAGCTCCGTATTGGTTCAGGGCGAGTACTTTCACCGGCAGGCCGGTCTGCGAAGTCAGTTGTGCTACGGCCTCGCGCTCCAGCGGGCCCACGATGTATTCTGCCCCATCAGCTACTGCCTGTTGATATGAATCCAGAATATTGAGTGCATTCGCCGAGTAAATACTCAATATGGGTCGGTACTCGGTTGACTCATACCAGGCAGCCAGGAAACCATCGCGGATCGCTTCTGCGACCTGGCGATACTGTCCATCGAATGGCAACAAGAGTGCAATCCGGGAGGGCCGGAAGACGTTTATCTGGCTTTCATTCAACAGCTCCGCACTGATTGCTTCTGCGGGGTGACCGGGATATTGTTCGTTCCACAGGCTGACTGCCGTGTCCAGGGCGCGAGGGTTAAGCAACATGGTCTGGTTGATCAGCGCCAACTCAATCCAGCCTCGCAGGCTGTCGGACGAACTGGCCCGCAGTCGTTGGAGACTGTCGGCGTTCATCTGGTTGAGGTTTTCCCAGATTCTGCGGTTGTTTTCCACGCGGGCGGCCTGCGTCTTTAGGTATCTTTCCAGCGCAACCCTTTCCCTGCTTGCGCTACCCGGATTCCCCAACTGTTCGAATGCTTGCGAACGTGTCTCGAAGATGGCTTCCAGGTAATCACCCGGGACATTTTCCAGGGGGAGTGAGCGGAGCCGTTCGAGGGCTGAATATGGCTTGTTCCTGGCGATATCGATTCTGGCCTCAAGAATCCCCAGGCGGGTCTCGATCTGTTGATCCCGGGTCTGATCCCCAACAGCAGCGGCAGCAACGGTGGCATTTTCCATCTCTCCGGCGATGTACCATGCCTCCGCGGCCTGTAACTGGAACTCCGCCGATCTGTCCGGATACAATTCAGCCAGTTGCTGGTATTCTGCGGCAGCCTGCCGGTAGTTCCCTTCTCGAACTAGACTACCAGCGTGACTTACGGGTTCCTGATCTGTCCTGGACACCGATCTGACGGTTCCTGGTCCGCAGGCCTGTAGTTGGATCGCCATGAGAACAATGAAAAAAAATCTTTGCATATCTTAAACAGAGTTACCGGGTTGACGGAGGTTATAATAGCAGCCTAAACAAGTGGAGCTGAATGTGTCAATTACTAAAGGGAAATTATATGTAGTAGCCACCCCCATAGGTAATCTTGGGGATGTCACCCTACGTGCCTGTGAAGTTCTCTCCGCCGCAGACCTGATTTTGGCTGAGGATACACGGCACAGCGGGATATTACTGCAACACCTGGGCATTCGTGTGTCCTTGCAATCACTCCATGATTTCAATGAACGCGTGAAAACTGAACCGATAATCAAGAGGCTGCTTGCAGGGGAGCAGGTGGCCCTGATCTCCGATGCGGGTACCCCATTAGTCTGTGATCCTGGTTTTCACCTGGTCCGGCGGGCGATTGAGGAGTCGATCAAGGTGATTCCCATTCCGGGGCCGTGTGCGCTAACGGCGGCTCTTTCCGTTGCCGGGTTGCCCACGGATCGCTTTCTCTTTAACGGGTTTGCCCCTGAACGTGGAGTACCCCGACGAAAGCTGCTTGAATCTCTGGCCGGTTTTAGTGCAACGCTCGTATTTTATGAGGTACCGCACAGAATCATGGGCTTTCTAAAAGACGCCATAGCAGTGTTCGGAAAGGAACGACCAGCGAGTGTGGCCAGGGAGATGACAAAGAAATTCGAGTGTATCTACCGGGACAGTTTGAGTAACTTACACCAATTCCTGGCCTCACATCCTGAACAGCAGCGTGGTGAATTCGTGGTCATGATCCATGGTGCGGATCAACCAGAGGATGACACGCGGCAGGAGAAGGTCCGTTTGCTGAAAATACTCCTGGGAAATTCACTGAGTGTGAAACTGGCTGTATCCATCGCTTCTGAAATACTGGGGGGCAACCGCAAAGAACTGTACCGGCTAGCGCTTGAGCTGGAAAAGAATGAGTGATACCAGTCCTGCCATGTCCCATGGACCCCGCTGATATAACGCTTGTTTTGTTTGTGATTTTCCATTTAACTATGGGTCGGGAGTCGGCCGGATAATCGCTGCCGACGGAACTTGGCCGGGGCCTGTTCAGCACTGCTGTATCGGGCGCAACACCGGTAGATTCCGCCGGTGGAGGAAAGTCCGGGCTCCGCAGGGCAGGGTGCCAGATAACGTCTGGGCGGCGCAAGCCGACGGCGAGTGCCACAGAAAATATACCGCCTTCACAGGTAAGGGTGAAATGGTGCGGTAAGAGCGCACCGCGCTGGTGGTAACACCAGTGGCAGGGTAAACCCCACCCGGAGCAAGACCAAATAGGAATCCGTATGGTGTGGCCCACACCGGATTCGGGTAGGTTGCTAGAGGTGCATGGTGACATGCATCCCAGAGGAATGATTATCCAAGACAGAACCCGGCTTACAGGCCGACTCCCCCTTAATTATTCACACAATTCGGTATTGGCTCGCAGGACCTGTCCTGTAGCAGGAAGTGGCTATATACTTTCTGGAGCCTCCAATCATGGAGAGTGCATCTCAGATATTAAGTATTTACTTTAAGAAATAGTCACAACCAGAAGAAAACACGGTTTATTATTTGATCATAGGATTCCTTCAGTAGTCCTCCAGGGCAGCATCTTTCCATAAGTATCTGTTAAATAAGACAGATTTCTGTCACTACTTTGCAAGATCCGCTTGACACAATGGATCGCAACTACCTATAGTTCTCAAGGTGGGGAAAAGTGGTTTAAAGTGGATTATTTCGCTAATTTAATGGAGTTTTCAAGTGTTTCGCGGGTTCAGCGCCATCAGTCTCGACAGCAAGGGGAGAGTAGCCATTCCAAGCCGCTACCGGGAGCGCTTGTCCGACTTGGCTGAAGGCCAACTGGTGCTGACCATGAACCCACTGGATCTCTGTCTGTGGTTATATCCCCTCAAGGAATGGGAGCTGATTGAACAGAAGCTGGCTGCGCTTTCGGATTTTGATCTGCAGAGCCGTCGTACGAAACAGATGATGCGGGGCTACGCTAATGACTGTCAGCTTGATTCTCAAGGAAGAATCCTCATACCGCAGGAATTGCGTGCATATGCCGCACTGGACAAACAGGCGGTAATCCTCGGTCAGGGCAACAAATTCGAAATCTGGAACCAGCGCAGCTGGGAGGAAAAACGTGACAGATGGCTCGCCCAAGTCGGCAGTGAGGACGGTGGTCCCGCGGATGCCATGCAATCTCTGTCATTGTAGCATTGCATTTCATCTTCTCTCCGGGGAAACCCTTTGAATTCGTATACACATACGCCTGTATTGCTGGATGAAGCTATACAAGGACTGGATGTGCGTCCGGACGGAATTTATGCGGATTGTACCTTCGGTCGTGGCGGTCATAGCAAGGCAATACTGGGCGGACTGGGTGACAAGGGCAGACTGTTTGTTTTTGACAAGGATGCTAAAGCGATCACCTGTGCTGAAAATCTTTTTTCCTGTGATCATCGGGTTGTCGTGATACATGGCTCCTTTTTGCTGTTGGAACGGGTGCTCGGCCAGCATCGTGTAACTGCCTGTGACGGCATACTCCTGGATCTGGGCGTTTCCTCACCGCAACTGGAAGACCCAGGATACGGATTCAGTTTCCTGCGGGACGATGAGCTCGATATGCGCATGGATAGGGGATCAGGTATCAGTGCCGCGGAATGGCTGAACCGGGCGCCGCAAGAGGAAATCGCCGATATTATTCATCATTATGGAGAAGAGCGATATTCGCGCAGGATTGCCGCAGCCATCGTCCGTGCGCGGCAGGAGGCCCCTATCTCGCGTACCTTGCAACTCGCCAGGATTGTAAGCAAGGCAATTCCTACCCGTGAGCGCCACAAAGATCCGGCAACCCGAAGTTTCCAGGCTATTCGTATATATATCAATAACGAGCTGGAGGAAATCCGGCTTGTCCTTGAACAGGTCTGCAATGTTCTGAGGCCGGGAGGCAGACTCGTCGTCATCAGTTTCCACTCGCTTGAAGATAGAATTGTGAAAAGATTTTTGTCGAGTGAAGCCCGGGGTGACCGGTTTCCACTGGAGGTGCCGGTAAGGGCCAGCGAGTTGAATCCGCGCTTCAGGATTATCGGCAAACCAATCAGGGCAACGGCGGAAGAAGTCACAGTAAATCCCAGGGCACGCAGCGCGGTGCTCAGGATTGGTGAGAGGATTGCTGCATGAAGCTACTGGGACTGATAACAACCTGGCTGCTGGTCTTTACATCGGCAGTAGCCAATGTGTATTACCAGCATCAGGCCAGGAAGTTGTTTGTTGAGATACGCGGACTGGAAAAAACGCGCGATAGCCTGGATGAAGAATGGGGCCGTCTGCAACTCGAACAGAAGACTTGGGCGACGGATGACCGAATCGAGAACTTGGCCAGGCAGGAGCTTGGCATGATCGAGCCTGATAATAATGTCCGGATCTTGTTTCTAGAATGACACAACACCGGATCACTATTCACAATCAGGGGCGCCGTCGTTTTCTGACCGCGTGTTTCAGCCTGGTGACGATATTATTGCTTTGGCGGGTCACCGATCTACAGGTGCTTAATAACGAATACCTCAAGCTCCACGGTGAGGAAAGATCAGTCCGGGTGGTCACCATACCTGCACATCGAGGAACCATCGTCGACAGAAATCATGAACCGCTTGCGATCAGCACTCCGGTCGCTTCAGTCTGGGCTATCCCCAGGGAAATCCTTGCTGCAAAGGAACGCCTGTCTGAGATCTCCTCAGCGCTAGAAACAGATCCCGCAACACTCCAGCAGTTGCTGGAAGAACGCAGTAGCAGGGATTTTATTTATTTGAAAAGGCAAATAAACCCGCAGGAGGCTGAAAAAATCAGATCCACAGGTGTCCCCGGCATTTACCTGCAACAGGAATACAAGCGCTATTATCCTGCAGCCGAGATCACCGCCCATATCATAGGGTTCACCAACGTGGATGATACCGGTCAGGAAGGCCTCGAACTAGCCTACAACGACTGGTTGAGCGGCGCACCGGGCCAGAAACGGGTACTCAGGGATGCCAAGGGTCATGTGGTGCAGGATATCGAAAGTATCCAGACAGTACGTTCCGGTAAGGAACTCGTGTTGAGTATAGACCAGCGGATCCAGTATCTGGCCTACCGTGAACTTAAGAATGCGATCATCCGTCATCGGGCGAGCAGCGGCTCAATCGTCATGCTGGACAGTGTGACAGGTGAAGTGCTGGCCATGGCGGGGCAACCATCATACAACCCCAATGACCGCAACGGGTTGAGAAGCGAACACTACCGGAATCGTGCTGTAACGGATGTCTTCGAGCCAGGATCCACCATGAAGCCGTTCACTATCGCAGCGGCCCTGATGTCGGGATTATATACAACAGATTCAATCATCGAGACAGGGCCTGGTTACATCTATATCAACAGGCACAAGATAGAAGACATACATAATTATGGCAAACTTGATTTGCTAAACATTATCCGTAAATCAAGTAATGTGGGCGCCAGCAAACTTGCGCTGGCGATCGGACCTGAACAACTCTGGAACATCTGTTCCAGTTTCGGCTTCGGGCAGGACACCATGAGCGGTTACCCGGGTGAGTCGCCCGGACTACTCAATAATTTCCGCAACTGGTCCGAGGTGGAACTGGCGACGGTTGCCTTCGGCTATGGACTTGCAGTAACCAATCTGCAACTGGCTCAGGCCTATGCCACTCTGGCCACGGACGGGATGATGAAACCGATTAGTTTCCTCAAGGTAGAGGGCCCGGTATCCGGGCAACAGGTGATCCCCGCAGAGGTGGCCAGAGAGGTGAAGATCATGTTGGAATCCGTGGTCACTGAAGGTGGAACAGGTCAATCGGCAGCTGTCAGGGGGTATCGCGTGGGAGGCAAGACCGGCACCTCCAGGAAATCGATCGCGGGAGGGTATGCCGAGGACAGGCATTTTTCCCTGTTTGCCGGGATGGCTCCCCTGAGCAGCCCGAGATTGGTGCTGGTCGTGACTATCAATGATCCCCGTGGGGGGGAATATTATGGAGGACAGGTTGCGGCCCCGGTGTTTGCCAGTGTCATGAAAGGCGCGTTGAGAATTCTTGATATCGTTCCGGACAATCTGCCGGCAGTGGAAAACGCCGTGATCATGGCGCAGTCACTGGGTGTGAAGGAGCAGGCAGCCAGATGATGGCATTGAAAAAGAAACCCGCAGGCGCCTACCTCAGTGATTTGCTTGTCGGCTTGGGTGCTATCGATCCTGCGGATGACAGAATAATCCAGGGCGTGAGCATTGACAGCCGGACGGTCAAGCCCGGCGATCTCTTCCTCGCCTGTCGCGGCGAGTGTACCAGTGGCAGTGAATATATCGATGACGCGGTCAGGGCCGGAGCGGTGGCCGTGTTGATAGATTCGGAATTAAGGCGTCCCAGGGGAAAATCCGTGCCCTTGATTCCGCTCAGAGACCTGCAGCATTTGGCTGGTTTCATCGTTGCACGGTTCCTTGGTGAACCTTCGACAGCACTTCGTACCATCGGAGTCACCGGGACCAACGGCAAGACCTCCGTGGCTTGGTATCTGGCACAGCTGCTCTCTGGTTTAGCCAGACGCAAGACCGGGCTCATCGGTACACTGGGTTATGGTTATCCCGAGTGTTTGCGGCCAGGTCCGCACACGACGCCTGATCCGATAGTACTGCAGGGACTGTTGGCGGGATTCCGTGATGATGGAGCGGATACCGTGGTCATGGAGGTATCTTCCCAGGGACTGGATCAGGGGCGTGTCGCCGGCGTGTCTTTTTTTGCCGCTGTCTTTACCAACCTGAGCCAGGATCACCTCGACTATCACGGCAGCATGGCAGCCTATGCTGAAGCAAAGAAACAGCTCTTTCATACGCCCGGATTGAAGTATGCGGTAATCAATCTGGATGATGAATTCGGCGCCAGACTGGCTGAGGATTTGCAGGGCCGAGTGGCATTCGCAGGTTACCGGCTGGTGGATGACTGGGAGGAAGATGCTGGCGCCTTTCCCGTAATACAGGCGCGCATCACTGAAGCAACACTCGATTCGCAGCGCATGGAAGTCTGCAGTCCCTGGGGAGAAGGCTGCGTCCGGTTCAAGCTTCCCGGAAGATACAATGCTTACAACCTGCTGGCCTGTCTGGCAACCTTGTGCCTGCTGGAGGTGCCGTTCAAGGAGGCCCTGCAGGGGCTTGCGAATGTACCGCAAGTGCCGGGTCGCATGGAAAAGTTCGGTGGTGGGCAACAACCCATGATTATCGTGGATTACGCCCATACACCGGATGCCCTGGCCAAGGTGCTTTCCTCGCTTCGCAGTACCTCCCGGGGTCGCCTGATCTGTGTGTTCGGCTGCGGGGGTAATCGGGATGTTCAAAAACGCGCGCAAATGGGCGCCATAGCGGAAACCTATGCGGACCAGATCATCGTGACCAACGATAATCCACGCATGGAGGATCCGCAGCGGATTATCGATGACATCCTTGCTGGAATTACGCAGCGGCAAAAGCTCAGCATCGAACCTGATCGGCAGACAGCCATTACCAGCGCAATACAATCCTCAGTTGCGGGCGATATCGTACTCGTGGCCGGAAAGGGTCATGAAAGTACGCAGGATATCGCTGGCAACAAGCTCCCATTCAGTGATCGTCAGGTGGTATGCAGTGTGCTGGGAAGCACTCGCGGAGCCCTTTTGTGATCCACATGAGACTCACCGAGGTGGCAGCGGAGATCCGTGCGGAGATGATTGGGGACGACGTTGCATTCCACGGATGCACCACTGACAGCAGGTCCGTGGAGCCAGGACAGCTCTTCATCGCGTTGCGCGGGAAGCGCTTTGATGGCCATGATTTTATCAACCAGGCGGTTGCCGGTGGTGCGGTGGCAATCATGGGCGAACAGCACCTCCAGGATTGCATTGTGCCCATGCTGAAAGTGGCCGAAACCTGCAGCGCCATGGGAGCCCTGGCAGCTTATTGGCGTCACCGGTTTGCTATTCCAGTGATCGCGATTACCGGCAGCAACGGCAAGACCACGGTGAAGGAAATGTTGAACCGGATATTGTCACTTTCCGCTCCTGTGTTATCCACTCGCGGCAATCTCAATAATGAAATTGGTGTGCCCATGACCCTCTTCAGATTGGGGGAAAAGCATCGTTATGCCGTGATTGAGATAGGGGCGAATGCCCCAGGCGAGATACTTGGGCTCTCAAAAATGGTCAGACCGACGGTGGCTCTCATCACCCAGTGCGCGCCTGCGCACCTGGAGGGTTTCGGCAGCATCGAGAGTGTCGCCAGGGCCAAGGCCGAGATATACGCAGGTCTCCCGGATACAGGCACGGCAATCATCAACATGGATGACAGATACGCGCCACTGTTTCAGGAAGCGACCCGGCACCTGAGGAAGATCCTCTTTGGTACAACCCGCCTGGCTGATGTGCGTTTTGAAGACCTGCGGATTGATCCGGATACAGGTGCCAATGTATTCAAAATGATCGCTTGGGAGGAAAGTACTGAAACCCATCTGGCCTTGGCAGGCAGGCATAATGTTTTGAATGCGCTTGCCGCAGCGGCCTGTTGCCTCGCGCTTGATATCAGCCTGGATTGTATACGATCCGGATTGGAAGTAATGCAACCCGTACCGGGTCGCTTGCAGTCAAAAACCGGTATTCGCGGCACCCGGATCTATGACGACACTTACAACGCCAATCCCGGTTCCCTGGAGGCGGCCCTGCAGACGCTGGGCGCCTTGCGCGGGCGTAACTGGCTGGTGCTTGGGGATATGGCTGAATTGGGAACGGATACACCGGCATACCATCTTGAGGCAGGCGAAAAAGCCCGCCTCTATGGTTTCGAGAAATTGTACGCAGTCGGCAGAAACAGCGTGCAGGCGGTCAGAGGTTTCGGTAACGGCGCTTTGCATTTCGATTCACAGGAGGAATTGGTCAGGACAGTAAGGGAACAATTGCCTGAAGGTGCACGGGTGCTGGTTAAGGGCTCCCGTTCCATGGCCATGGAACGGATCGTAGCAGGTCTGGTGCAGGAGGACTGAGATGCTGTTGTGGCTGTCGGAATATCTGATGCAGTACCACACTGGGTTCAATGTATTTCAGTACATTACCATGCGCAGCATTCTGGGCGCGCTGACATCTCTGTTTATTGCACTGGTGGTGGGACCGACGTTGATCCGGTCACTAAGTAAATACCAGATCGGGCAGACGATCCGTGATGACGGTCCTGGGACACACCTGTCCAAGGCGGGCACACCGACCATGGGCGGGTTACTGATCATCGTATCGATCTCTTTCAGTACCCTCTGCTGGGCTGACCTCGGCAATCGCTTTGTATGGGTTGTTTTTCTGGTTACCCTGGCATTTGGGGGAATCGGCTGGATCGATGATTACCGGAAGGTTGTACAGCGGAATGCAGCCGGTCTCGCTCCACGCTGGAAGTATCTCTGGCAATCTGTTTTTGCACTGCTTGCAGCTGTCATGCTGCTGCTTACGGCAGCCGACCCAAACGAGACCCGGTTGCTGATTCCTTTCGTCAAGGCAGTCAATCTGGATTTGGGCTGGCTCTTTGTGATCCTGAGCTATTTCGTCATTGTCGGGTCCAGCAATGCTGTGAACCTGACCGATGGGCTTGACGGACTGGCGATTTTGCCGACAGTCATGGTTGCGGGAGCCCTGGCCATATTCGCGTACGCCACCGGTAACATCAATTTCGCATCCTATCTCGGAATACCTTATATACCAGGGGTCGGCGAAGTTGCCGTATTTTGCGGCGCCATCGTCGGAGCCGGACTGGGTTTCCTCTGGTTCAACACCTATCCGGCGCAGGTCTTCATGGGGGACATAGGTGCACTGTCCATGGGCGCGGCGCTCGGGATCGTGGCGGTTGTGGTGCGGCAGGAATTCGCCCTGTTCATCATGGGCGGGGTATTTGTAATGGAGACTGTTTCTGTGATCCTGCAGGTGGGTTCATTCAAACTGACTGGCCGGAGGATTTTCCAGATGGCTCCCCTCCATCATCATTATGAGCTTAAGGGCTGGCCGGAACCCCGGGTGATCGTCCGTTTCTGGATCATAACCTTCATCCTGGTACTGATCGGTCTGTCCAGTCTCAAGATACGCTGATGGAGTCGCCATGGGAAAGCCCGTAGTTACCATGACAGGTTCTGGCACGAAGGTTTCAACCGTAATCGTTGGACTGGGTCTGACGGGCCTGTCCTGCGCGAGATATCTTGCCTCCAGGGATGAATTCTTTGCCGTGACCGACAGCCGGGAGGAACCTCCGATGGCGGAGGCGTTACGCCGTGAACTCCCTGGTATTTCACTCTTCAGTGGCGGCTTTGACGTGGATCTGTTGAGCGGGGCAAAGCAACTTATTGTAAGTCCAGGAGTGTCCCTGGACGAGCCGGAGATCCGGCAGGCGCTGGCGGCTGGTGTCCGTGTTATTGGAGATGTGGAGCTTTTCTGTCAAATCAACCAGCGACCGGTAATCGCAGTGACCGGGACCAACGGCAAGAGCACTGTCACCAGTCTGGTGGGCGCTATGCTGGTACGCGCCGGAAGGAAGGTTGGAGTGGCGGGAAACATCGGTGTTCCCGTGCTGGATCTCGTAGCTGATCCGGAGATCGAGATTTTTGTCCTGGAGCTTTCCAGTTTCCAGCTGGAAACCGTAGTCAGTCTGGATGCAGCCGCAGCGGTGGTGCTCAACCTCAGCCAGGATCACATGGATCGTTATACAAGTTTCCAGGCATACGTCACCGCCAAACAGAAAATATACAGCGGTAGTGGAGTCATGGTGATCAATACCGATGATGAGCTGACAAGGGGCATGAGGCTGGCGGGTAGGAAGTCCATCGGTTTCGGCATGGGAGAACCGGAAGAGAATGATCTGGGTATCCGTGAATGGAACGGGGCAAGCTGGCTGGCAAGAGGTCATAGAACTCTCTTGCCGGTCCGGGATCTGCGTCTCTTCGGCAAGCATAATATATCCAACTGTCTGGCCGCGCTTGCTCTGGGTTACGCTGCCGGCATTCCCGAGGTGGCCATGCTGGATAGCTTGCGGGAATATTCCGGACTACCGCATCGTTGTCAGAAAGTAGCGGAGATCAATGGAGTCGCATGGTACAACGATTCCAAGGGTACTAATTCTGGAGCGAGCAGCAGTGCGATAACTGGTCTTGGGGGTGACCGAAACATAATCCTGATTGCGGGCGGGATTGGCAAGGGGGCAGATTTCAAACAGTTGGTGCCGGCGGCAGCGGGCAGGGTGCGTAGCGCCATACTGATAGGCCGCGATGCGCGATTACTGGCCGAGGCGCTCGGTGAAGTTGCCGATATCTGTTATGCCGTAGACATGGATGCTGCGGTAAAGGTCGCCGCAGAAACAGCGCGAGCGGGAGATATCGTTTTGTTATCTCCCGCATGCTCCAGTTTTGATATGTTCTCCGACTACCGGCAGCGCGGTGAGGTATTTGTAGAGGCTGTCAGAAAATTGCAGGAAACACCGGCGTGTTGACGGTGCAGAAATATATGAATGATCAGGCCACCCATATCGGGCGCAACCTGCCGCATTATGATTTTTGGCTCATGGGCGCCATACTCCTGCTGGTATCGCTCGGCCTGGTCATGGTGGCATCGGCCTCGATTACCGTCGCGGATCGCGTGTATGGGGATCCGTTCCATTTCTTCTGGCGACAGTCCATTGCGGTGATTATCGGCCTGATGCTGGCAGCCGTGATTATCCGGTTACCCCTGGCGATCTGGCAGAAGTTAAGCCCTTGGCTGATCGTCATGGGTATGCTGTTCCTGATTCTGGTATTGGTTCCCGGGGTCGGCAGGGTAGTGAACGGCAGCATGCGCTGGATTCGACTGGGCCCGATTAGCGTACAGAGTTCCGAACCGGTCAAGGTCTTTCTCATTGTTTATCTCGCCGGATTTCTGGTTCGGCACGGCGAACAGGTCAGAACCACTTTCAGCGGTTTCATCAGACCCATCGGGATTGTTACAGTGGTAGCTGGACTCCTCTTGATGGAACCGGACTTTGGAACCGCGGTGGTTATCTTCTGTACGGCCCTTGGCATGTTGTTTATGGGCGGCGTGCCGCTGGGACGTTTTTTCCCATGGATGCTGACTGCAACCACGATCCTGGCAAGCCTCGCGGTATTTTCTCCCTATCGGCTCCAGCGCCTCACGAGCTTTATGAACCCCTGGCAGGACCCGTTTGACACAGGGTTTCAGTTGACCCAGGCATTGATCGCATTTGGACGTGGTGAATGGTTTGGTGCCGGCCTGGGCAGCAGTATACAAAAACTGTTTTATCTTCCCGAGGCACATACCGACTTTGTGTTTGCCGTACTGGGCGAGGAACTGGGCCTAACCGGAAGCGCACTGGTCATCCTGCTGTATTTTTTCATTATATGGAGATCCTTCGTAATCGCACAGGTGGCCTCGGTCCTGGGTAAAAACTTTGCCGCCCACACAGCATACGGTATCGGATTAATCATCGGATTACAGGCCTTCATCAATATCGGGGTGAATACCGGAGTCTTGCCCACCAAGGGCCTGGCCTTACCCCTGATATCTTATGGCGGCAATAGTATGGTTACAAACTTTGTATTGCTCGCATTGTTGCTTCGAGTCGAATTTGAAAACCAGTTTTTCAGGAAGGAGCCGATCCCTCATCAGGTGAAGAATTATGCAGCATAAATCCATTTTGATCATGGCGGGGGGGACTGGCGGTCATGTATTCCCGGCGTTGGCCGTTGCCCGGTGCCTGATGGCACAGGGTGTTCCGGTATCCTGGCTCGGGACTGCGGCCGGCATCGAATGCCGGCTGGTGCCCGGAGATGGAATCGATCTGCATTTGATCGATGTCAGAGGTATACGCGGCAAGGGGATCGGAACCCTCCTGTGTGCCCCGGTGATCATGTTGAAGGCGCTGATACAGGCACTTCTAGCCATGCGACGCCTGCGTCCTGGTGTGGCACTTGGCATGGGTGGTTTCGTCAGCGGGCCGGGAGGCATTGCAGCCTGGTTGCTTGGTATACCGCTTATAATTCATGAACAGAATGCAATTCCCGGTCTGAGCAATCGAATATTGTCCTTGGTTGCTGCGGTTGTACTGGAAGGTTTTCCGGGTGTATTCCGGGGTAACAAGAGCCAGTACACCGGAAACCCGGTGCGCAGCGATATCGCCGGACTGAGGCCGCCAGAGTTGCGGCTTCGTTCCCGTGGTAGTGCAGGCTTGCAGTTGCTGGTTCTTGGCGGCAGTCAGGGTGCGCAGGTGCTAAACCAGGTATTGCCTGAACTGTCCAGGCAACTCGGACGCGAGATGGATCTGCGGGTCTGGCATCAGGCCGGTGAACGGCACTACGCTGGGACTTGCGATGCCTACCGTCAATCCGGCGTCGATCCGCAGAAAGTCCGGGTAGTACCCTTCATTGAAGATATGGCGGCAGCTTACGACTGGGCAGATTTGGTGATTTGCCGTTCCGGCGCCCTGACTCTGGCCGAATTGTGTGTCGCAGGGATTGCCTCGATCCTTATCCCCTATCCACATGCCGTGGATGACCACCAGACTGCCAATGCAAAACGTATGGTGGCGCATGGTTGTGCGATCCTGATCCCGGAATGTGGACTGGACCTGTGTAAACTGGCTGAAATCGTTACTGATTTTTCCCGGATCCGGGAAAAATTAATTGAAATGGCTCGCCGGGCCCGGGAGTTGGCTAAGCCTGATGCCGCCAGCGCCGTGGCCAGCTTCTGTCTGGAGTACCGCAATGCCTGATGCAAGCAAACGGGTAATGGGCAGGGTCCGCCGTATTCACTTTGTCGGGATTGGCGGCGCCGGGATGAGCGGTATCGCCGAGGTGCTGCATAACCTGGGTTACGAAGTGACGGGATCCGACGCTGGCGCAACGGAAGTCACTCACAGGCTGGCGGCTGCGGGGATCCGGATCACATGTGGCCACACTGCGGAAAATGTCGGTCAAACCGATGTCGTAGTCGTTTCCAGCGCCATACCTGCCGGCAATCCGGAGGTGACCGCTGCGCATGACCGGCGCATACCCGTAATCAGACGTGCGGAAATGTTGGCTGAACTGATGCGGTTCAGGGAAGGCATCGCTGTCGCCGGTACTCATGGTAAAACAACAACCACCAGCCTCATCGCCAGTGTACTCGCGGAAGGCAGGCTGGATCCAACCTATGTGATCGGCGGCCTGCTTAACAGCTCCGGGAGTCATGCCAGGCTTGGTGAGGGGCGTTACCTGGTTGCCGAGGCGGATGAGAGTGATGCATCTTTCCTGCACCTGCAGCCGGTCATGGCTGTACTTACCAATATCGATGCTGATCACCTGGAAAATTACCGGGGTGATTTCAACCATCTGAAAAGCAGTTTTGCCGAGTTCATTAATCGCATGCCGTTTTACGGACTCGCGGTGCTCTGCGCGGATGACCCAGGCGCCATGGAGATCCTGCCGAAAATCAGCAAGGCATTCGTGACTTACGGACTGGAAAAGGATGCGGATTACCGTGCCAGAATCACCAGCCGGAAGGCATCCCGTATTTCCTTTACCGTCTCACGTGACGGTGAGCCAGACTGGCTGGAAGTGAATCTGAATCTCCCGGGTAACCACAATGTCCTGAATGCCTTGGCGGCGATTATCGTGGCCACGGAACTGGGTGTTTCGCGTGAAGATATTGTCACGGCCCTGTCCGGGTTCCAGGGTATCGCCAGGCGCTGCAATATCCTGGGGGAAGTTGTTATCGGCAAGGGCAAGGTCATGGTGATTGATGATTATGCTCATCATCCCAATGAAATCAGGGCGACGCTCTCGGCAGTCAGGAATGGCTGGCCGGAGAGGCGGATCCTCGTCGTATTCCAGCCGCACCGTTATACCCGTACCCGGGACCTGTTCGAGGACTTCTGTCAGGTCCTTGCGGACACAGATGCACTTCTAGTGATGGAGATCTACCCGGCTGGCGAGCAGCCAATCAGCGGAATTGACAGCCGTGCCTTGTGCCGGGGAATACGGTTGCGAGGACAGGTACAGCCGGTCTATATCGAGCAGCGTGAACAACTCTGGACCACATTGCCGGAGGTCATCGAGGACAGTGACATCCTGTTGCTGCTGGGCGCGGGGGATATTGGCAGCGTGGGTCCGGCACTGGTATCCGGATATTGCAACCAGGGCAGCTAGTGTATTTGTGTTGAAACTGAATAAGCGATTACTGACATTCTGATGATATCAGCGGCAACTATGATCAACGGTTTGAATGGAACCATGAAACTGCGAGAGCCCATGGCGAGGCACAGCAGTTGGCGGGCGGGTGGACCGGCGGATCGATTTTATATCCCGGCAAACCTTCAGGATCTTTGTGATTTCTTATGCACCCTGGATCCTGCGGAACCACTGCTCTGGGTCGGACTCGGCAGTAACCTCCTGGTGCGTGATGGTGGATTTCACGGAACTGTGATTGCGGTAAGCGGTGTACTGGGGCAACTGGAGATCCGTGCGGATGGGGCCATTACCGCAGGGGCTGGCGTGAGTTGCCCCAAACTTGCGAGATTCACCGTTAGCAAGAGCTTGAGCGGCGCGGAATTCCTCGCCGGTATTCCGGGTACGGTTGGCGGCGCCCTGGCCATGAATGCTGGGGCCTTTGGCGGTGAAACATGGGGAATTGTTTCCAGTGCCCAAACGGTGGATCGATCAGGTCGATTGAGACGCCGGTCCAGGGCAGAACTGAAGCCCGGTTACCGCAGCGTGGATATCCCGGAAGGCGAATGGTTTGTCAGTGCCGAGTTCAGGCTTGTCGCTGATGATTCAGGGCAGGGAGAACAGCGCATCCGTGAATTGCTGGCGCAACGTGCGCTAACCCAGCCGCTAGGAGACGCAAGCTGTGGATCAGTATTCAGGAACCCGCCGGGTGATTCGGCAGGCAGGCTGATCGATGCCTGCGGTCTGAAAGGGTTGCGGTCTGGCAATGCCGTAGTCTCAGACAAACACGCGAACTTTATCATCAATCTCGGCGGCGCAACGGCAACCGATATTGAGCGGCTGATATGCATGGTGCAGCAGCGGGTTAATCAAGATTCCGGCATTTTACTGGAGCCGGAAGTACGGATCGTGGGCCATGAATAAATCAGCACAGGCGATCTATACATGACTGTCGGCAGAAAGAGTAGTCAATATGACCCGCGGGAGTTTGGCAGGGTGGCGGTATTGTTCGGAGGCACCTCGGCGGAACGGGAGATATCTCTGGAGACAGGAGGTGCGGTGCTCGCCGCGCTACGAAGGCGTGAGGTCGATGCCGTCGGTGTGGATACCGCCGTGGGATTCATTCCACTCTTGCAGGAGAAAAACTTTGATCGTGTTTTTATTGCCTTGCACGGGAGGGGCGGAGAGGACGGTACTGTCCAGGGGCTGCTGGAGGTGATGGGAATACCCTATACCGGCAGTGGCGTGCTCGGCTCAGCACTCGCCATGGACAAGGTGCGCAGCAAATGGATTTGGCAGACCCATGGCCTGCCCACGCCGCCTTTCGCCACTTTGTCGAACGAGGAGGAACTGCAAGCTGCCGCCGATCGGATGGGTTTTCCACTGATGATCAAACCAGTACATGAGGGTTCCAGTTGCGGTGTCACGCGAGTGACGGAGCGGCGGTTATTACAGGATGCTTGGCTGGAAGCCAAGAAATTTGATAACGATGTCATCGCCGAGCGATGGATATCCGGAAGTGAATATACGGTTTCCATTCTGAACGGAGAGGTACTGCCGGTCATTCGCGTGGAGACAACCAGGGAGTTCTATGATTACCGGGCCAAATACCTGGATGATACCACACGCTATAGCTGTCCCTGCGGATTGGATCCCGCACAAGAGCAGGCGTTGGCGCGGCAGGCGCTTAGCGCCTTCCAATTGCTTGCTGCCGAGGGCTGGGGGCGTGTGGATCTGATGCTCGACCGGAGTGGACAGGCCTGGTTCATCGAGGTCAATACCATACCCGGAATGACCAGTCACAGCCTTGTGCCCATGGCGGCAAAGCAGGCAGGTATTGAATTTGACGATCTT
>MGYR01000125.1:5836-9829 GCA_001801825.1 Gammaproteobacteria bacterium RIFCSPLOWO2_02_FULL_56_15 | reverse complement strand
GCTGCTGGCGCCGGATGAACACCAGGCCGCGATCTACCGTAACAGTGTCGAACCCAAGCTGAAACAGGGCGCCGCGCTGGCCTTCGCGCATGGATTCAATATTCACTTCCAGCAGATCCTCCCGCGCCGGGATCTCGATGTATTCATGATCGCTCCGAAGGGTCCCGGCCACCTGGTCCGATCCACCTATACCCAGGGCGGCGGAGTCCCCTGCCTGATTGCGATCCACCAGGATGCCTCAGGCCAGGCCAAGGCCCTCTCGCTGTCCTACGCCTCCGCCAATGGCGGCGGCCGCGCCGGGATCATCGAGACCACCTTCAAGGAGGAGACCGAGACCGACCTCTTCGGTGAACAGGTGGTGCTTTGTGGGGGGCTCACCGCACTCATCCAGGCTGGTTTCGAGACCCTGGTCGAGGCCGGATATGCGCCTGAAATGGCCTATTTCGAATGTCTCCATGAGACCAAACTGATCGTGGATCTGATCTATGAGGGTGGGATCGCCAACATGCGCTATTCCATTTCCAATACCGCCGAGTACGGTGATTTTACTCGTGGCCCGCGGATTATCACGGAAGAAACCCGCAAGGAAATGAAGAAGATCCTGAATGAGATCCAGACCGGGCGCTTCGCCCGCGAGTTCATCCTCGAAAATCAGAGTGGCGCCCCGGTCATGAAGGCCGAACGGCGCATCAGCCGGGAACACCAGATCGAACAGGTCGGGGCCACACTGCGCGCCATGATGCCCTGGATCGCCAAGAACCGTCTGGTGGACCGGGATAAGAACTGATCTTGATTCCACTCATGGAAAATCGTCGGCGCGGTATCTATCTGTTGCCCAATCTGTTTACCACGGCGGCATTGTTTGCCGGCTTTTACGCTATCGTTGCGGCCATCGATTCGCGTTTCGAGGCCGCGGCCATCGCCATTTTCGTCGCGATGATCCTGGACGGCATGGATGGTCGTATTGCCAGAATGACCAATACCCAGAGCGCTTTCGGCGTACAGTACGACAGCCTTTCGGATCTTGCCTCTTTCGGTATCGCCCCGGCGCTGGTGATCTACCTCTGGTCGTTGTACAGCATGGGGAAGCTCGGCTGGCTTGCGGCCTTCATCTATACTGCGGCCGCCGCCCTGCGCCTGGCCCGGTTCAATACCCAGGCAGCCAGTGATGTGAAACAGTTTTTCCAGGGCCTGCCCAGTCCCACGGCGGCGGCGCTGATCGCCGGATTTGTCTGGATGGGGGATACCTACGGGTTGAACGACGGAACCACCATCCTCGTTTTCAGCTTCCCTCTGACCATCCTCGCCGGAATACTCATGGTCAGCAATATCCGGTATCACAGCTTCAAGCAGTTCGATCTACGCGGCAGGGTTCCCTTCGTCGCCGTGCTCATCGTCGTGTTGATATTTGTATTTATCGCCAGTGAACCACCCCTGGTGCTGTTCCTGATGGCGCTGCTGTATACCCTTTCCGGTCCGGTACTCACCCTGGTACTGTTGCATAGACACAGGCTGCTGCGCAGCAAGCCGGAAACCCCGGGTGATCCCACGGAATGACGCTGCCGCCAGGCGATGCGAGGCTTGCAAATCCAGGCGATCAGACTATAGTGATGGCCATGCATTCACTCCACCACAAGAACCACAACAGTCAACACCGCGTCCCGGCCTGCTGCGGCGCTCTGCTACGCCTGCTGCCCTGACGGGCAGACATTCCTTACTACATTTCAATACCCCAGTTTTTGTTTGCACAAACCGCATCGGCGGTATTGTGTCCCCGGTTTTTGTAAAATAGGATGGTTGGCCATGAAAGAGAAATTAATCATATTTGACACGACCTTGCGCGACGGTGAGCAGAGCCCCGGCGCTTCCATGACTCGCGATGAAAAATTGAAGCTCGCCAAGGCGCTGGAAAAGATGAAGGTCGACGTGATCGAAGCCGGATTCCCCATCGCCAGCCAGGGCGATTTCGAGGCCGTGAAGGCGGTGGCCGAGGCCGTCCGGGAAAGCACGGTCTGCGCTCTGGCGCGGACCAGTTTCCAGGATATCGATCGTGCCGCGGAGGCCCTGAAACCAGCGGCCTCGGCGCGCATCCATACCTTCATAGCCACCTCTCGCATCCACATGGAAAAGAAGCTGCGGATGACGCCCGATGAAGTGGTGAACCGGGCCGTCAATGCGGTCAGACGGGCGAGGCAGTATACCGACAACGTGGAATTCTCCCCCGAGGATGCCGGCCGCTCCGAGCTCGATTTTCTGTGCCGGATCATCGAGGCGGTCATCGCCGCCGGCGCCAGCACCGTGAACATCCCGGATACGGTGGGTTACGCCCTTCCCCATCAGTTCGGCGAGACCATCCGGCAACTCATTGAAAGGGTGCCCAATTCGGACCAGGCGGTCTTTTCGGTACATTGTCATAATGACCTTGGGCTGGCGGTGGCCAATTCCCTGGCTGCCGTGCTGAACGGCGCCCGCCAGGTCGAGTGCACCATCAATGGACTGGGAGAGCGGGCCGGCAATGCCGCACTGGAGGAAATCGTGATGTGTGTAAGGACCCGTCAGGATATCTTTCCCTGTGATACCACGCTGAATACGACCGAGATCGTGAACTGTTCGCGGCTGGTCTCCAATATCACCGGCTTTCCGGTACAACCCAACAAGGCGATCGTCGGGGCCAATGCCTTCGCCCATGAAGCCGGAATCCACCAGGATGGCGTGATCAAGAGCCGGGAAACCTATGAGATCATGCTGGCGCAGGACGTCGGATGGAAAACCAACCGCCTGGTGCTGGGCAAGCACTCCGGACGTAATGCATTCAAGACCCGCTTGAAGGAGATGGGGCTGGAATTCGGCAGCGAGGAGGACCTCAATGATGGCTTCAAGCGCTTCAAGGACCTGGCGGATAAAAAGCACGAGATCTATGATGAGGACTTGCAGGCCCTGGTGGCCGACAGCTCGCATGACCTGGAGCAGGACCGGATCAAGTTCATCTCCATGAAGGTGGTCTCGGAGACGGGAGAAATGCCGGTGGCTGCCATTACCCTCTCCATCGACGGCGAGGAAAAGCAGGGCGGCGCACATGGCGATGGACCGGTGGATGCGGTGATCAAGGCCATCGAATCGCTGGTGGACAGCCGTAGCCGGTTGTTGCTCTATGCTGTCAACAGCATCACCGGAGGGACCGATTCCCAGGGCGAGGTCACCGTGCGGCTCGATATGGACGGTCAGGTGATCAACGGCAGGGGCGCGGACACGGATATCATCGTCGCCTCCGCGATGGCCTACATCAATGCGCTCAACCGCGCGTATTCCCCCAAGGCGGGCCGCGCCCACCCTCAGGTCTAGGGGATTACACCTTATGCCAGGCTTAAGTCCACTTCAGCACATGTACCTGGAGCATATGGGGATCACCCGGTGGGTGCAGCGATCGGCGCCTGCCGGGCCGGATCCGGGTAGCTTGCCGGACCAGCCCGCGGCAGTGACAGTTGTGGGGAGAACCATCGCAGACGATCCAGAGTGGGACAGGCTGCAGGCCGAAGTGGCGGCTTGCACCCGCTGTGAACTGCATCGCGGCAGGACCCACACCGTTTTCGGCGCCGGTGACCGAAAGGCGGGATGGATGATCATCGGTGAGGCGCCCGGTGCGGAGGAGGACCGCCGTGGGGAGCCCTTTGTGGGCCGGGCGGGTCAACTGCTCAACGCCATGCTGGAGGCCATGGGCCTTGACAGGCAACAGGTGTTTATTGCCAATATCCTGAAATGCCGGCCACCGAACAACCGGGACCCCGTGGCCGGGGAGGTGGCCGCCTGTGGATCCTACCTCCAAAAACAGATCGAAATGATCCAGCCCTCCCTCATCCTGGTGCTGGGCCGGATCGCCGCGCAAAACCTGCTCAAAGTGGATAGCCCCCTGGGACGCATGCGCGGCAAGTCCTGGGACTGGAACGGAATCCCGGTGGTGGTGACCTACCACCCGGCCTATCTGCTGCGTAATCC
>MGYR01000125.1:4118-5825 GCA_001801825.1 Gammaproteobacteria bacterium RIFCSPLOWO2_02_FULL_56_15 | reverse complement strand
GCCGATAAACGCAAAACCTGGCAGGATCTGCAACTCGCCCTGTCGCTTTATCCGGGGTCGCCATGAGTGCTCAGGTCAACGAGGCACTGCCCCGCTTCCGTCCCATGGTGGAGGCGGATATCGTGGTGATCCTGGAGATTGAGGAATCCGCCTACACCCATCCCTGGACCGAAACCATTTTCAGTGATTGCCTGCGAGCCGGTTATTGTTGCTGGATCCTGGAAGCAGAGGGATTCATCATCGGTTACGGCATCATGACCGTAGGTGCAGGGGAGTGCCATCTCCTGAACCTCTGCGTGAGGCCCGCCATGCACCGCAGGGGGATCGGCGGCAGGCTGCTGGAGCACCTGACGGATCTGGCCCGGGAGCACCACGCGGAAGTGATGCTCCTCGAAGTGCGTCCTTCCAATGCGGTCGCGCGTCGGCTTTATTACAACAATGGTTTCAATGAAGTCGGTATGCGGCGTAACTATTACCCAGCCGGAAACGGGCGAGAAGATGCGTTAATCATGGCCCGGAGTCTGGTATGATCCCACCCCATGAGCAGACCTCCCTTAACTGACGCCGATTCCACGCACCTGGGTCGCAACACGCTGCCGACCATTGAGTCCTGTGTGGGTAATACCCCCATGGTGGCGCTCCAGCGCCTTCCCGGCAAGACCAGCAATATCCTGTACGCCAAACTGGAAGGTGACAATCCCGCCGGATCGGTGAAGGACCGTCCGGCGCTCAGCATGATCAAAGGCGCCGAGGAGCGCGGGGACATTGCGCCGGGAGATACCCTGATTGAGGCTACCAGCGGGAATACCGGGATCGCACTGGCGATGGTGGCGGCCATCCGGGGCTACAAAATGATCCTGATCATGCCGGAACACATGAGCGAAGAGCGCCGTGCCCCGATGAAGGCCTTTGGCGCAGAGATCATTCTGGTGAGCCGGGAATCGGGCATGGAGGGGTCCCGGGATCTCGCCCTGGAAATGCAGAAAGAGGGCAAGGGTAAGGTCCTGGACCAGTTTGCCAACCCCGACAATCCGCTGTGCCATTATGAGGGTACCGGGCCGGAGATCTGGCGCGACAGTGGCGGCAAGGTCACTCATTTTGTCAGCGCCATGGGCACCACCGGGACGATCATGGGCGTCTCCAGATATCTCAAGGAACAAAATCCAGGGGTAAAAATCGTGGGGGTACAACCGGCCGGTGATGAGAACATCCCAGGCATCCGCCGCTGGCCACCCGCCTATCTGCCCAGGATCTTCCAGCGCGAACGGGTCGACCGGATCATAGATATCACGCCCGCGGAAGCCGAGGAGACTGCCCGCCGGTTGGCTGCGGAAGAAGGGATTTTCGCCGGCATCTCCTCCGGCGGCGCCATATTCGCTGCTTTGAAGCTGTCGCAGCAGGTTGAGAATGCCGTCATCGTGACCATCATCTGTGACCGTGGCGATCGTTATCTCTCCACCGGGGTCTTCCCTTACGCCTGATCGCTGTTCTGACCGCTGCGCGCATCGATGCTGCGCAGCGTCATCCCTGCCTGTGGGACCGGCCGGAGGCCTATAGCCTTCCGGGAGGGCGGTCATACTAGGGTGCTCTGATCAAGTGCATGAATATAACCGGCCGTCATTCTGGCGAAGGCCAGAATCCAGTCGAAACCATTGTTTACTGGATGCTGGTCGCTTCGGACTCCCTGTCCTCTCGCGACATTCCCCA
>MGYR01000125.1:3871-3995 GCA_001801825.1 Gammaproteobacteria bacterium RIFCSPLOWO2_02_FULL_56_15 | reverse complement strand
CTCCTCGCTTGCCCTAGCCCTGGACGGAATGGAGCTCAACCTTGGGCGCGTGGAAACGGAATTTTTCACCCTCGTGGATCTAGAGGCCAGTCTCCAATGGCATGCTGATGACCGACTTTCCCTT
>MGYR01000125.1:3314-3704 GCA_001801825.1 Gammaproteobacteria bacterium RIFCSPLOWO2_02_FULL_56_15 | reverse complement strand
AATGAACACAGGGACCCAGCGGCAGTGGGAAATCAGGACGGAGCCCTTCTCCATGGAACTCGCGCCCTTTTCCGGTTTGCTCCAATTGTGGTCAGAGTCGATACCCGCCAGGGCGCTTAGCGGGGGTGAACTGCATGGCTCGGTCCGCATCAGGGGCGATGGCGCCGGACTGACGGGCCTCTGGCTGCAGGGCAGTCTGGAAGATTTCAGCCTGGCAGCGGACAGCACCGTGGAGCACCTGGATGCAGAGCTGGATCTGGCTGTAGAGCGCCAGGAACAGGAGTGGCGTCTCGCGGCCAGGATGAATCTCAAACGAGGTGGGTTATATCTGGTTGCTCCGCTGGAGATCCTGGGCGACCACCCCGGGTTTTATATTGAACCCGGTGATGA
>MGYR01000125.1:1168-3280 GCA_001801825.1 Gammaproteobacteria bacterium RIFCSPLOWO2_02_FULL_56_15 | reverse complement strand
CCGAGGCAGGAGAACTTTAAGATAACACGCCTTTTCTATGCCCATCCAGGGGTCCTGCAACTTACGCTCAGCGCAGAGGGTGATGTATCTCCCGCAATGGACGTTAAGGGATTTTCGGTTTCACTCTCGGCGCCCGAACTCGATCGGAGTTTCCCGGTGTACCTCCAGCCCCTCTTACTGCGGACTTCTGTCAATGACCTGCAGATCGTGGGCAGCCTGGAGGCCGGCATGGACTGGCGGACCGGAGAAATCCAAGAGGCGTGGCTACGGCTCGGGGATACCCACTTGGCGGATGCGAGGAACCGCTTCGGGATCTATGGGTTGCGTGGAGACCTGCGTCTCAATGGCGGCGATGCTCCGGTTCGGTCGACCCTGGGCTGGGACGGCCTCAGCTTTTACCGTCTGGATTTGGGCGGAGGCGACATGGTTTTCGAATCGCGGGCGGATCAGATTGAGGTGGAGGAATGGCAGGATATCGCGGTCCTTGACGGGGTGTTTCACATCGAGAATTTCAGCGTCCGCAATTTCGGGAAGCCCGATTTCAGTCTGGCCATCGACGGCAAGCTGAGTCCGGTGTCCCTCCAGGAATTCACCCAGGCCATGCAATGGCCGTTGCTGTCCGGAACCCTCGCCGGCGGATTCAGCGGTTTACACTATCAACACAATGCCCTGGAACTGAACGGGGATATCCATATCGAGGTCTTCGATGGGGATATCACGCTCCGCGATCTGGTCATCAACGGGCTCTTCAGCCAGTATTCTGTATTACAGGGCGATATTGATTTCGAGCGGATGGATCTGGAACAGCTTTCCCAGACATTCACCTTCGGCAGGATCGAGGGCAGCCTTAGTGGATCGGTGAGTGATCTGGTCCTCGAAGACTGGAGTCCTGTCAGTTTTGATGCTCAATTCGCCACCTTGGACGATGAGCGACCCCGCCGTATCAGCCGCAAGGCGCTGGAAAACCTGAACGCACTGGGTGGAGGCCTGAGCGGCACCATGTCCAGAGGGTTCCTGCGCCTGTTCCCGGAATATTCCTATGGGCAACTCGGTATCAGTTGCCGCTTGTACGCCAATATCTGTGAACTGGGGGGGATCAGGGATATCGAGGGTGGTTCCTACCTGCTTACCCGGGGAGGTCTGTTGCCGCCTTGGGTGGAAGTCAGGGCCCAGGGACGTTCCATACTGTGGGACGAACTGATCGAGAGCCTGCGGCAGATCTCGAAAGGTGGATACGAGATCCAGTGATCCCTTCTCCCGCCGGTGATTTGGTATTGACTGGATACCGGCTCGTTGGCCGGTATGACGGGAGTATTATCGCCCTCGTACAGTGTCATCCTATGCTTGATCCAGCCTGTGAAAGAAGCGGTAGCGGTAGCCCGGATGGAACGCAGTGGAATCCGGGGTTCATTATCCTGGATTCCGTTTCACTCTATCCAGGATACGTTCACTGACCCGCTGTCTGGTATACTAATGCCGTATTATGGGAAAGTTAAAGCAGAAGAACCAAACTGAAATGGATAATTCCTGGAACTGCACAACCACCGGAGGGACCCATGAAACCACCAGCATCGATCGATTCCCTGATCTTCACCATACGCGGCTACAAGGTAATGCTGGATGCTGATCTGGCCCGGCTATATGGTGTGACCACCAAACGCTTTAACGAGGCATTCAAGCGTAACCATCAGCGCTTCCCAGACGATTTTGCTTTTCAACTTGCTGCCGTTGAGTTTAAGGACTTGAGGTCGCAAATTGCGACCTCAAGTTTGCATCCTACTGATAATCCGGAAGATATACCCTACCAGCCGAAATTTGCGACCAGTTCTCATGGGGGCCCGCGCTACAGACCGTGGGCCTTTACCGAACACGGTGCACTTATGGCGGCCAATATCCTGCGCAGCGATCAGGCTGTACACATGAGTGTTTATGTGGTGCGGGCATTTATCCAGATGCGCGAGCAAATTGCTGCTAACGCAGCTATTCTCAAACGACTGGCGGAATTCGACAAGAGCCTGCTGCAACACGATACTGCCCTGCGAGACATCTATCAGAAACTACTGCCGCTCCTGCAGCCACCGCCCGTTCCTTCCAAGCGCGGTATCGGTTTTA
>MGYR01000125.1:912-1085 GCA_001801825.1 Gammaproteobacteria bacterium RIFCSPLOWO2_02_FULL_56_15 | reverse complement strand
ATAAAATACACATCAGCCGTCCCAACAGGAGCCAGCGACATGAATACCTTCAAGAGCATCACGGTCTTCTCCCTTTTACTGCTGTTGATCGCGTGCGTCACGATCAATGTCTATTTCCCAGCGGCCGCCGCCGAGAGCGCGGCGGATGCCATCATCAAGCAGGTCTACGGTAC
>MGYR01000125.1:712-837 GCA_001801825.1 Gammaproteobacteria bacterium RIFCSPLOWO2_02_FULL_56_15 | reverse complement strand
GTACCGAGGGTGAAAACGAGGGCGGGTCGGCGGCGGAACCGGAGCAGACCTCCGTGCCTGCCTGGGGGTCAATGCTGATCGCCCGAGTGCTGGACCTGGCAGTCCCGCCGGTTTATGCCCAGCAG
>MGYR01000125.1:467-654 GCA_001801825.1 Gammaproteobacteria bacterium RIFCSPLOWO2_02_FULL_56_15 | reverse complement strand
GGCATGCCGACCTGGAACCGTATTACAGCAGCGGCGCCGTGGGCATGGATAACCAGGGCCTGATCACCATCCGCGAGCAGGACAGCATTCCCTTGCGGGAGAGGAATACGGCAAAGATGCTGGTCGCCGATGAAAACCGGGATCGTCTCGCCTTATACCGTGAACTGGCAGAGGCCAATGGACATCC
>MGYR01000125.1:0-402 GCA_001801825.1 Gammaproteobacteria bacterium RIFCSPLOWO2_02_FULL_56_15 | reverse complement strand
CCCGGCGGCGACTGGGTTCAGAAGTAGGGCCTGAAGCAACCGGTCTCCTGAAGGCCAGGCAGGCGGCATGACCATTCTGGTCTTCGATATTGAGACGATCCCCGATGTCGGCAGCGGCAGGCGGATCTACAACCTGGATGGACTGGATGATCGGGAAGTCGCCGAAGTGATGTTCAGCAAACGCCGCCAGGATACCGGTGGCAGTACTGATTTTCTCAGAAACCATCTGCACCGTGTAGTGGCTATCTCAGTGGTGCTGGCTACCCGGGACAAACTCAATGTCTGGTCTCTGGGAGAGGCTGCTTCCGGGGAAGCGGAACTGATCCAGCGATTCTTTGAAGGCATAGAGAAATATACTCCTGTGCTGGTGTCCTGGAATGGGCGGGGTTTCGATCTGCCGGT
>MGYR01000124.1:7195-7468 GCA_001801825.1 Gammaproteobacteria bacterium RIFCSPLOWO2_02_FULL_56_15 | reverse complement strand
ATATTTTCCATTCATTTGCTAGAATTAGCCCTGATACCAATCGATTCTCTTCGTTAGGGAGGCTGTTGGAATCTCGGTTTTTCAACAGCCTGTAAGTAATAACTTAAATAAAACAGGATATTGATTCCCTGCGCTCTGCCACCTTCAATAAGGAAAGTACAGAAGCCGATGATCCCCCATCTCACCTTCAGAAACGCAGGAAAGAAGTTTTCATTCCGGACCGCCATCCAGTTGGGATTCACCCGAATGTGCTTACTGCCCATGCTGCTTACA
>MGYR01000124.1:0-7187 GCA_001801825.1 Gammaproteobacteria bacterium RIFCSPLOWO2_02_FULL_56_15 | reverse complement strand
ACCCTGCAAAACCGGGTCATGAAGATATCCGCCGATGGCATGGTGCTGAAATCCATCGGAAAGAAAGGCGCCGCTCCAGGCGATTTTCACCTTCCAGGCGGTATAGCAATCGATCCGGATGGATTCATCTACACTGTTGACCAGACAGAACTCCGCATCCAGAAATTCAATGATGACCTGGAGTTTCTCACCACCTGGCCATCCCCCTCTCCTGGCCCTCCCTCGGGTACGGGATTCCAATACAGCGAACTTGCCGTCGACCTGGAAGGCAATATCCTGTTGGCGGATTTCCATGGCAACACCATCTATAAATTCAACGCCGATGGCGCGCTGATCAAACAATGGGGAAATAGCGGCAGCGGTCAGGGCGAATTTAACGGCCCGAAAGGAATCGCGATCGATCAACAGGGTTTTATCTATGTGAGCGATCAATTGAATCACCGTATTCAGAAATTCACCCCGGCAGGTGAGTTCGTAACCGAATGGGGTGGCCTGGGTTCCGGACCCGGCGAACTCAACGAGCCCCAGGGAATTACGGTCGACAAGGAAGGGAATATTTATGTTTGTGATTATGGGAACTTCAGGGTAAAAAAATTCAGCGCGGACGGTACCCATCTTTCTGATTGGGACAGCGGCCTGTGTACGGATGTGGCCGTTGATGACCGGGGCAGAGTATACGTGGCCAGAGGTTACGGCATACGCGTATACACGACCGATGGAACCTACCTTGAGGAATGGAGTTCCGTACTCGACAGCAACGAAGGTTTCCAATCACTCAATGGTGTTACGAATGATGATCTGGGCTTTTTTTATGTCCCGGATTTGTCAGGCAGAAGAATCATCAAATATGACGCTACAGGCAATTATGTCACGCATTGGTCTGCGGATAACCCGGAGGGCATAGTTTTCCGGAATAATAAGCTTTACATCTCCCGGCTGCGGGACGAGGTATACGCTTATAACATAACGACCTATACGCCCGACGGCGCTTTGATCCAGGACTGGGAAGTGGACGCAGAGATCCTGGGCTTTGATGTGGATGAAGCAGGATATATCTATGCAGCAGTAACCGGCGACATCTCAGGTCTGGTCAAATATGGACCGGATGGATCGATAGTTGACACTCTCCCCCAGCCGGCGAGATATGAAGAGGGTGCTGTCGAGGATGTCGCCGTACATGGTGATTACCTATACGCGACTTCAGAACGGGAGGGGTTCAAGAAATTTGATAAGGATCTGAATCTGCTGGAAACCCATGCCGCTTTCGGGACCGGCGACGGGCAATTCAAACAGCCGAAGAGCATAGCGGTCGACAGCGCCGGTAATATTTATATCAGCGATATCCAGAGACATGACGTACAAAAACTGTCTCCCGACGGCACTTACCTGTCCACCATTGGCGGGCCTGGTTACGGTTTTGGTAATTTCAATTTTCCCGGTGAATTAGCAATCGACAATGGCAACCGCTTGTTCGTCGTGGATAAAGGCAACAACCGGATCCAGATCTTCAAACCAGTCACAGTAGCGGACAACAGCAAGGCGATCATCGTTGCCGGAGGAGGGCCGTTCGCTGGGAACAATCTCTGGGACGCGACCCAACTATCCGCCAACTTTGCCTTCCGGACCTTGGCCTATCAGGGGCTCCCGAAGGACAGGATCTACTATCTTTCTGACGATACCGATCTTGATCTGGATGGCAACGGCGAGGCGGATGACGTCGATGGCGCTGCCACCAAGGCCAATCTGGCGGATGCGATTATTGCCTGGGCCGCTGATGCGGATGATCTCGTCATCTATCTCGTGGACCACGGCGGCAACGGCACTTTCCGCATGCGCGGCTCAGAGACCCTGACTGCGGCGGAACTGGACGACTGGATCGATCAATTCCAGACTGCAACCGGCGCCCGGGTGACGGTGATCTACGACGCCTGCGAGTCGGGCAGTTTCCTTCCCGTATTGACACCTCCCGCCGGCCGGGAACGGACAATCATTGCGAGCACATCGCCAGGTGAAAATGCGGTTTTCATCTCCCAGGGATTAATTTCTTTTTCCAATTATTTCTGGAGCAATATCTTCAATGGTGCACCGATCCGTGATGCCTACCTGCTGGCCCAGGAATCGCTGTCCAGGACCGTCGATCATCAAAACCCTTCCCTCGATGCAAACGGCAACGGCATTGCGAATGAAACCGCGGATCTGGACGCGGTTGCTGACACCTATCTTGGCAATGGCACACTGACGTCAGGTGAGGCACCTGTCATCGGTAGCGTCTCCGGAGACCAGATTATCGTCAATACAAACACGGCCAGTGTGATTGCGGAGAACATTGTCGATCCGGACAATATTGCTAGAGTATGGGCGGTTGTCCGACCCCCGGATTACACGCAGGGTGACCCAGGCAACCCCGTACAGAATCTGCCGGGTTTTGATTTATTGCCGGTGGGCAATGATCGATTTGAAGGCACCTGGGACGGTTTCAATGCCGGTGGCACCTATCATCTGGCCATCTATGCGCGCGACCAGTTTGGTAACACCTCGCTCCCGGAATTGACCTCAGTCTCAGTCGGCAATCCGCTATCTAGAAAAGCCATCATCATCGCCGGCGGTGAGACCAGCGAAAGCCTCTGGCCGGTGTTGGAAAAAAACGCAAATCTGGCCTATGACGCCCTGCTGAAGCAGGGCTACAGCGATGAAGATATCCATTACTGGAGCCGGGCAACCACTGCTGGTGTGGATGGACTTGCGGTAATGGACAACCTGGAATTTGACCTCACAGCATGGGCGAAAAGCCAGACCAGGGATGTGACTTTGTACTTGATCGGCAAAGGCGGTGATAAAACCTTCAGGATGAATAATGGTGAAACCCTGACCGCGGAACAGCTGAATATCTGGCTGAACCTGCTGCAGGAGTCACTGCCCGGCAGGCTCACCGTGGTCTACGACGGGGACAGTTCCGGCAGTTTTATACCCAGATTAACCACAACTGAGACAGAGAAACGGCGTATTCTAGTCACGAGCACATCAACTCAGAATGCAGCGAATTTTCTCGCCGGTGGCGATATTTCCTTTTCCTGGTTCTTCTGGAAACAGATCCTGAATGGCGCAAACGTCCGGGATGCATGGATCCAGGCAAAAAGAGCCATCGGCTTTGCGGGATCCGGCCAGTCACCCCAACTGGATGATAACGGTAACGGGATCCCCAATGAGAAAGAGGATGGTGTGGAGGCGAGAACCTACACGATCGGCAACGGTATCCTGTTTGCCGGCGATGAACCGCTAATCGGTTCTATAGTTGAGGAACAGACTCTGACCGGCGGTGCCATTACTGCCACGATCTGGGCCGGGGATGTAACCACCACCGGGATGATCAGATCGGTCTGGGCAGTGATTACGCCTCCTGCGGAGTGGCGGGAGGCAAGTGAGCTAATCCCGCTGGATCCTCCCCTGTCGCCCGATGGTCATTATCAATCCACCTATGATGATTTCAGCCGGCATGGTGTCTATCGCGTGTCGGTATTTGCGGAAGACGCGCATGGAAATGTCTCTTTGCCTGCAAATACAACCGTGACTCAAACTGTATTAACCGGTCCTGATGCCTTCGAGGAGGATGATAGTGCCGCAAGCGCCCACCTGATTGTACTGAATGACACTGCCGTGCAACGGCATAATTTCTATGACGCCGATGACGTGGATTGGTTGAAGTTTCCGGCATTGACAGGAGTGACTTACGAGATGGTGGCGGAAAACTTCGGCGATAAGGCTGATGTGCGACTGGAGTTGTACGACAGCGATGCCAACACGCTGCTCGGCAGCGCGGACGATTATTTTGAGGGGGCGATTGAAGGTCCTGATGCGCAGGAAATCATATCCTGGACCGCGCCCGGTGACCGTGTCTATTACCTGAAAGTCATCCAGGTTTTTGCCGGCTCCGGGACTGAGACGGACTACGATCTCAAAGTATACAGACCAAACCTCCCCGAGGTCGGGATTATCCGTGGATTGGTCCGTAGTGACCTGAGCCTGGCGGCCTTGAGCGGCGCTTTTCTCAGCACTCGTCTTAACGAGATCAGGGACGGTGCGACATTGACCGACCTTGACGGGAATTTCGTGCTGATCGCGCAGGCAGGCGCCGTGGAGTTGACGGCGGCCGCTGAACTGTTCGAGACCCGGACGCTGAATATCAGCCTGACGCCGAATGCCACAGTGGAGATCGAGATCAACCTGACGCCGACAGAAACGGACACCGATAACGATGGCATCAGGGATAACGTGGATAATTGCCCGGCGAGCTCGAATCCTGATCAAATCGACACGGATTTGAACGGTGAAGGCAATGCCTGCGATAGCGATGACGACGGTGATGATCTCCCTGATCAGTATGAAATTGCAAACGGCCTCAATCCGCTCGATGCCGGCGACGCAGCTGCAGATAATGACCTGGACGGTCTGACCAACCTTCAGGAATTCCAGTTCGGTACCTCGGTCGGCAGGAACGATACCGATAACGACGGAGTAAATGACCGGATCGAAATAGAACAGGGCCGGAACCCCGTCATCAATGAAGCCGCGGTGATCCTGCAAATAATCAACTCGGGGGATTAATCGAAGATTAATTATTGATCTCGCCGCCGACCCTGTCGGCTGTGGCGTTTCTGACCAGCGCTTGGACCGTCTATTTCCGGGCTTTCTCCACCATTTCCGCCAGTCGTTCACCGAGGATAAAGCAGATATTGAAATTCAGCTTCGCCACGATGTTGGGGAAGAACTTGAGATCCTTCTGCATTCGATCATAGTCAAAGCGCAGCGCGGTGATCGGGCTCAGGGCGCGGACATCGGCCGTGCGTTCCATGGCGCGGATGAAACCGATCTCGCCGAAGACCTGACCGGCGTGCAGGGTTGCCAGAGTGATGGATTTTCCCCCATCCCTGCGAACCACCTCGGCGTCTCCCGTAAGGATCAGGTACATGCTGCGGCCCACGGTATCCTGTTCCACCAGTAATTCACCGGCACTGAATTCATGCAATTCTGAGATCAGTATGGCTTTTCGGCGCTGGTAGTCGGTCATGCCTTGAAACAACGGGCTCTGCTCCAGCACTACCCGATCGATGGTCATGGACAGGATCTGGTAGAGGCCCACCAACCGGATCCTCGCCATGATGATAGGCGTCACCAGCAGGTTGGCAAAAATGGAAAACAGCATGGTCGCGGCGGCCAATGCCCCGAACTGGGCGATGACCGTGAAATTGGAAAACAGCAATACACCGAAACCCAGGGCCAAGGCGAAGCTGGAGGCAATCAAAGGCGTCGCCTCCTCTTTTACCGCGGTGTTCACCGCACCGACATAATCCGAGGTGCGCCGGCACAGTTCGCTGTACCGGGCAAGGAGATGGATAGTGCCGTCAATAGCGATGCCGATGGCGATCACCGCCACCATCGCCGTGCCCGGATTGAGGGGAATATCCAGCAGGCCCATGATGCCGAACATCATGGCGATGGGAATCACCGCCGGCACCATGGCGATCGCCCCCCCCTTGAAGGAAGTAAACATGGCGGACATGATCAGGAAGATCAACGCCAGAAGTGAGAAGAGCGCTTTCACCTGTCCTACCATCAGGCTCTCCGCGGCATGATTGACCATGAGGTTTGCACCCACGATATGCCCGGCCAGTCCCGGACCGGCGATATGATCGACTACCTCCTGCAGCTCGTTGATATACTTGTTGAGGGTGTGTGAATCACTCAGGTTATGCCGGACCACGATGTTGGCGCGGCTGTAATCATGACTGACATAGCTGTTCAGATCACTGCGATGGAAGAACATCAGGTACTGCGCCACCAGTTCCTTCGTCTCGGGCAGCGCCATCTCATCGTACTGCCCACGGAATTCACGATTCACGAAGGCCAGGTGATCCGCGATGGATATACTGCGGTCATAAACCCCCTGTTTATCCAGGAAACGCTGTATTTCCGCCAGCTTCTCTATATTCCGCGGATCCAGAAATGTGTTTTGTGTGTCTGACTCCAGGCTGATAAAAAAGAGCTTAACGCCGGCCAGATCTTCATGGATCCTTTTGGTATCCTGGATCAGGGGCCGGTCCGCGGAGAAATAGGACAAGGGGTCGTTGGTCACATACAGACCGGCGGCATGATAGATGAAAAATGCACAGAGCGCCGCGGTGATCCCCAGGGTATACATGGGATAGTTATCCTGGGAATAGCGGAAGATGCGCATTACCCGTCCCGGTAGACCGGGGATTTCCTCATCACCAATCAGCTTGGTATGTTTCCCGGATCCGTAAACCGAGACGATTATGGGCATCGCGAGCACTGTGATGACACCATTCGCCAGCATGCCAAAGGTCGAGGCGATCGCGAAATCCTGTATCAGACCGATATTACTGAAGATGTTACTCCCGAAACCTATGGCCGTGGTTACTACGGTCAGGATCAAGGGCAAGCCCATGTGGCGGGCCATGTATTTGAGGGCGTCGCTCCGGGAATGGGATTCCGGATCCGATAGCCCGCGGTAGTAGGCGGCCATCATGTGGGTATCTTCCGTCGAACCGATTACGATTATCAACGAAGGCAGCATGGCGCTCAGGATGTTCACCGGAATACCGGTCCAACCCAGGAAGCCGAAGGTCCAGATAATGGTTATGCCGGAGGTGACCAACGGCACCACAGCCGACAGTACCGTGCGCATGATGAGTAGAATTGTCAGCACCAGGATGATCGCTGACAGGGGACCAAGCAGGATTAAATCCTGATAGAGACTGGTTAACAATTCAGCGTTGATGCGCGGCGGGCCGACCTGCGCCAGGTGCTCGAAATGCGCCCGGTTGGCCGTAAGCAATGCCTCCAGGTCCTCATAGAATACACTGCCATAGTCTTCCTCCTCCTCCTTCAGAGAAATGATCATGGCCGTGACGTTACCGCTATCGGAGAAGTAATTACCCAGATAGAGGGGATTGGTCAGGGCGGTATCCCTGGCACGCTCCGCCTCTTCCACCGTCTCGGGGGCCGTCAACAGTACCGGTCTCGACTCGATCCGGCCGCCCTCGTTCACCACCGTATAGAGGCTGTAGAGACTGTCGACGCGGGCGACATGGTCCAGTTTTTCAATGTCGTGGTGCAGTTTTTCGAGCACCGCGAGTTTACCGGGCGACCAAAGGGCAGTATCCCGGATG
>MGYR01000123.1:2076-4978 GCA_001801825.1 Gammaproteobacteria bacterium RIFCSPLOWO2_02_FULL_56_15 | reverse complement strand
CTTGCGGGCGAGCTTTTCAAGCTGATGGCGAAGGTGAACATCGTCCACGTGCCGTACAAAGGTGGCTCGGCGGAAAGCGTCATCGCGGTCGCGGTTGGTCAGATCGACATCAGTTTCCCCAACATCACGGCGGCGCTGCCTCTGCTTGAGGCCCGCAAAGTCAGATCACTCGCGGTGACCAGCGCAAAACGCGCGTCGTTGATGCCGTCGATACCCACGCTCGACGAATCGGGATTGCCGGGTTACGATCGTTCTACTTGGTATGGCCTGCTCGCACCGGCCGGCGTCCCGAAAGTCATCATCGCGCAGCTTCACGCTGTAATCGACAAGGTAGTCAACGCTCCCGAAATGAAGGAGTCGTTTAATAAACAAGGCGCCGAGCCGCAGACCAATACACCGGAACAGTTTGCGGCGCTTATTCGCAGCGAACTTGCGCAGAATGCCAGCTTGGTCAAGCTGGCCGGACTGAAAATCGAATAGCGCGGCAGTCAGGTTAAGCGGGAACAGGCTCTCCGACCCGCTTTGCTACCGGTTCGCCGACCAATTCAGTGCTCTCGACGGCAGCCCTGATGGCTCGCTTCGCCTCCTCCGTCAGTTCCCTCTGCGGCAATCGTACACGGCCGTCACCACCCGCCATCCCGATACATTGGCACCAGTACTTATGGCAAGACCGCATCATGCCCGGAAATGTTACGCTTTCCGACGCTCTCCTGATGTGCTCCAGCCTCTGGCAGACCGCCAATGCCTTGGTCACCTCGCCCTTCCGGTAGAGGTCGGTGTATTCCTTGACAAGCTTTGACCTCTTGCTCTGATACAGGTGAGCGTAATAGGTTGCGAACAGCGCCTGCTGGCCGTATACGGTCATATTGATCCACCACTGTGTCTCAAGTGGGTCACTGACCAATATCTTGTCACCGCAGAGAACTCTGATCATGCGATGGGCGCCGGCGCTCCCCATGTTCTTTATCGCAACAATGTTCGGCAAGTCGGCAATCCTGCTCGCGAGCTGAGGACTCATCATGTAGCCTTGAGTCGTAGCGTGGAAAATGGCGATGCCAATACTCGACTTGTCCGTCAGGTGCCGGAAGCGCTGGAAGATGCCCTCATCATTCACTACGTCATCGGTAGGAAACGTCGGTTGGCTGGTGATGACGAAGTCGGCCCCGATATTCTCGGCATACTTGATCATCTCCAGTTCATTCTCGAGAACAGGGTCCCAGGTGTAGGGCATGATATACATTTCGCCCTTCGCCTCTTCGACGGCGATCTGGCAAAGCCGCTTGCGTTCCGCAACCGTAAGGTACCAGTACTCGCCCATGGTTCCGCAGACGAACAAGCCCTGGAGTCCGAGGACATCGATGTAATGACGGATGTTGTGCCGCCACGCCTGCTCATCGAGCTTGTAGTCCGGGGTAAAGGGAGTGAACGATGCGCCCCAAAGGCCCGTGATGTTTTGCCTGGCATATTCCTTTGCTTCCGATTTGCGGTATTTCATTCTGGATTTCTCCTTCTCAATCAGGTTCGTGACGGAACTGTCTCACACCCATACCCGGGATTCAAGGATTACGCTTCACTCAACGCGGATTCCCGCCGCCTTGATGACCTTCGCCCATGTTTCCCGTTCCTTCGCGATATGGGCCGCGAATTCCTCGGCGGTACTGCCCACCGCATGAACGCCGGCGTTCGCCAGACGCTCGATCATGTCGGGCGCTTTCAAGCTCTTCACGATTTCCTGATTCAGCCGGCTTATGACCGCCGGCGGCGTTCCGGCGCGCACCACGATGCCCTGCCATTCGCTCGACTCGTATCCCGGCACGCCGGCCTCGGCAATAGTCGGCACCTCGGGAATCGCAGGATCGCGCTTCGCGGTCGTGATCCCGAGCGCCCTCGCCCTGCCCGATTTGAAGTACGGCATCACCGCCGGGATGCTGCCGATTCTCACCGAGACTTCTCCGCTGACGAGCGCGATGATCGCGGGACCGCCCCCGGCGTATGGAACGTGCACGATGTCGGTCTGGGTCAGATACTTGAACAACTCGCTCGCCATCTGCGCCGAGCTGGCCTGGCCCGACGAGGCATAATTGAGCACGCCGGGCCTGGATTTGGCCAGCGCGATCAGCTCCTTGATCGACTTCGCCGGCACCGACGGATGCACCGACAGCACGAACGGAGCGGTGGCGATGTGGCTCACCAGTGAGAGATCCCGCTCGCTGTCGTACGGCATCTTCTTGAACAGGATCGGATTGATGCTGAACGTGAGGTTGGCCACGCCCAGCATGTAGCCATCCGGCGCGGATTTCGCGACGGCGCCCATACCGATGGTGGAAGCCCCGCCGGGGCGGTTCTCGACAACCACCGGCTGGCCCAGATTGTCCGACAATCGCGCCGCCAGAATGCGGGCCACCACGTCCGTCACGCCGCCGGGCGGAAACGGAACGATGATGCGTACTGGTTTGGCGGGATAAATCTGCGCCGCCGCGAATCCCCCGTAAACGGATGACAACACGCAGGAGAGCACTAACAAAAAGCGGCGCGACGCGGCGTACATTCTCCCCTCCCTGCCGGTATTTCTGTCATTGGGAACGCATGGCACTTAAGTATTTAATAATACGCTACTCGCATGACGTTGTCGATTGAACGCGCCTATGCGAATTCCACCCCGCTGGTGCTGCTGATCCGCGTGTACTTTGGAAACAATAGCCGCCCATACCCCGGTGTGCTGCCGTCAAAACCGATTCGCTTCAGCGCCCGTATGCTGCACGGAATGCAGATGCAATCGCCTCTTTTCCTTGATCACACAATATCATTTGATCTGATCGGACCTTATCTCCATACTCACATTGTTTTCGTCGCGGCATGCCGCGGCAGGTTGTTCAAGAAGACTCTAACCTATGTAAACCTT
>MGYR01000123.1:1325-1964 GCA_001801825.1 Gammaproteobacteria bacterium RIFCSPLOWO2_02_FULL_56_15 | reverse complement strand
TGAAAAACAGGACTCGCCGCGCCGGCCGGTACCTCGTTGCAGTCATTGCAATTGCCCTCGCTTGGAATCTCGCCCGCGCCGCATCCGACGTTGTGCCGCTTCCCGAGTTGCCGCCCGGGCCGATTGAGATGCGGGTCGCTTACGTCGTAAATTCCCGCCTGCCGCGCATGAACCAGGCACAACTCGAGATTCTGCTCACAGCGACCTGGAACGCGGTGCGCGAGCATTTCGGCGTGGACTTGCGCTTTGCGCCGGTGCAGGAGATTCCCATCGAAACACTGTTCGAACGCATCCCTGCGAAGCGCCGCAGTACCGCGTTCGAGCAACTCTATGATTTCAAGACGGGCAAAGGGGACTCTGATCGCCTCGCAAAAGCATTCGGCGCGGGATTCAAGGAAGGTGGCGAACCGCTGGCGGACCTCATCGCATTTGCGCGTCCCCACATCGCGGAATTGAAGGAACGCAGCTACGAGGCGTTAGGCGTTGCGCTGTCCGGACTTCAGCTCAGCCGAATCGAGCGCTGGAAAACCATCAAGGCGCTCGATGGCGGCCCGGCGATCGATGCGACGCCCTACAACGAGTTCACCATGTGGATTGCCCTCGGGTATGCAAACGTACCCTTCGAGCTGGTGCTGACCA
>MGYR01000123.1:0-1316 GCA_001801825.1 Gammaproteobacteria bacterium RIFCSPLOWO2_02_FULL_56_15 | reverse complement strand
TCGCCAGCGTGGAATATGTGTTTCCGGCGGTTCACGCGGCCATCCGCGGCGGCTACAGCAACGGCGTTACCACTTACAGCAACAGCTCGCGCTTCAAGACGATGTCGGTCTGGAGCACCTTTGCCTTCACGACCGATGACGAGTGGGTGCGACAGATGCGAGATGGCGAGAGCTACAACGCAGGGGAAGCGGCACGGCTCGCCGGCATTAGCGCAGCGCACGAGATCGGCCATCAACTATTCCACTTCCTGCACCCCTTCGGACAAAGTGCCTGTGTCATGAATCCGGTACCGATGTTCGCTTACCGGGCGTGGGTGGAAAAGCTCTCGGCCAAAGACTGTCCAATCGGAGGCAGCGCCGCGATGCGCCCGGGAGCGTACAAGTTTCTCTATTGATGATCTAGCTCAGTGACACGTTAAATACGAAACGCTATCATGGCGCCCTGCCCCCGAACTGGATGCCACAACACCGTCAAAGCCATGGAGGCATCGTGATTTCACCGGCTGACAAATTAGAACAGAAGAGGAGAAAATGATGCCTGATTCCAAGACCAGAAATGTTGTAAGCACGGCCGCAGGTGCGGCGTTATCCACGATGCTGCTGGCCACTTCCCTGTCGGCAGTCGCGCAGTCTTATCCAGAGCGGCCGGTGCGCATCGTCGTCAACGTGACTGCGGGCGGCGGGGTGGACACGACCGCGCGGGTCGTCGCGCAGCACCTCTACTCGGTATTCAAGGAGCCGTTTATTATTGATAACCGCACGGGCGCCGGCGGCAGCATCGGCATTGAACTGGTGGCAAAAGCCGCGCCGGATGGCTACACGCTGTTGATCTGCAGCAGCGGCGTCGTCACCAATGCCGCTTATCGTAAGGTGAACTATGACCCGATCCGCGACCTTCAGCCGGTGAGCAACCTGACGTCCACACCGTATATCGTCGTGGTAACGCCTTCGCTGCCGGTAAAATCGGTCAAAGATCTGATCGCACTCGCCAAGGCGAAACCGGGCACCGTGAGCTTTGCAACTTCCGGCCTCGGCAGCATTACACACCTGGGCGCTTCACTGCTGCCCACGCTTTCCGGCACCAAAATGCTGAGTGTGCCTTACAAGGGGGTCGCCGACGCCTATCCTGCCGTGGCTCGCGGCGATGTGAACTGGATGATCGGCGCCGCCATCTCCTCTCTGCCGCTCATCCAGTCAGGCCACTTGCGCGCCTTGGCCGTCACCTCAACGCAACGCAGCAAAGCACTGCCGGATCTGCCGACAGTGATTGAAAGCGGATTGCCGGGTTACGAGGTCGTCGGCTGGTTCGGCATGTT
>MGYR01000122.1:4528-4777 GCA_001801825.1 Gammaproteobacteria bacterium RIFCSPLOWO2_02_FULL_56_15 | reverse complement strand
ACCCGGCGATATCGAAGCTGCCCTCACCGCATAACTGCCGGTGATTGATGGTGAGATCGTGCAGATCTCCCGACATGTTCGGATCGCCGTCGTTGAGTTCCACGCCCATCACGATGCTGCGGGGGATCCGTTTGATCTCCTCATAGGATATCTTCAGCAGCACCACGTGCCAAAGGTCGAAGATGATGCCGCCGTTCGGGGCGCCCGCCCCTTCCACGAGCGCCACGGTGTCCGCCAGGGTCTTGATGT
>MGYR01000122.1:2581-4453 GCA_001801825.1 Gammaproteobacteria bacterium RIFCSPLOWO2_02_FULL_56_15 | reverse complement strand
CAATCATGTGTGGCATGGGACAGGGTTGGGCGCTGAAATCCCCCACCTTGATATGCCGCGCTTCCAGCACTTCCGCCGCCTCCAGCAGCATCTTCCTGTTTTTATCGGAAGCCTTGCGGCGCTCATCTTCCCAGAACCAGTCGGTGAGGAATTCGAGTTCCAGGTGTTTGATGCCGTTATCATCCAGGATCTGTTTCATCTCCTTGAGGCTGCGCGTGCGCAGGATGTATTCCAGGTCCGCGTGCCACAGGCCGATCCCCTTGAATCCGGCCCGGGCGGCGGATTGCACCCGGTCCTTGAAATCAAAGGTGCTGTACTCGTGATCGGTGTGCGGCAGGGCGCCGCCCGACAGGGTCCAGTAGGAACCGATAATATCCACATCTTTCATGCATTCTCCCCCATTATTGCTGTATACAAGCCGGCACCGCATTACGGCTGTGATCCTGGGTTGACCAGGGTTGATTCTGAAGCGGTTTGAGGCGTGCTTGTTTCGGTTCGAGATTACCCCATCTCAGGCTGAATATGAAGTCTGCCGATGTAAAAATCCGGTATACTTTTACGGTGAGGCGTACGAGTGAGGAAAGAAAATCAATATGGAATTCCGGCAGTTGATACTAGATCGAGCTTCGGATGAAGCTCAATGGTCCAATAATTTTGGAACGAGGATTCAGTCATGAAATGCATGTATTGTCAGGGCGAAATGACGCGTGGGAATGCGCCATTTCATATCGATCGCAAAGATATTCACCTTAGCCTGGACAGCGTTCCCGCATGGGTTTGCACGCAATGTGGAGAAGTCTATTTCGAGGAAACCGAGGTGAACGCAGTTCAGGACATCATCAGGGCTGTAGATGAGCAAACAGGCAAGCTGGCGCGTACGGCATGAGGTTGAGGTTTATGTAGGTCGGGTTAGCGTAGCGTAACCCGACATATGCTTACTCACGAGGATGATTCTTTTCATGGAGGAAAATATAGCGTTTAATCCATTACAGATAGGCCACTTCGGTACGCAGACTGTAGCGTTTGATCCGAAAAGCGGAACAACTTGATTCACAATACGGGTTGTAGGCAAAGATGACCTCTATGTCGAGATTTTTAGTATTTACAGTTCCCTTATTTCATACCAGGTTGTTGTTTTTTAGGGAGTCTTAAGGGGCCTAAATGTCCGATCTAAACCGGACATTTGGGTCCGCTACTTATACCGAAAGAGGCGCCTGGTATTGCGGACACAGGATGGTATATGACAATTTCTATAATGATTGTTGATCCTCATTTTTGGAAAGCGGCAGCATTGTTTAACCCAAATGCATTCCCGGAGAAGGTAAGAAGTCACGCTGCCACTTGCGGTGATCGGCTGGCGATCTTGACCCATTCAGTTGAGATCGTCATGAATGAGCCTGGTCTCAATCGCTCACGCCTACTGGAACAGATTCGCGCAGACCCGGGGTTTAAGGGTTTCAAACCACAGCAGGACAAACCAGCGATCCTCGTATTTCACAATCTACACTTTGTCAGCGGGCTCTACTCGGCGTTGATAGCGCTTAAGTCGTTGCTGGATCTCTATTCCCGTCTCGTCGCAGGACTATTGGTTCCCAAAGCGACTGTATTTGGTTTCAGCAGCGGTCAATACGAAGGGCGCAACATATCGGGAGGCAAGTTTCTGAGGTGGATCGAGCGCTCTGCTCCAACCACATTCGAAAACCGCGAAATACTAGTGTCTGTTTTCTTGGGTCACATAAATCGCTGGGTGGACGAGGCCGTTTCGTACAGAGATGCGGTGGTCCATGATGGGTTCATCCGTGGCTTAAGGGAAGTCATGGTGCCCCTCGACAAGACACTTACGGAATTAAATGCGGGCGACTTGCTGCTGCC
>MGYR01000122.1:2205-2551 GCA_001801825.1 Gammaproteobacteria bacterium RIFCSPLOWO2_02_FULL_56_15 | reverse complement strand
ATACTGTGACCGCCTAGTGGCCCAAACACGAACTCTCATGGCCGAAACTCTACCTCTACTCCCTAGCATTGACACCGGTCAATTAGCACTGGACGAGGCATGATAACAATCCATTCATTCGGGTCGAACAGGCTGTATAACTTTTCGCCCCACGGGACGCGCGGGAAGCATTGCGCCTTGGTCATGCAACGTGGAAAAATCAAAAGGGTCAGTTTCGATTGATTTCATAATTCCTCTAACCATATCAATTGACACTGACCCTATTGATTTTGCGGGTCAAAGGCTAGCTGAAAGATCGGAAGATGCCCGTCCCTGAATCGCCCGGGGGCATCGCTCCTGGACCCAA
>MGYR01000122.1:689-2164 GCA_001801825.1 Gammaproteobacteria bacterium RIFCSPLOWO2_02_FULL_56_15 | reverse complement strand
ACCCCAAATACTCGGGCACCAATAAAGAGTAACCCAGCCCGCCCAGATTCCATGCCGGTGTCGAATGAGAAGCCCCGCGCCGACGATGAATCCCTGGATTCAGCCCACACGACCTCGCCAGTGGTCTTGAAAGCCTGGTCCATGTTATGTTCCCCAACGTCTGGTTGATACAAGGTCTGTAATTCATCCCACGTCGGTATGCGCCAGCCGCCACCCGCAACCTGGCAGGCGGCTACCCATTGTACGGCCTGCTCGTAATCGGTGGTCCGGTCCGGACCCGTGACCCATATAAGACCAGTCTCGGAGTCCTCGATTACTCCGTCCGAAGTCACCGAGAAACGTGTCTTGCCAGTGGCCAGATCGAGAACAAGACTTCCGCCGCTCTTCGAATACGCAGCGTCGATCTTGATGGCTTCACGCAGCACTTCCGTCTCCCCCTGTGGCGCACTGTCCACCCGCACCTCCGTTTCGGTGTGCCATTTGTCCGACCAGGGCTTCAGTATATAGGCTGAGGATGGGAACAGACCCTCCACTCGGAACATCCCATTTCCATCTGTCTCGGTCTCAAACTGTATATAGCCTTTGAGCGGTTGTACCTGGACCGCCGTGATCTTTACCCCAGCCACTGGCTCGCCGTTCCAGTCTACCAACTTCCCCTCGACCGCCGACTGCTTGCCGCCGCCACAGGCGCCAAGAATCAATATAAACAGGAACATCCCCCAAAAACGCATGAGTCGTTTCATACTCCCATGTATTCGGCTAGTTTCATTCGGCAGGTTACTGCTTCCCCGGGCAATGCGAGCTTTATTTATCCATTTCAGAATGCCCATTCTATCCGTCTTTCCATACTCCACCATCTAAAGTAAAGGTAAACTGCTTTAATTGAAAAATCAAAACAAAACCTCTGACAACCTGGTGTCAGGTCTTACAAAAACACATATGCTAAAGTGTAGTAAACTTTATCATGCATTATTACAAGACCTGCCCCTTATTAGCTCACAGTCCCACCGTATGAATACCTTAATTTTTTCGTATTATGGGTTTTGAGGAATATGAAATGACTTGTCCTATATGCAGCAATGCCCAAGCAACAACGAATGAGCGCGATTTAATATACCGTATGGATTGTCAAAGGTGCGGGAAGTTTACCATTACAAGGGAAGCACGAGACGATTGGAATGATCATCATTTAAGAACACAATCAGAAAGAAGTTTGGCAAATATATCTGGCTGGATTCGAGAACATCGAAACATATCTATTTGTAGTGACGACTTAGACTTTTTGAAGAAACTCACCTCCCCACGGATAAAAGAGCGTGCGGATAAATTACTATTAGCATTTGAAAAACGTACTGAAGAAATAGGAAAAGCGATTCCAATACCAGGGCATATGCCAGATGCAAATGATTATATTGGCCTGACTTGGTCAATTAATCTAAAGGAAGTGTACTATTTGACAGAGAAGTATCTTATTG
>MGYR01000122.1:233-682 GCA_001801825.1 Gammaproteobacteria bacterium RIFCSPLOWO2_02_FULL_56_15 | reverse complement strand
ACGATATCTGGAGAAAATTAACACTCCTCCAAAAGGCTATGTGATAACTCCAATGGGGTTTTCATATCTCGACGAATTGCGCCAAATTCAACATGACAGTATGTTGGGTTTTTGTGCAATGTGGTTCAACGATGATTTATTTCCTGTATGGACTAACGCAATCGAGCCAGCGATCCGAAACGCCGGATATGCACCAAAGCGTATAGATCGAGTAGAACATAACAATCGAATAGATGATGAAATAGTTGCAATGATCCGAAGAAGTAGATTTGTAGTCGCAGATTTTACCGGTCAGAGAGGAGGGGTTTATTTTGAAGCAGGATTTGCTCTAGGGTTGGATATCCCAGTTATATGGACTGTTCGTCTGGACGACTTAGATGAAGTTCATTTAGATAACAGACAATATAATTTCATCACATGGCGGATGGATAATCTTGCTGATTTACGAG
>MGYR01000122.1:0-225 GCA_001801825.1 Gammaproteobacteria bacterium RIFCSPLOWO2_02_FULL_56_15 | reverse complement strand
CAAAACAGGATTGAAGCTACAATAGGAAGAGGAGCATTAACTGGAGTGTAATACTCTCCTTATGGAATAATGGGGCCGGACTGATGGAAAAATATCGCTCATACTGATACAACGATGACAATATACACCACCATTGACCCCGATACTGAGCGGGCTGCGCGTGCCTTCCTCGCCAAGGTGGCTGCGCGCTACGACTTTGCCGGCGCGATCCTGTTTGGCAGCCGG
>MGYR01000121.1:6038-7733 GCA_001801825.1 Gammaproteobacteria bacterium RIFCSPLOWO2_02_FULL_56_15 | reverse complement strand
GAAGCGGCGAATGGTGATGAGCCCAAATAGGAGGTCCAAGAAATATGGCTCCGGAAGGGTTCGTTGAGAAGGCGTTAAAACAAGCACATAAAGCCATTCGGGACAGCGGGCAATATTGGCCACACGCCTTTCTCTTTGACCAGGAGCGGCAGGTTGATGTCTTCGTTTTTGAGCCAGAGATTATGTCGTCCAAGTCGAGGAGAAACGAACTCTTGCGATTGCTGCAAGCTGCGGCGATCACAGGGAACTGGTTTGTCGTATTTGTCTCAGAAGTCTGGACACTGCCGCAAGAAGCGTGTCGAAAAAGCCAGAAAGAGCGCCCAGCCATCATCAGGCATGGAATGCACGATCATCCCCAGCGGATTGAGTGCTTGACTGTCAGCGTGCTTGGCCGCGGACTGGAGCCAATGCTGGGGCAGCAGATATATCGCAAAGACAAAGCCACCGGCCAATACGTCTTTGAGCAGGTGCAATGGGCGCCATCATCGGGTCCTATTCGACACGGGCGCTGCAACCCCGACATGACCAACAGCAGGAAGGTGGTGTAGGGATGCGCCGAACAATCGCCAGTGATACGCCGCTGGCCGTCGGCCAGCTAATCGAGGTAATGGGCCGCTGGCATCGCATTGTCGCTAAAATCCCCAGAAACGAATGGTGGGCGGAAGTGCAGCGGCAGCGGCTGCTTGACCGACAGGCAGGGGAGCCCCCGGCGCGCGCAGGTTTTTACATTCCCGGCAGCAAACGGTTCGTGCCGGACCGCACGGATCCGCCGAAAGAGTTTTGCCACTGCTATTCGCTGGAAGAATGCTAAACAATCGGAACCGTGTTCGCAGTTGCCTCACTGTAATCTACAGGCTCGCCGGTACGAGACTTCAACTCCCTGAGCCAGAGACGGCCGTTAACACCATGAACAACCCGGCCCAGAAACCCCAACTTCTCTGCCACGTTGGCACGATTCTTGCGGATGTCTTCTTTCGTAACCCTGATGTAAGCAGCCAGGAATTCTTCGATGCTTCTTGCCTTGGAGAAGAGATAAGTCGCGTGCCCTGATTGCGGCGTTTCGATGACAATTACCCTTTCGAGGTCGAAGATGTACTCCTCGCGAAACAGGTAGAGCCGGCGCGCGCGTCGGCAGAGATGGCGGTAATAGAAGGCATCATAATCCGGCTTCCAGGTGATTTGAGCGATCTCGAAGTCGCCAGGGACGCCGAGGTCCCAACAGAGTTGCTGCAGTTGGTTTTTTTCAACCGGTTCCTGATCGATGCGAGCACGAACGCGGTCGAAAGCGTCCACGAACTGGCCAAAGCGGTGGTGGGTCTTGCGCGCCGATTCGATCTCCTCACCGATTTTCGCGGGTAGCTTGACCTGGAGGCGGCTAGGCAGCGCAGTTTCCCACTTCACTAGGCGCCACTCGCCGCGGCGATGAAGGTACTTTCCGGCTTCGACAAAGGTAGCCTGAATCTCCATCTTCGCGCCCAATAAGTGTTTCCACTGATTCCAGGTGGCGTCCCACAGAATCGGCATGGCGGACTGGTCGAGCAGGATCTCCAACTTGCGCCGGGCGTCGCGGTAAATGGCGCGGTCGGCGTAGAAATCAATCTGGCGCAAGGATGCTCGGAAGCGTCGTTGGCGACGCTCGGGAAGAAAAGACGAGACACGAGTGACGAAGAACGTCTGACCATCCCGCGATCGGTT
>MGYR01000121.1:1718-6006 GCA_001801825.1 Gammaproteobacteria bacterium RIFCSPLOWO2_02_FULL_56_15 | reverse complement strand
CGGTTTCCGGCTACAAGGATCGAACCAAAACCGCCATAAGGAAAGAGCACTGGAGCCGATGGATTAGCCATCAACTCGTTATAGCAGGCGCGGAGTTCCGGGTGTGCCAGGATGTTAAATGCCCGCTCCAGAGCACAAAAGTCGGATTTGTGGTGAGACTTCTCAGCATGGAGTTCCAGCTTACGAAGTTTGAAGGCCAGCCGCAGTTCAGCCGGTGACGCTGTGGGAGGGATCCGCAACGTCTCATACAAAGTTTTTTGTCGGTCCCAAGGTTGGTGCCGATTGGCCACGTAAAAGTAGTCGCGCAACACCTCGCACGGAAAATGAAGGGCAGAGATGCCGAGGTTCCCGTGCGGTATTTCAGCCCGGACAAAGAACTGGTCCCGCTTGTCGGTTTTGGGCTGTGCGGCATAGCCGATAGAGACCTGGTACACATCCCGGGTGCGTGGAGAACCCGAGTTCTTGTGAATGTATATTTCAGCCCTACCTTCTGGTGAAGAAAAGGCAAGAGGATACTCAATTTCGTCACCGGGACGAATTTGAGCAGCGAGGAAATTCGACACCAGGACTTGGCCACCCTCTTTCAGGACACAGGCAGTGTTTTGCCCTTCGGGTTTGATCTGCAACACTTGCCGACGGAGTGTTGCGGCTGTCTCCGGTGGGGCCTGGAGTCCCCCTTTCATAACAGAAGGCAGCTTAAGCACTCCGGTTACGATAGTCAAATAAACACGGACTGGTCGCTAACGCCATGTATTACAAGGAGATAGTGCGGCAGTTAGATCATTTGTGCGAAGGGACTTTCCCACCGGCTATCCAGAGTGCGAAGTGTTTTCAAGAAGCGAGTACGATGTCGAGCATCCAGTAGCCGTCGTGTAGATGATGGCCGATATCGGTGATGGTTAGAGGTGCCGTGAACAGGGGAGATGCGGTGACCAAAGTATGATATTCGCCGTATTCCCCGCAGGGGTCGATCCCGAGTTTCTCAAATTCCGGGAGCAGTTCAGCACTCAAAGGGCGTCCAAGCCAGCTCTCGTCTAACAGTGCTGCCTTGATTGCAACAATGTGCGCCTCGCCGCCGAGATTGAGGAATTCCAGCAGCAGTTGTGACGTTGGCTGCTCCCATAGCGGCTCGACAGCAATAAGGGCCGTCTCTGTGCAAACGCGCTCGACCCAGTGCTTGTGGTCGTCAAGAAAAATGTCTCCGAACACGACGTGAGAAAACTGCCGGTCGTGGAGTTCGCGGAGCAGCCTCTTAAACTCGGCTTCATACGACTGCCATGATCCACGTCCCGGGAGTAGCTCCAGTTGCAGCAATTCAGCTTGCCGCTGAAGCACTTCCGGGCGTAATCCATGGGACCGGCTCCGTGTACCGTCCTCGGTGAACATGGTGATCAGAGCTGCTACATCGAACTGTTGGCGAGCTCGATTGAGCGCAAGATAGCTGTCCTTGCCGCCGCTCCAGGAGACGGCCGCCCGCGGTTTGCTCATCGTTGCCGCTCCTATCGAATCCTGCCGCACTCGACTGAACAGCGACTCGCCCTGCCGTTGAACCATGTGGGCGGAACCAACTCCGGGTGGAAGACGCTCGCGAGCGCCTCGACACCTTCGGCGAGGCGTGGCCCCGGCCGCGAGAAGTGGCTCGTCGCATCCACTGCGAAGACCCGGTCATTCCGGACGGCCAGCATGCTGTCCCAATCGGCAGGCCGATTAAGGTTCGCGTATTCGTCCAGCGTCTCCTGCAGATCGTAGCCGCAAGGCATCAGGACGATGATCTCCGGCTGAGCAGCGATGACAGTGTTCCAGTCGGTGCGAAAACTGGGCTGCGCAACGTGCCCCAAGACATCCACTCCGCCTGCTACACCAACCATCTCAGGCACCCCAGTGCCCAGCGATGTAGGGCGGGTCCAGCCATTCAAGACACACCACGTGCGGGTGCGGCCGACCATTTACCAGCCGCTTCACCTCGCCAACACGCTCTTCGAGTCTGCTCGCCAGCGCGTCCGCTTCCTCGTTATGGCCCGTTGCGCGACCCACCTCCCGGATGTTGTTCCATACATCAGTAAGCGTGTGCGGGTTTAGCGTCAAAAGCTTGGGTGCGTTCGGCAGAGTTTCCAGCGCGCTGACGATGTCATCAGGCGAGGCGGCGCAGACATGGCACAGTTCCTGGGTAAGAATCAGGTCTGGCTGAATCCGTTGCAGTGCCTCGGTATCGATCCGGTAAAGGCTCTCACCTCTCGCAACGAATTCCCCCACTTGCCTGTCGATTTCCGCTGCTGTTAATTTCCACGGCAGCTTACTGTGGACCACAACCGGCTTCCGGCGCGCGTCCAACGGGTAATCGCAACCATAGGTGACGCCGGCCACCTCGTTTCCGAGGCCGACAGCGTATGCAATTTCAGTGGCAGATGGCAGCAGGCAGCAAATTTTCACGGTTCCTCCTTAGATGGGGTATGCGCCGCAAATCCGGCAGAAGCTCATATCGAGCCGAGGAACCGGCCCGCAGCATTGAGCGCAGCTTTTCGTATCTTTCGGCTGTTCGCCAGGCGGCGGAAATATCCGCCGATACATGCGGTAATAAAGCAACTGTTCCTTATCTCGAAGCGCAACTCTGTCGTTTTCAGAAACCGACTTGCGCTCCTCATCGAACTCCTGGTCCCCGATCGCTTCGGCAGCAAACTTCTGAAGTGCAGTGCTGCCGGAACCAAACTCGATCGGCGTCTTTACGCGCCACGTTATTTCGTCGGGCAGCACGTCGGCGAATGCCTCTCGTAGAATCTTCTTCCCAAATCGCGTTCCGTTGCGTTCACCGACCAGATCTTCGGCGGTCAGGGTGACAGCGAAGGACCTGATTTCCTCCCCGATATATGGCAGTTCGACAGCGATTGGGAGACAAGGCGCCAAAATGCGAGAACTGAAGTACATCACCTCGTTCAAGTGTTGGATGTATTTCGGCAGATCAGCAGGAGGCATGTTGAACATGTAGCTATAGCCCGCGAACAGTTCATCAGCGCCGTCTCCCGTCAGCACTGTGCGGATACCTATTTCGCGCGCTCTTTCGAGGGCGACGTACGCAGCAATGCTGTTGCGCAACTCCATCGGATCGAACGTGCCCAGGATGTTTATCAACGAGGGCATCTCCTCGATCAGGTCCGACAGCTTCGGGCGAATCACGTGTAGATCCAAACCAAGCCGGGTTGCCATAATGCTGGCAAAGGGCTCGTCCAACCCAGGGCCATCGGCAACCGACACGCAGACACCCGTCAGTTGCCGGCCCTGCCGTGCGGCGATGGTAGCGAGAATGCTGGTATCCAGCCCGGCCGAGAGCTGAATGCCGTCGGCTTCTCTTTCGGCGACAGCATCTTCCACCAGTCGTCTGAGCTGCGCCCGCTTCGACATTGGATCAGCCGAGTCGTGCGGCAGGGACATCAAGTTGTACTCTTCCTTTCTTTCGCTCGTAGTATTCATAAATTCCGAACAAGACCGCGCCAAACAGGAAGCTTGCCAGAAGCGAGTTTCGATAGAATGGCAAGGCGGCAACGTAGCAGGCGACGAGGCCCTCCCATGTGGGTGGATACGTTCTGAATCCGAGCCACACACCAAAGTTGCTGATCAGGTAAAAGGCCGTCGGACCGGCGAATGCCGCTGTCGTAAACCGGCGCACCGTCACCTCCCGGCACAACCAGCGACCAATCAGGGCGACAGAGGCAAAGGCTAGTGAGCCCAGACCGTATGTCCAGTGCATCTGCATTCCATAAACCTGAGTGGTAAGCAAAACATCGCTCACGGCGAGCACCGCGACGGGAAACCAAATAGCATCGCGCTTCGGCAGCCGGGCTCCTCCGAACAGCAGCGCGCCAAAAACGGGCGAGAAATTCCACGGATGGGGAATGAAGCGGGTCAGGACCGCCAGAACAAACATCAGGTATGCCATGAGATTCTCCTTTTTTAGAATTCGAGCCGGACGCCGGACCGATATGTAAATCGCATCGGCGGGAAACCGAGGGCCTCCATGTATTGCTGACTCAGGATGTTTTCAAAGGCGCCGAAGACCGTTAGCCCTTGCGGCAATCGGTACATCCAGGCCAGATCCCACTTTGTGTAACCGTCGTTCGACGTGACAGGTGGCTGCAACGAAGAAAAATCACTATCCGTCCGCGAGCCCACGAACATGGCGCTCGAAGTGACATTCATCCTCCGCCACTGCCACGTTACTGAAAGCGACCCTGAGTGCCGGGGCCGCCGGATCAGGCTCTGGCCTACGGGATTTGATGGGCTGGGACTCCGCACG
>MGYR01000121.1:369-1590 GCA_001801825.1 Gammaproteobacteria bacterium RIFCSPLOWO2_02_FULL_56_15 | reverse complement strand
GAAGCCTGTGACCAGAAACGAAACCAGGTCCCGATAGCTATTGTCGAACCAGTTCAGTTCCAGCTTCCCGGAATCGCGCCAGAAGCGCTGTTCGATACCGAAATCAAAGCTGCGTGCTCGTTCCGGACGCAGTTCAGGGTTACCCGGAAATGACGGCGAGGGACTGAAGGACTCTACGAGTGTCGGTTCTTTAATTCCTAAACCGAAATTGAACTTCAGTTTCGTCGCTCCCAAGGAGCCGTTTCCAGAGCGGAGGAAGAAAGCCATCGAACTGCGCGGCACAACAGCACTGCCAAAGCTGTCGTTGTCCTCGATGCGGACACCGTTCGTCACCACTAAACGTTCCCAGATCGCCTGGTGCTGAAAGACCCAGCCAAGGTTGTCTCGCGTTGCATCCGTCGGTCGCGAGCCTGACTGCCGATCTTGCAAGAGGCCCTGCTCGTGGTCCCAATCGAACGCGAAGGTCAACAGATGCGAGCCGGCGATTCGACCGAAGGACCCGATGCGAATGTCGCTCTGGTAGCTAGCGTGCTGGCGTCGGGTATCGTTCAAGAAATCAGACAAGAAGTCCGAAAACTGAAACGGAGCGGAACTGCCATCGAACCGCGGGGTATAAGGAGGGTCGGTCACCGTGTCGCGCGAGACTTGGCGCGAGCGGGCATAGGTGTACAGCGCTCGTTGCTCCCAGCGCGACGTTGTCTGGTTTCGCAGAGTTAGTCCCGCGTAACCATCTGCCCTTCGGAAGAATGCGTCGCCATCTGGCCGGCCAAATGCCGTCTGGCCGGGGGTTCCGGCGCGACTTATTGTGCCCCGCACGATCAGGCGGAACTCGGTGCTGGCATTGGGAGAGACTCCGAAATTGCCGGACGCATTGCTGCTTCGATACTCATTGTTTGGTTCTTGATTGGCTGTATTCAGCCGCGCGAAATTCGTTGCGTAGTCAAACATGCCTAGTTCGCCGGAGATTCCTGCTCGGCCGCGCCATGTGTCGTACTTCCCTCCCTCGAGGCTGACGATTGTGTGCGGCCGGGGCGTTTCAGAGCTACCCCGCTGCGTAAACAGCTGAACGAGGCTCGACATCGCGTCCGAGCCGAAGAGGGCGGATTGAGGCCCCCGCACAACTTCGATGCGCTCCAGGTTTTCGGTGCTCAAACTGTCGAACTGAAAAGTGCCTCCCGGCTCGTTCAGCGGGATTCCATCGAGCAACACTTTGTTGTAATC
>MGYR01000121.1:0-221 GCA_001801825.1 Gammaproteobacteria bacterium RIFCSPLOWO2_02_FULL_56_15 | reverse complement strand
GAGCCGATCTGACCGGTCGGCACATCTGTGCGAGTCGCGCTGACGACTATGCTCTCTCGCACCGGAGACAGAGGGAGCAGTAGCTCAAGATTGTCACCGGGTTGAGCGGTGACGGCGACCGTTTGAAAACCCAGGAGAGAAGCTTCAACTGTGTAACTGCTCTCAATTAGGCCGGCAAAACGAAAGCGACCGTGTGAATCTGTAAGTGATCGGGAAAGCTC
>MGYR01000120.1:815-6286 GCA_001801825.1 Gammaproteobacteria bacterium RIFCSPLOWO2_02_FULL_56_15 | reverse complement strand
CCCCTCGAAGAGAGAACCGTCGCTCGCAAGTTCCTCGCGAGCGCGAAGATCCTCGGCTGCCATTGAAAGCAATTCGGCCTTCAGTTTTTCAGCGTCCATATTCCACGTTTCCATTTAGTTAGCCGGAACTCCTTTCTTTATAACACAGATCCATTGAACCTTTCTTCAGAGATAAAAATTACCCAAATCAGGGTATATATACATAAAAAAACGACAAGACTATGATTGTGTCACAACAGGTTTGAGAGGTTTCATAGGTTCCTGTGGGAGAGAGGCTCAAGCCGAGTCGTGTAAACAGAACATTGCAATAATGGGTGGGATTTTCTGTGCAGGGACGCATAGTGGAACCCGATAAACACCGTCCTGCTTCGCAGGCATAGGATATTCCAGGATGGAATCAATCAGAGACAGGTGGAAAACATCCGGGTGCGGTTTGGATTCCGGACAATCCAGACCCGGACACCAGGCAACCTCAGGATGAGCGTTATGGATATGGATCTCGATAGCGGCCTTGCCTGCCTGGTTCTCCTCGCCCGGTTGCATGGGCTGCCGGCAGATCCGGGCCAGTTTCAGCATCAATTCGGCCAGTCCGGCGATGTCTTTTCAGATACGAAGATTATCCTGGCCGCGAGATCGCTGGGCCTGAAGGCGAAAAAGATCACGAGTAATTGGTCCCGCCTGAGGAAAACCGCGCTACCCGCCATCGCCCTTCATCGAGACGGTAATTTCTTTCTCGTGGCGAGAATCGCCAGGGAGGAAGAGAAAATACTTGTGCATGACCCTGGACAACAGCAGCCGGCGACCTTGAGCAGGGAGACGTTCGAGGCCTTATGGTCGGGAGATCTGATTTTGATCACCCGCCGCGCCGGCATCATCGGTGAAATCAATCGCTTTGGATATTCCTGGTTTATTCCCGCAATCCTGAAATACAAAGGCCTTCTGGGCGAGGTGTTGCTGGCGTCTTTTTTTATCCAGGTATTCGCGCTCATCACCCCTCTGTTCTTTCAGGTGGTCATCGACAAGGTGTTGGTACATCGGGGTTTGACCACGCTGGATGTGCTGGTGATGGGTTTGTTGATTGTATCCGTATTCGACGTGGTCCTGGGTGGTCTCCGGATGTATGTCTTCGCCCACACCACGAATCGTATTGATGTGACCCTGGGCGCCAAGCTGTTCCGCCACCTGATGCGGCTTCCCGTAAGCTACTTCGAGGTCCGCCGTGTAGGAGATACTGTGGCCAGAGTGCGGGAGCTGGAGAGCATCCGGAATTTCATCACCGGCTCATCGCTGACCCTGGTGGTCGATCTCCTGTTTACGATCGTCTTCTTTGCCGTGATGTATCTATACAGTCCCGTGCTCTTTTGCATTGTGCTTGGCGCAATCCCTTTCTATATTCTGCTCGCATTGTTGGCTACCCCTGTTCTGCGCGCCCGCCTGCATGAAAAATTCAATCGCGGTGCAGAGAATCAAGCCTTTCTCGTGGAATCGATTAGTGGGATTGAAACCCTGAAGGCCTGCGCTGTTGAACCGCAAAACCAGCGCCGCTGGGAAGAACAACTGGCCGGCTATGTGAAGGCCGGTTTCAAGGCCGCCAATCTGGGCAACATCGCCAACCAGACGGCATCTTTCATCAATAAAGTCACGGTCTTGCTCATCCTCTGGATTGGCGCCCGGCTGGTCATTGACGGTGAACTGACGGTCGGACAACTGGTGGCCTTCAATATGCTGGCGGCGCGGATCAGCAGCCCAATCCTGCGGCTGGTGCAGCTCTGGCAGGATTTCCAACAGGCCGGAATCTCGATGCAACGGCTGGGAGATATCCTCAATGCGCAGCCGGAACCGGCCTATAATCCGGGCCGCGCCTCCCTGCCGGAACTGCAGGGCCGCATCGGTATTGAGGGGGTCAGTTTCAGGTACCGGCCCGACGGCCCCGAGATCCTGCACGATGTGTCATTACAGATCCCGGCCGGAAGCATAATCGGCATCGTCGGGCGCTCTGGATCCGGCAAGAGCACGCTCACCAAACTCATCCAGCGCTTGCATATCCCCCAGAGTGGGCGGGTGCTGGTGGATGGCGTGGATCTAACCATGGTCGATACGGTCTGGTTGCGGCGGAATATAGGCGTTGTCCTGCAGGAGAATTTTCTGTTCAACCGGACCATCCGGGAGAACATCGCACTCTGTGATTCGGCCCTGCCGATGGAGCGCGTCGTACAGGCTGCCCGGATGGCTGGCGCCCATGATTTTATCCTGGAACTGCCGGAGGGATATGACACGCTCGTCGGCGAGCATGGCTGTAACCTGTCCGGAGGACAGCGGCAGCGCATCGCCATCGCCCGCGCCCTCATCACCAACCCTAGGATCCTGATCCTGGATGAAGCCACCAGCGCCCTGGATTATGAATCCGAGCACATTATTCACCAGAACATGCGTTATATCTGCAAGGGCCGCACAGTGATCATCATCGCCCACCGGCTGAGCGCTGTCCGTTACGCGAACCGGATCATCGTCATGGACCAGGGCCGGATCGTGGAAGGCGGCACTCATGCCGAGTTGATGGAAACCCGAGGCTATTATGCGAATTTGTATTCCCATCAGGTGGGGATGGTTACTCAATAGTCATCGGTCCAGTGACATCTGACAAATCACCAATGACAACAATCGAATTAGAATTCCTCCCCGCCGCCCTGGAAATCCAGGAAACGCCGCCCTTGCCCATGAGCCGCTACATCCTCTGGGGCATCATGCTGTTCTTTTCCATCGCCATCGCCTGGGCGAACGTGAGTGAAGTCGATATTGTCGGCATCGCCCAGGGCAAGATCGTCCCCGGCAGCCGCGTCAAGGTGATTCAACCCCTGGAGACAGGAGTCATCCATGGCATCTTCGTTACGGAAGGCGAGTATGTCAGCGAGGGACAACGCCTCATTGAACTGGATACCACCACGACCGGTGCCGATCGGGACCAACTAAAAAACCAGCAACTGGCCCTGAAACTGGAACGCGCCCGCCTACTGAGCCTGCTGGACAGCCTCCACGATGACCAGGAACCAATGACGAATGACAATGGACAAGTGACCAATAACCATTTCACTAATGTCATTGACGCCACCCCGGAGCAGATCCAACTGCAAAAGCACCGCATGCAGTCCCGGCTCAGAGAATATCAGGCACAACTGGCGGCGCTGGTCGAAGAGGGTCGGCAACGTCAGGCGGAATATGGCGCCATCACTCGGCGTATCGAACAACTCGATGCCACCATCCCTTTAATCTCGGAGCGAGTTGCTTCGCTGAAGGACCTCCTGGATAAAGACCTGTTCCCTCGTGTGCAGTACTTGGAACTGGAGCAGGAAAGGATTCAGCAGGTGAAGGAGCGGGATATCCAGCGTGAGCATCTGGCGAGCACCGCCGCCGCCATGGCCGGTATCGAGAAGCAACGGAATGCCTATCGGGCAGAGTTCGAGACACAGTTGCTGAATGAGCTTTCGGAACTGGAGCAACGCATCACAGCCATTGATCAGGAACTGATCAAGGCGGATCAACGGATCACGCTGCAAAAACTGGTGTCCCCCGTGGCCGGCTCGGTGCATCAACTGTCCACCCATACCATTGGCGGCGTGGTCACACCGGCCCAGGAGTTAATGCATATCGTGCCAGAGGAAGGCGCCCTGGAGATCGAGGCCTGGCTGCCGAACAAGGATATCGGTTTTGTCCATGAGGGGCAGGCGGCGGAGATCAAGGTGGAAACCTTTCCGTTCACGCGCTACGGAACCCTGCCTGGCGAGATCATCCAGGTATCGAATGATGCGACCGCGGATGAACGCCTGGGACTGGTGTACGCCACGCGTGTGAAGCTCGCAAAAACCGCCATGCGGATCGATGAACGCTTGATCAACCTGTCACCGGGCATGGCGGTCACGGTGGAGGTCAAGATGGGGACACGAAAACTGATCGAGTTTTTGCTGGGTCCTTTGCTTCGGTATAAGGATGAAAGTTTGAGGGAGAGGTAGATGTTATTGATCATGGGTCATTTGTCAGGTGTTATCTGATCCATGATTACTTTCAGTATGTTATCAGAATGAGGAGCAAACATTCCCATGATTAGCCATGGCGGTCCTGAGTTGTTCGTTGCTTTTATTGTTGCGGTCATCACTCCGATTTTATATCGGTTGGTGCTCAGGCGTTTCCGGTTGGGAGTAAGGATAATAAGCATCCTTGTCCTGTGGGCATTTACGATAGTTGTAGCCTATTGGGACGTGTATCAGATCTCCAAAGAGGCCAGACGCCTGTGCAAGGAGGAAGCCGGCTTGCATGTGTATAAGACGGTGGAGGCGGATGGGTTCTTGGGTTCAGTTTCTGGAATCGAAAAGTGGTCGATATATGGTTTTCAATATGTGGAGGGGCTTTATAAGGGACAAAAATCACGTGCGGTCATAAGCGAAGGTGGAATTCTCTACGAGACAGTTCCTGAATATTCGAGCCGTTACCAATCAATATCTGAGGATGAGAAGTTGAAAGAAGGGCTAGTAAAAAACAAACGAGCAATCGTGGATAGGGATACTGGAGAAGTATTGGGAGAAGAGATAGCGATTACAGTATATCCGGGGTGGCTAGATAGTAGATTAATTGGAATTTTAGGTTTTACATGGACCCCTCCCAGGTGTGATGGAGATTATTTCCCCGAGAGAGGAAAAACCATATTGCAGTACGATGACTTAATTAAATCAGTAATTAAGCCAAAATCATTAAATAGATAAGGGAGTTATCATTATGACACTTGGTGAATTTTACAAATATTCCTGGTTTTCCAATATGGCTTATGTTCTATGGGATGATCTGAAAACTCAGGATGCAGATGCAATTATACGTGCAGCTAACAGTGAAAATAGAGTACCTGGTGACCCAGACAGCACAGAACTAACATTGGGCCAAGAAATTTTCATCAATCAAGCATGGACCATCCCGAGTTTCCATGAAAATGACGATTCCGGTTTTGCCGCCAATCTGTTTGTGAATGAAAGCACCAATGAGAAGGTACTGTCTATACGTGGCACAGAAGCCGGCCTTGGTATCCCAGTCCAGACCTATCTCGATCTTCTATCTGCGGATATCACTGAGATTGGCACGATTGGGCTTGCGCTGCATCAGGCAGTCAGCCTCTTCAATTATATTCAGGTCTTGAGGGCGGACCAGACAGACATGAATGTACTTCAGTTGACTCTGAGGTCTGGGCCTATTGGCACGGCGCCTCTTGGTGTTACTTCGGTGAAAAGAGGCATGGTTGAATACTGGTTTGATACCGATAGTAATGGGCAGGGACTGGGGTTGCTGGAAGAGAATGAAAAGATTACCGTGACCGGGCATTCCTTAGGCGGACATTTGTCGGCGCTGGCATTGCGGCTGTTTCCAGGATTGATTGATCAAGCTGTTACATTCAATGCTGCCGGATTCGACCCTCTTACTTCCAGTGGTTT
>MGYR01000120.1:593-807 GCA_001801825.1 Gammaproteobacteria bacterium RIFCSPLOWO2_02_FULL_56_15 | reverse complement strand
AATTCGTTGATCTTTTCTCAGCTTATTTAACAACGCCTCCAGCCTTTTCCTTTACAGAGCTTTCTCCGCGGCTATATACACTGGAAAGCGAGGCTTCCGCACCGGGGAGTGATATGAGCATTGTAGCCTCCCTTATTACCGGTACACCAGCCAGTACGGAAACTTTCATTAGAACGGAAAACAACAGTCACAGCATGGACCAGTTCATGGACGC
>MGYR01000120.1:376-583 GCA_001801825.1 Gammaproteobacteria bacterium RIFCSPLOWO2_02_FULL_56_15 | reverse complement strand
CTGCGCCTGCTGGAATCCTTGGGTCCGCAGTTGTCGCAACATGAAATCTTTCACCTGTATGACGCAGTGTCTAGCCTCTCTGGTGAGACCGAAGAGCAACTGATTCAGTCGCTCTCAAAATTATTTGTAAATAATGATGCATCACTGGAGATAGTTGAAGCAGGATTGATCAGTCACGGCGATTTTATTCTACGGAGTGCAAATCAC
>MGYR01000120.1:0-147 GCA_001801825.1 Gammaproteobacteria bacterium RIFCSPLOWO2_02_FULL_56_15 | reverse complement strand
AATTATCCAACTTCAGTGAGAAATACCTGTCTGATCGTGCGGCCTTCCTGGCCTTGAAAACAGAGTTGGGCCTGATAGACAGGCAAGGTAGATTGGGCATTGAAAACCTTACTTATGTTGATAGGGGCAGAGATGATTTCACCTTGG
>MGYR01000119.1:2739-5052 GCA_001801825.1 Gammaproteobacteria bacterium RIFCSPLOWO2_02_FULL_56_15 | reverse complement strand
ACCGGCGGCCCTGGCTGCCGCGGATCTGCAGAATTACCTGCAGGGGCTCATTGAATCCCATGGCGGTGTCTTGATCAGCACGCAGATCCTTCCGCCAAGCGGTACCGATGTCTTTCCTTCCGTTACTGTGAAGGTGCAGATGCGCTGTGATATCAATTCCCTCCGTGGAATGCTGTTGGGCCTCGAAACCGGTCCGCTCTATCTCCGGCTGGAAAACCTCTTCCTGCAGGGCCATTACCAACCCGTGGCCCGGAGCAACCGGAGCCGATCGCCCTTGCCGGAATCGGGGATGATCGAGGCCCGCTTCGACATCAGCGGATACATATTCCAGACCGGGCCCGTGACGGAATGAAAGCGCCTGCACATAACAACTTCAGGCTCTTGATGATCGGGTTCTGCGTCCTGGCCGCCGTTTACCTCCTGCTGGAGTTCTCCCGGGATTACCCGCTGGATACCGGTGATGCTCCGATGTTCCAGGATCGGGCCGATACCGGACTAGCCCCGGTCTATGCACCGGGCGGCTCCGGCCCCTATGATCAAATCACGGCCCGCCCGCTGTTTAATCCCGACCGCAGGCCGGAACACTCTGGAAATCCAACGCCTGTGGGTACCGCGCCGGTGACTATCGCGGACGCTCCGGGCCCGGCTGCGGATCTGAGCTTGTCCGCGGTCATCCTCACCAATGATCAGCGTATAGCCTTGCTGCAGAAAGCCAGTGAGCGGAAACTGATCCGCCTGAGCGAGGGTGAAAGCCTGGATGGTTGGGTGGTGGAAACGATCCAGGCGGATCGCGTCCAGTTACGACGTGGGGAGGAAACCAGGGTGGTGGAGATAGTCATGAAAAAATCGGCCGCCCTGCCGCCGAAAGAGGCGCCACAGAAGGCGCGGCAGATTACCGGAAACCGCATGCCTCCAACCCGGCTGCAGCCTGCGGAGCCGGCCATGGAGGCATCGGCTCCGGTTGAAACGCCTCCGCCAGCGCCGGGGATCGATACCGGAGCGGCGAAGACGCAATAATCACCCAAAAAGAAAAACAGCCATGACAAGAATGACCGGCGGTACCGCCATCGTTAAAACCCTGCAGCAATATGGTGTCGATACCATTTTTGGTGTTCCGGGCGCCCAGACCTATGACCTCTTCGATGCGATTGCCCAGGCGGATCCGCCCATCCGTTATATCGGCGCGCGGCATGAACAGAGCACCGCCTACATGGCCTTCGGTTACGCCAAGTCCACGGGTAAGGTCGGAGTCTATTCCGTAGTGCCGGGACCGGGGATGCTCAACTCCTCGGCCGCGCTTTGCTCTGCCTACGGCGCCGGCGCCCCGATCCTCTGTATCACCGGCCATGTGCCTACGCAGTTCATCGGCTCCGGCAAGGGCGCCCTGCATGAACTGCCGGACCAACTGGCAACTCTGCGGACCCTGACCAAGTGGGCCGGACGCATCGATCACCCGGTGCATGCCCCGCAAATGGTCGCTGAGGCCTTCCGGCAGATGCTCTCCGGCCGTCCGCAACCCGTGGCACTCGAGATCCCCTGGGATATTCTGGGTATGGCCGCCGAGGTCGATCTGCTGCCGGAGCCGACGCAGGTTCCGGTCCTGCAGCCGGATCCGGCACAGATTGAGGCGGCTATCGCCTTGCTCGAAGAGGCGCACAATCCCATGATCATGGTGGGCGGAGGGGCGCTGCACGCCGCGGCGGAAGTCCTCAAGCTGGCCGAGATTCTCCAAGCCCCCGTGGTCTCTTTCCGGAGCGGGCGGGGTATCGTGAGTGATGCCCATTACCTGGGCTTCACCTGCGCAGAGGGAGCAATACGCTGGCCGGAAACGGATCTGCTGATCGGCATCGGTACGCGCATGGAGCTGACTTGGGCCCGCTGGACCGGCCCGCAGCGACCCAGGAACCTGCGGGTTGTGCGTATCGATATCGATCCGAGAGAGATGGTCCGGCATCGCGCGGATGCGTCGATCCTCGCGGACGCCAAGGCCGGCGCCGGGGCGCTGGCGAAGGCCTGTGCGGCGAAATCCATCACAGCAGCCTCAAGGCAAGCGGAATTTCTCCGGCTCAAACAGGAACTGCGGACCGATATTCGGAAAAACCTTCAGCCCCAGGAGGCCTATCTCCGGGTGATCCGGGATCGCCTGCCCGCGGATGGTTTTTTTGTGGAAGAGGTATCCCAGGTGGGCTTCGCCTCCTATTTCTGCTTTCCGATCTATACGCCCCGTAATTTTGTCACTTGCGGCTACCAAGGCACTCTGGGCTTCGGTTTTCCCACCGCCCTGGGTGTCAAGCTGGCCAACCCGGAACGCGC
>MGYR01000119.1:0-2675 GCA_001801825.1 Gammaproteobacteria bacterium RIFCSPLOWO2_02_FULL_56_15 | reverse complement strand
CAGTACTCCATCAATCTGGTGACCATCGTCTTCAACAACCATTCCTACGCCAACATCCGTCGGGACCAGCAGCGCTTCTACCAGGGTCGACTGATCGGCGCCGACCTGGTGAATCCGGATTTCGTTGCCCTGGCGCGGGCTTTCGGCATGGACGGCTATCGGGTTGATACCCCGGCAGCGCTCGGGCCTTGTCTCGAAATGGCCTTGGCGAAGGATGCGCCGGCCCTGATCGAGGTCGAGATCAAGAAAGACTCCGAGGCCTCGCCCTGGCAATACCTCATGCCGGGTACCGCATACGGCTCCGCCGGCTGAACCACCCGGTATTTGCAGTCGGTCAGGCTTTGCTTCAATATTATGCCTGTACATGCGACCGGAGTTGACTGGCGTGGCCTTGCTGAATCGCCCGGCCGCCTGGGCGTTTTACCATAACTATTAATCCAAGAACGAGGTATTGATCCGTATGCTGCCTGAAAATATAAGCAAGATTTTCCTCTACACCACCGTGATCGTCATCCTCACCATCGCCGGCGCCATCCTGTATTCGGGACGGATGGATACGCCGGTTGAACCCGGCGTGGAAGCGGCCCCCCCAATCACCCCAGTGGTTGCGGAGGTAACAGAGAGCGCAACACTCCCGGCATCACCGGAAACAGCCGCAACTTCCGCGCAGGCTTGGACCGTGGTCCAGGGTGAAAGCCGGTTGGGATTCGAAGGGGACTACTCCGGCTCCGGTTTCTCCGGCCAGTTCCCCCGCTTTGTTGCGGTGATCCACTTTGACCCGGAGCACCTCGATGCTTCCAGCTTCGATGTCACCGTGGACGCCACCTCCGTCACCACCTTCAATGCGGACTGGGATTCCAATCTGGGCAGCCAGGACTGGTTCTATTTCAGCCGCTACCCGCAAGCCACGTATGTCACCAGTGCCTTCCGGCAGATTACGGGGCAGGAGTTTGCGGCGATCGGGATCCTGGACCTCAAGGGACACCAGCAAGAGGTGGAACTCCTCTTTTCCTGGACGCAGACGGCGGACGGCGGCGCGCTTCTTGAGGGTCAGGCCCGGCTGCTGGGGGATGCCGAGGTCAACCGCCGTGATTTCCGGATCGGCGACGGAGAATGGTACGAGGATAACACCATCGGTTTCGAGGTGCAGGTCAAGGTCAACTTGCTACTGGAAAAAAGTCCGCCCTGATCCTGGCTTAGATGGAATAATCCGTGGTGTGCAGCCCGCACTCGCGGTCGCTGGCCACCTTCGTTGGATCAAAATAGTTTTCCACCTGCGGGAGCGAGTGCTCATAGAGGTAAGCTTCCATATCCACCTCGGTCCATTGCAGGAAGGGGGCGACCTTGAGGATACCGTTCGGGCCCTTGCTGATGATATCAAGCGTCTTGCGGAAATCGGTTTCATCCTTGCGGATCGCCGTGATCCAGAAATCCGGTTTGAAGGCATCGAGCGCCCGCTGGAAGGGTTCAAGCTTGACCTGGCGGGTAAACTCCGGATGTAGATCGCTGCTCACGGCGGGAATGCCCTTCATCACCGCATCCCGCCGCGCCGCACTCATCTGAGGAATAAATACCTGTATATTGAGTTGCAGGTCCTTGATCAGTTTCTCGGCATAGACATAGGTCTCCCAGGTATTGTATCCCGAGTCCACCCAGATCACCGGGATATCGGCCTTTACCCTTGTCGCGGCATGGAGCATGACGGCGGAGAAGGGACCAAAGCTGGTGCTCACGATGGCCGCTTTGTTCTGATCCACAGTCCACTGGATGATCTCGGAAGGCGTTTTATCCGCGAGTTCCTTGTTGCCCAGGACCTGCAACTCGTCGAGTGACACGTTTCTATGATCCATTATAAAGATGGTTGCTGAAAAAACGCGGTATTATATTGATTATGGATGAGCGAGTCATTTGCAATTGCCTTCTTCCGGAAGTATATCCTTATTCCTCCGGGAGGTAGGTATGGTTATAACATTTACCGAAGTCATTAGAATGATATCGCATATCCGTACGGGTGATGCCGGCTATTTTGAATTATAATTGGAGCACAAGGACTGTAGCGGCTGCCGGTAATCCAGCAATGATCGCAGCAGTCCGCATACCAGTAAATCCAGGAGTTTATCGTGAACAGCATATCCAGAATCTCCCCCCTCGTCCTTTTCTACTGCCTGCTTGGAGCCTGCGGACAGGAGGATACGGCCGACGCCGGGTCCCCGAACAAGGAAATACAGGCGGTTCAGGCACAGCCAGTTCAGGCACAGCCTGTCATGGCTACCGACGCCAACCTCATTAGCGGCATTGTCGTGAGCACACAGGATGGCGGCGGCTATACCTTTGTCGAAATTGAAACCGGCGACGACAAGGTTTGGGCGGCCGGTCCCGTCAGCGCGGTGACGGTGGGCGCCCCCATCACGATCAGCAAGGAGATGCCCATGAGTGATTTCCACAGCGCCACATTAGAGCGAAGCTTCGACCTGATCTATTTCGTCACCAGCCTGCAGGATCCCGCCGCGGGCGGAACGGACGCGACTGCCGACCTGACGAATCTCCATGCCAACGTTTCGACCCAGCCCGCCATCACCGTGACCGAAGCGATAGAGCGGGCCGAAGGCGGCATGACCATCACCGAAATCATCGCCGATGCCGGCCGCCTTGCGGGACAGAAGGTGCGGGTGCGC
>MGYR01000118.1:35130-36340 GCA_001801825.1 Gammaproteobacteria bacterium RIFCSPLOWO2_02_FULL_56_15 | reverse complement strand
GATGTCCTGGATTGGGAGATCCAAAGGATCATCGGGCTGGGGATGGAAGTCAGATTGGGGACAGCAATCCGCAGCCGCAATGAACTCGAAGCGCTGGCCGGAGAATTCGATGTCATCTACCTGGCTATGGGCGCCGATACCCCCAAGCGGCTCCCTTCACTGGATTACAGCAAGGAGTGGGTTCTGGATGGCGCGGAATACCTGGCGCGCAGCAACGAAGCAGAAGTGTCGCGGATTGGCAGAAGAGTTGTGGTCATCGGTGGGGGCAGTGCAGCCATGGATGTGGCCCGCAGCGCCAGGCGCCACGACCGGGAGATCACGATCCTCTGCCTGGAACCGGAAGCATTACTCCCCTGTCAGGAAGAGGAGGTTGTGGATTCGAGGGAGGAAGGCATCCGGCTGATTACCGGGGCCATGCTGCAATCGGTTTCGGAAATTCGCGGGTGTCTAACCCTTAGCTGTATTCGTCTTGATTTCCTGCCGGGTTCCCGCCGTGGAGAATTTACTATACAGCCCATTCCAGATACGGAATTTGTTATCGAAGCGGATACCATCATTAGCTCGATCGGTCAGGATCCTGCGCCCCATCTCCTGGATGGCATGCTGGATCGGAACGGAGCCCTGGTAAAGATAGACGCTCATATGCAGACCAGCAGGACAGGTATATTCGCCGGAGGGGATCTCGCGACTATGGAACGATTTGTGACTCATGCCATTGGGATGGGCAAAGCAGCGGCTGCTGAAATCCATTCCTATCTATATCCGGATGAGGTCCCCATGGATATGAAGCAGATCAACCGGTACCTGCGGACACAGCGTACTTCTGCCACCAGGGATCGGAACGCAGACGTAACTATGGATGCGATCAATCTTTATTATCATGAACGACTGGCGCGTAATAACCAGCCCAGGGTTCCGGTGGCGGAACGGTTGCAGAACTTTAACGAGATACAGACCAATTTTTCCCACCAACAGGCCAGCGAGGAATCCGGGAGGTGTTTCAGTTGCGGCAACTGTATTTTCTGCAATAATTGTTTTAATTATTGTCCGGATATGGCTATCGTCAAACTTGATCTGGGTTATGAAGTAAGGCTGGATTATTGCAAAGGTTGCGGACTGTGTGTCCGCGAATGTCCGACGGCCGCAATCGCCATGTTTGAGGATCGCCAGTGAGCGCAGTGAACCGACGCATGCTGCTCTCAGGCAACCA
>MGYR01000118.1:14365-35068 GCA_001801825.1 Gammaproteobacteria bacterium RIFCSPLOWO2_02_FULL_56_15 | reverse complement strand
CACAGACGCCGATACTGGAACAAATCAGTGAATTCATCGCCTCAGGTGACCTTCAGGCAGAACTGATCACTCCGGAATCCGAGCATTCAGCAATCGCTGCCAGCATCTCGGCCTCACTGACCGGCGTGAGAGTGTTCACAGCGACCTCATCCCAGGGATTATTACTGATGCATGAATTACTGCACTGGGCGGCGGGTGTGCGATCCGCTGTGGTTATGTGCAATGTCAACCGGACCGTCGCTTCACCCTGGGGGTTCTGGCCTGACCAGACGGATTCCCTGGCGCAGCGGGATACCGGCTGGGTCCAGTTTTATACGGAATCCGCCCAGGAATCCATGGATACGGTGATCATGGCCTTCCGGCTGGCGGAAAGCGTGAGATTGCCGGTGATGGTCTGTCATGATGCATTTTATGTTTCCCATGCAATGGAGACCGTATTTGTTCCGGAGCAGGAACAGGTGGATCGATTTCTACCGGGATATCGACCGGAATTCCGGCTCGATCCGGCACAGGCCCGGTCCGTGGGCAGTAACGCGGAGCAGGGCACCTATCGCCGTGCCAGACAGGAGATCGGTGAGGCCATGGAGCTGGCTGGAGTTCTAACAGAAAGTATCGCTGCCGAGTGGTCCGGGATCTGCGGCCGCGAACAACATGGAAGTATTGAAGCCTATCGTTGTGAGGATGCCGACCAGGTGTTCGTCACGATGGGCAGTATGTGTGGTACCGTTCGCGAGGCGGTGGACGGTCTGCGGGCTAAGGGACGCAAGCTTGGCCTGTTGAAAATCAGGCAATTTCGTCCATTCCCGGGCAAACTTTTGCGGAACCCGCTCCAGGGTCTGGACCAGGTGTTGGTGCTGGACAGGAACTACTCGCCGGGCAACGGCGGGATTCTGTACCAGGAAACCAAGGCGGTCCTGTATGGAATGGACCGGTCGCCTCGCGTACGGGGTTTTCTCGCCGGAGTAGGCGGGGTGAATCTCTCTCCCGCGGATATCATCTCCATCGCGGATGATGCCGATCCGGAGTCTCCGCAAAGCAGCTTCGCATCTATCTGGGTTTAGGGACATGGCCGTGGAATACATCAAGTTTGATGACCAGGGGGTCTTTCATTCAGGACACGCTGCCTGCCCGGGTTGCGTGGAGGCCCTGGCGATCCGGGTCATTACCAATAAGATCGGCAGAAATGCGATCGCCGTGGTGCCGCCGTCCTGCAGTGCGGTGATCGTGGGTCCCCATCCCAACAGTGCATTGGATATCCCGGTATACCATAGCTCCCTGGAGTCCAGCGCCGCATCCGCTGCCGGGATCCGGCGGGCATTGAATGCCCGTGGCAGGAACGATACGGAAGTGATCGTACTGGCAGGGGACGGGGGCACCTATGATATCGGGTTCCAGTCGTTGTCTTCAGCCGTGGAGCGGAATGAGGATATCCTGTACTTCTGCTTTGACAACGAAGGTTATATGAACACCGGTGGTCAGAAAAGCTCCTCAACCCCGTTGCTGGCGGCCACGGGTTCCACTCCGCAAGGCAAACGGTCCAAGAAAAAAAACCTCGTGGAGATCCTTGCCGCACATGAAATCCCGTACGTGGCGACCGCTACACCGGGACATTTAGACGACTTGGGCAGGAAGATCGATAAGGCAAGGACAATCAAGGGGATGCGCATGATCATCATCCTGATCCCCTGCCTGGACGGTTGGGGTCTGGCAGAAGACATGGCTGTGACATCCGCGCGACTCGCGGTGGAGTGCGGTATCTTTCCCCTCTACGAGGTAGAGAAGGGGAGGAAGTATAGCTTGAACTGGAAAACCAAAACCTGCCCGGTGGATGAATATCTCAAAATGCAAAAACGTTACCGTCATCTGGACGAAGAGCAGATCAGGTTCATCCAGTCCACGGTCGATGAGGATTGGGGACGACTGATGGCCCGAGTGGCCGCCTCCCGGCTCGACCTGGGTCCGGAGGAAATTGACAGCTAAGCCTGATACGGAGGCTAAATAGCTGAGCACATTACCGCAGTGGAGCCGGCAGACCGAGTTCTGGACACGCGGCAAGTACATCCTTGTAGCTCGGGCGCCGCATCCTTGCGGCGCACGGTCCAACACTCGGTCCGTTGGCTCCCCGGTTCACTGACTGGTAATTTTGCACACTTTTATAGTAGCGGTCCTAGGGACTAGTAGCGGTCATAAAGCAGCATCAGGGCGCCATCCCGGCGCATGGAAACACGTTGCAAAAAGGAATTCCCCAACAGGATCACATCAGGAAACTCACCATCGTGTACCACTGCCGGTACGTCCCGCAATGAGATTTCTCCAACCGTGACCCTGTCCAGCTCTATGGTATAGACAACATCCGTACCGGAAGCTGTATTACTGATTCCTTCCTGACCGGTAGATTTGAAATCGATACCCAGTCGTTTTGCATGGTTTCGATTCATGGAGATGAATGTGGCGCCTGTATCAACCATGAACTCAACCTGGAATCCGTCGATGCTGCCATTGACCCGGTACATGCCCTGGGAATCCGGGGCGATCGTCACGGTACGTGGTGTCAGTGCATCACTATAGCTGCCGCTGATCACCGAATTCAGTGTATAGGCGCCTCTGACACCCTTGACCTCCAGGACAGCCTGGTTACTGTCGGCAGAGATCAGCCGTATGCCATCTACAGCCGGTCCACCGGCACGCAACAGCTGTTCATGTCCCTCGATGCGTACCACGATAGCATCGCGAAACAGCGCCATGACCGTGATTTTGCCTTCTGCGCTGACCAGATCCGATAGGATTAGCAGTAAAATAATGCAGGTAAATTCCCTTGACATAATTTATCCTGTGCACCCTCGCAGAGGCATCCGGCTGGGATGTGCCCTGTCCCACTTAGTGCTAACAGACGGTTAAGGAAAATGATAGTCATACTTCATCCAGATACCAGTGATACCGATCCGGGTTATACCAAACTTATGGATTATCTGGCAAATTTACGGAATCTACGCATCAAGACCCACGAAATCTCGGGCACCGAACAGAAATTGACCGAGATCTATCTGATTGGCGATACATCGCAACTGGACAAGAGTCAGATTGAGGATTTTGAAGTGGTTGATCGCGTGGTGAGAATCTCCCGTGAATACCGGGTTCTCGGCCGCCACAAGGATGATGACCGTGCCAGTCATTTTGATTATAACGGCGTACGTTTTGGTCAGGACAACCTCAATATTTTTGCCGGACTATGCGCAGTGGATACTCCTGATCATGTGGAAATCATGATGCGCGCTTTGAACGAACATGGTCTGGTATGCACACGTATGGGGGCATACAAACCACGGACCAGCCCATATTCGTTCCAGGGTCATGGAGCCAGCTGTCTGCCCTATGTCTTTGAGTTGGCAGGGAAGTACGGGATCAGGGTGATTGCAATGGAGATCACACATGATGATCACATCAAGGAGATCAATCTGGCCCTGGAATCATCCGGAAACCCCACTGGGGTGATGTTGCAAATCGGCACGCGGAATACCCAGAACTTCGAACTGTTAAAAAGCGCAGGCAGACAGAGAAACTTTCCCATCCTGGTAAAACGCGGATTTGGGGTCACCCTGGAAGAGTCATTAAATGCGGCGGAGTACCTGGCGAGCGAGGGGAATCGCAATGTGGTATTTTGTCTGCGTGGCATGAAGACAAATTACGGGGACCCGCACCGAAATCTTGTGGATTTCGCTCATGTCCCGGTGGTTAAGCAGCTGACTCGCATGCCGGTTTGCATCGATCCGTCCCACTCAGTTGGCGTCCGAAGCACGGCGCCGGATCGCATCCTGGATATATTCCATGCAACGTCGCAGGGTGTGATAGCCGGGGCCAATATGGTGTTGGTCGATTTTCATCCTGATCCGGCAAGCGCACTGGTCGATGGCCCACAGGCCTTGTCTATGGACGAATTGCCCTGGTTTCTGGAGGATATCAGAATTACGCGCGCAGCCTACGAAGCGCGGTGCAAACTAGCTGGCGGATGACGCCCTTCACGCCGGCACTCTGCAAGTCTATTTCCCAGGAACCCCTGGTGGATCATTGACCCAGCTGTTTTTCCTTTATTTCATCCAAGGTCTTGCAGTCAATGCAGAGCGTAGCCGTTGGTCTGGCTTCCAGTCTCTGGATGCCGATCTCAACACCGCATTGCTCACAATAGCCGTAATCATTGTTGTCGAGTGAAGTCAGGGCATCATTGATCTTTTTGATCAGTTTTCTCTCGCGATCTCGAGTCCTGAGTTCCAGGGCGAACTCCTCTTCCTGAGTGGCACGATCATTCGGATCAGGGAAATTGGCCGCCTCGTCCTGCATGTGATGCACGGTACGATCCACTTCCTCAAGCAGATCACGCTTCCAGTCGAGCAGGAGGAGTCTGAAATGCTCAACTTGCGCCGGGCTCATATACTCTTCACCGGTCTTCTTCTGGTAAGGAGCGCGCTTGCTTCTGGGTGCTCCCATCATCGTATGGGGTTCAGTTGGCATCCTGACTATGTTGCGCGCTGCAGTTACGTCTTTCCTGGTAGGTTTCTTGGTGGTGGCTGCTTTCTTGGAAGCAGTCGCTTGTTCTGTGGATTTTCCATCTGCAACGGCAAGTTTTTTCACAACTTGCTTGGTGGTAGTGATCCTTTTGATGGATTTCTTCGTGCCACGTGCGGCAGTGATTTTCTTTGCTCCTACGGTGGTCTTGGCCATGGTTTTCCGCACCACTTTTTTCTTTGAGGCTTTCTTGGTGGTTGCTTTGTCAGCTGCCACATGCTTTTTGGTTGATTTTGATTTTCCTGCGGTTTGAGTTTTTTTCGCAGGTGTTTTTTTCGCTGGCTTTTTACGGGTGGAGGTTATTACCAGGGTTTTCTTCCGTGGGGGCGTTGCTTTACGGGCCACTTTTTTCCTGGTCGCGCCTGGATTTGTGGTGACCTTCTTTTTTGCCTTCTTTTTCTTGGCAGCCATTATAGATTCTCCATCCTCTGTTTACACACGCATCTATACCAAAAAGGCGGGACTCTGGCAATTGTAAAATCCACTTTCCGCAGTGGAGTATCGTTAGCTTCGCAAGCGCTCGGTCCAGAGTTGCGTGGCTCCCGCAACAGCGACAGGTATGGCGATGAAATTGACAACCGGTATCATGGTGCAGAGCAAGATTCCGGTACCGAATCCCACCGCCAGGCTACGATGTTTTCGAAGAATCTGGCGGGCTTCCGCGAATGGTATTCCATTATTGCCCATGGGATAGTCCAGGTATTCGAGGCACAGCATCCAGGAAGCAAATATAAACCAAAGTAAGGGCGCCGCTATCTGGATCATGGGAATCAGAAACAACAGCAGGAGGGGGACAGCCCTAATAAGGAAATACCTGAGCTTGACGATCTCTGATTTCATGGCTCGCAGCATTTCCGAAGAGATGCTCCTCCCGGGTCCGCTGCCCTCTGCGGCTTTTTGCCCGGATAGCGCAATTTGCACAGCCTCCGCGAGAAAACCGTTAAATGGTGAGCAGAGCAGATTGGCCATCAGACTGAAGCAGAAGAATACTATGGTAAGACAAATCAGAAGAAAGAGGGGCCATAGCAGCAAGAGGGCCCATTCGAGCCAGGCCCACCGGCTGCTTATCAGGTCAATGAGGTCATTAAGGAGTCCTGCGCCGTAGACGATAATCAGACTGAAAAGGAGGGTATTAATCATCAGGGGAACCAGCACGTACAGCCTGATTCCAGGTTTGATCACCAGTCTCAGACCGCTTTTTATGTAAGACAAACCGGCGAGAAAATCTATCATGAGGGTGGCTTCGATATCTTGGCTTATGGGAGGATCACAGCTTCTGGCGCCCGCCAGCCGCTCATCCTGCGCTCAGCTATGACGCTGGTATGAATCCCTCCGCGTACATTAAACCGAGCAGTGATGCGCATGAATCGAGGCGCCAGGCAGTTCGTCAGATCATCCAGAATCTGGTTGGTGATCGCCTCGTGGAAGGCTCCCCGTTCTCGAAAGGACCAGAAGTATATTTTCAAAGACTTGAGCTCAACACATAGGTGGTCCGGGATGTATTCTATATGGATAGTTGCGAAATCAGGTTGGCCGGTTTTGGGACAGAGACAGGTAAACTCCGGAACCTCGATCCGGATTGTATAATCCCTCCCGTGGGCAGGGTTCTCAAATGTTTCAAACATGTAATTCTACCTATCCTACATGGCGTAGTTTAGCGTTTATTCGCTATCGGACACACCACAATAAAAAGCCAATGAATATTGGTTACACCAACTAATAAACGACATTAAAAAACTATTGATAATCCATTATATTCAGTAGGTTGCACTATATACATCAAATATTGAGAAGGAGAATTATACGCTTGTATACGCGTATCGTTAAATGTATTGTTAGCCCCCATGCGATTAATCAAGATCAAGCTGGCCGGTTTCAAATCATTCGTCGATCCAATCACCTTCATCATTCCTGGCAATTTGGTCGGTATCGTCGGTCCGAATGGATGTGGTAAGTCAAATATTATCGATGCCGTAACGTGGGTCATGGGAGAAAGTTCTGCCAAGCACTTGCGTGGTGATGCACTCACGGATGTGATTTTCAACGGTTCCAGGGAACGACAACCCGTCGGCCTGGCGACTGTCGAGCTGATCTTTGACAATACAGAAGGCAAACTTGGTGGCCAGTATGCAAGTTACAGCGAAATATCCATCAAGCGGCAGATTAATCGTGAAGGGATATCGATCTACACACTTAACGGCAGCCGCTGCCGACGTCGTGATATCCAGTCCATATTTCTAGGCACCGGTCTGGGCCCCCGCAGTTACAGTATCATTGAACAAGGAGTCGTCTCGCGGCTGGTGGAAGCCAAACCGGATGAATTACGATCCTTTATTGAAGAGGCCGCTGGGATCTCAAAATACCGGGAGCGTCGCCGCGAAACAGAGAACCGCATGCGCCATACCAGGGAGAACCTGGATCGACTTAATGACCTGCGTGAGGAATTAAGCAAGCAACTCGGTCATCTCAAACGCCAGGCCAATGCAGCCGAGCGTTACAAGTTGTTAAAGCAGCAGGAAAGGCAACTCAGCGCCGAATTGCTCGCCCTCGACTGGCAGGAATTGCAACATACCTACAGCAAGCGTGGCGAGAAGGTAGAGGCCGAGGCAACCCGTGTCGAACAGGTGCTTGCCGGACTGAGGCAGGTGGAATCATCACTGGAGACGCAACGACAGGAACAGACTTCAGCACACGAACACCTCAATGAAGCTCAATCCGGCTATTACCGGATAGGAAGTGAGATTTCCCAACTGGAGCAGAAAATCCATCATGCCGGCGAACGTTTGCGATCTCTGGAATCAGATCTGGCAGGTACTGGGAATTCTCTGTCCGAAATCAGGAATCAGCAGGAAAATGATAACCGGCGATTGCGGGGACTTGCGGAAAAATCAGAACGCCTCGAACCGCAACTTAAAGGTTTCAGGAACGAGAGCAACCAGGCCTATGAATCTCTTAATCAGGCCGAGGAAGCGATGCAGGGATGGCAGATTGAATGGGATTCCTGCAACACGGCGATGTCCGGTTTTGCCAGGCAGATTGAAGTTGATGGAAATCGAGTGGAGTACCTGGAAGGCGAGTTGGATGAATCCAGACATCGCAGGGAAGCGATAAGCCGGGAGTATGAAGAGATTGACACGGGGGAAATTCGTCGGGATCTGAATTCGAGAAGTGGTCAACTCGAGGAAGTGCTTGTCTCGATACAGAAGATACGCATGGAGCTGGAGCGAATACAGCAGGACCTGCCACAGTCAAGGAACCTGATTCATGGATTGCAATTGAAGCTGACTGAAAGCCGGGCGCTGTTGCATAAACTGGAAGGTAAAAGGGCTTCCCTGGAAGCGCTGCAGCAGCACGATGCCGGAACCGATCAGGACAGCTACGCGGGCTGGTTGAACCGTGCAGGACTGGCTCACTTACCCCGTCTGGTACAGCAAATCACCGTCCACCAGGAATGGATGCTGGCGCTGGAAACTGTCCTTGGAGAGCGATTACAGGATATCTGTGTCAGTAGCGGTATTACAGGTTTTCTCGGATCCATGGCGGGTCTGGCAAAAGGCTCTGTGGGGATAGTTGATATTGAACAGAAATCCCAAATCCATGAGGGCGCAAGCAGGGTCAGCAGACTGTCCGAGAAAGTGGAGAGTCCAGGCTGTCTTGACCAGTTCCTGCAACAGGTATACACAGCCGTTGATCTGAACGAGGCACTGCGAATCTGTGAGAACCTGCAAGGACATGAATCTGTTGTGACCCAGGATGGAATCTGGCTTGGCAGAAACTGGGCAAGGATCAAACGTCAGGATGAGCAGCACGCGGGAGTTCTGTTGCGGGAGCAACAGCTGCGGCAGATTGACCGCGATGGATTGCAGATGGAAACGGGAATCTCGGTCCTGGAACAAAACCTTGCTGAAGCAAATGGGAAAATGAGTGACGCGGAAGTGGCTTTACAGTCGTTCCAGGCAGATCTCAACCGTGGGCAGGAAGAATACGCAGCGTTGAATTCATTCGTTGTGGAATTGAAAACACAGCTGCACCAGACCGAGAAGAGACATTTGCAGCTCGATGAGGAGCAGGCACAACTGGACTTGCAGGAAGCGGAAGACAGGCAGGAACTGGACTCCCTGCAGCAGCGGCTTAACCGCACAGTCGCGGATTGCAGCAAACTGGAAGGGCAAAAAGCCTCCCTCGGAGAGATGCGCGAATGCCACCGGACAGCCCTGGACCAGGCAAGAAAGCGTTGGCAGGCCACTCATGAACAAAGCCATGAAATTGCCTTGCAGATGGAATCCATCACTTCACAGCGGGCATCCGTCGAACAGGCGATCCAGCGAACAAACCTGCAGATAGCCAATCTGGTATCGAGAACGGACAACATCACGCGGGAGATGGATACCATCAAGGCGCCTCTGGCTGAACAGGAAAAACTGCTTACAACCAGACTCAACGAAAAGATCATGGCTGAAAAAACGCTCTCTGAGGCCAGGAACCGCGTTCAGATGATTGAGATGAATCTGCGTCGCTTGGAACAGGAAAGAAGCACTGTGGAACAGCAATTACAGGAATGTCGCAGTCAGCTCGAAGATGCCCGGATCAATGCGCAGGAATCCAGGATCAGACTCCAGACAATAGAGGAGCAGTTGCAGACACAGGGTTTCATAGCTACCGATCTCCTGCAACAAATTGGAACTGAAGCCAGTCAGCTCAATTGGCGTGAAAGACTTGATGACGTGGAAAGAAAGATCCAGAGACTAGGTCCAATTAATCTGGCGGCTATTGACGAATACGGCCAGTTAGCGGAACGCAAGGAGTATATGGACCGGCAGAATCAGGATCTCAGCGAGGCCCTGAAAACGCTGGAAAATGCGATCCACAAGATCGATCGCGAGACGCGGACGAGATTCCGTGAAACATTCGACGAATTGAACCGGAATCTTAAGGAAATGTTCCCAGTACTTTTTGGAGGTGGGCACGCCTATCTTACCCTGACGGGAGAGGACATCCTGGATACCGGGGTGACCATCATGGCGCAGCCCCCGGGTAAACGCAACAGTACAATACATCTCTTATCAGGAGGCGAAAAGGCGCTGACTGCCGTTGCCTTGGTATTCGCAATTTTCAAACTGAATCCGGCTCCGTTTTGTATCCTGGACGAGGTTGATGCCCCACTGGATGATACGAATGTGGTTCGCTTCTGTGAATTGGTCAAACAAATGTCTGTCGATATCCAGTTTATTTTCATCACCCATAACAAGATAAGCATGGAAATGGCTCAACAACTGCTGGGCGTCACCATGCATGAAGCCGGTGTCTCCCGTCTGGTCAGCGTGGACATGGACGAGGCTGTAAAGATTGCTGCAACCGCGTAGACGGGAAGGAGATAGATTTCCTTCAAGGAATTTCGACGACTGGGACTGGGAGGATTCCTCTATTGCGAATGATGCCAGTAACTTCCTGACTCCTATACTATGAATGACCTTCGGTTGATTATCTTCGGTCTGGGCCTGGTACTGATCGCCGCGATCTATCTCTGGGAAATTTTCAAGCAGAGAGAGCGACTGCGCCGCCAAACAGTTCGACACAAGAGCGGCAACGCTGTGGCAAATAGTCTGCCACCCATGTCCTCAAGAGGAGATCCGGAAGATATGACCCGTGTTATCTCCGATCTGAATGATTTTCTGGTGCGTGCAAAACTCCATGAGGATGAATCGGTTGCAGAACATCTCAAGATAAAAGCGAAGCAAGATAATACCTCCGAGGCTCTTATATTCGAAGCTGCAGAGCGGAATGTCAATGAATGGCATCCGGCTCAGGACCATGATTTATTCCTGGAAACCGGTGAGAATCAGGAGGCAGACAGAAAGCAGAACGTTGATGGTCGGGACCGAACTGATGCTGACGATGTTCAGGTTATCAAAATCTTTATCAAGGCGCCGGATGGGATGGTTTTTAAAGGTGATGCTGTATTCAGGGCTGCACAAGAGACCGGCATGACATATGGGGATATGGAAATTTTTCATCATTTCGGTATTGCGGGATGTCTTAGCGATCAGCCTCTGTTCAGCATGGCGGATATGTTCGAACCGGGGAGTTTCCCGCTTGGTCAACTTTCACACAGACTTACTAGAGGCTTGGTGATGTTTTTCTGTCTTCCCCCTGTGGTGGACGGCCAGATTATCCTTGAATTAATGTTGAACACCGCCGAGCAAGTTGCTACATATCTCGGCGCCGAAATTCATGGCCCCAATCAGGAACGGCTGAATGATCAACAGATCATCTACCTCCGGGAACTCGTTGAAATGCAAAGACAGAGTGGAAGCTAAGCTCATTCATAACGGGAAACTCTGTATTCCCGGGATTCTGGAACATGATAATGGAAGGTGTCGAAAAACGCATACAGTCTCTGCGTCAGCAAATTAATGAGCACAATCACAAATATCATGTGCTTGATGCGCCCGTGATACCTGATGCTGAATACGACCGGCTGTTCCATGAGCTTGCAGAACTTGAAACCCGGTACCCTGAATACACCACATCCGATTCCCCGACGCAGCGAGTAGGTGCTGGACCACTACAGCAATTCCCCGAGGTGGCCCACGAAATACCCATGCTCTCCTTGAACAATGCCTTTGGGGAAACTGATATGAACGCATTCGATCGTCGGGTGCGCGAAAAACTACGCAAGGAGGCTATAGTTTACACGGCCGAGACCAAACTGGATGGTCTCGCGATCAGTATCCTTTACGAGAACGGCAGATTGATACGGGCTGCCACGCGCGGAGATGGGAACCGTGGCGAGAACGTCACTGCCAATGTCAGGACCATTCGTACGGTGCCGATAGTATTGCTGGGCCAGGATTGGCCCCCGGTGCTCGAGGTAAGAGGCGAGGTGTTCATGAACCGGGAAGGCTTTGAAAGGCTGAACTGGGAACAGGAACTAGCAACCGCCAAGCTGTTCGCCAACCCACGTAATGCTGCGGCAGGAAGCCTCAGGCAACTGGATCCGACAATTACAGCGCGTCGTCCACTGCGCTTCCTGGCCTACGGTATTGGCAGGGCAAGCTCGATACCAGGGTCGCAGTACGAAACTCTTCAATTGCTGCGGAGCTTCGGTTTGCCAATCTCCCAGGAGACCCGGCTGGTGACCGGTATCTCGGGTTGTATGAATTACTATGAAGAAATCGGCAAGCGGCGGGATCACCTGCCTTATGAGATTGATGGTGTGGTATTTAAGGTGAACTCGATTACCGAACAGAATCAGCTTGGGTTCATCTCCAGGGCCCCACGCTGGGCGATAGCCTGCAAGTTTCCACCCCGGGAAGAGATCACCAGAGTGCTCGATATCGAGGTACAGGTCGGACGAACAGGCGCCCTGACACCGGTTGCCAGGCTGGAACCGGTCAATGTTGGCGGGGTTACCGTAACCAATGCGACTCTGCATAATGCGGATGAGATCAAAAGGAAAGATATACGGATAGGCGACCGGGTGTATATCCGCAGGGCGGGGGATGTAATTCCGGAAGTGGTCCGGGTAGTCCCGGGGGGAAGAGTAGCGGATTCAAAGCCGTTTGAAATGCCTGACAGATGTCCTGTCTGTCATTCACCCGCACGGAGATCACCCGGCGAGGTAGTATCACGATGCAGCGGAGGTCTGGTATGCCCGGCACAGAGAATCCAGTCCATCCTGCATTTTACTTCCAGAAAGGCGATGAACATCGATGGACTGGGAGAAAAACTGGTTGAACAACTATGTGACAGGGATCTCATCCAGGACGTGGCCGATCTGTATGAGCTGAATGCCGGACAACTGGCTGCCCTGGATCGCATGGGGGAAAAATCGGCTGCCAGGGTAATCAACGCCCGTGATAACAGCAAGCACACCAGCCTCGATCGATTAATCTATGCCCTTGGGATCAGGGAAGTTGGCGAAGCAGCCGCAGCAATACTGGCTGCAAATTTCGAATCACTGGAAAGCTTATATCTGGCCTCCATAGAAGAACTGGAAAATGTCCCGGGAATCGGCCCGGTAAGCGCATCGCGTATATATGAATTTTTCCACAATAAGGAAAATCGTCGAATTATCGAACGGTTACGCAGTGCTGGCGTCTATTGGGAGACAGAATCGATGGATGCGCCCGAGGTATTATTGCCGCTGAAGGGGATGACCTTTGTTCTCACTGGAACCTTGCATGAGATGGGCCGTGATTCAGCCTCGTCGCTGCTGCGTGGTCTGGGCGCCAGGGTTGTGGGCAGCGTTAGTCCGGTTACAAATTTCGTGATTGCGGGTGAAGCTGCCGGCAGTAAACGCGACAAGGCAGAAAGTCTGGGTATCAGAATCCTTGATGAGAGGGAGTTTCTCGAACTATTGAAAACACCTGAACGATTCGCTACAGTTTTGGATCGGCCTATAACGCCTAATAATTCTGTTTAGATTGTACTGACCAGTTCAGGATCGTGTCCTTGGCGGTCGCGGGATCAGAGGTCATGGGATACTCTGTGTTGAAATGTAGTCCGCGACTTTCTTTCCGGAGTAGGGCGGATTCAATAATCAGGGCAGAGACCAGGGCAATATTCCTCAGTTCTATTAAGTTGTTGGTGATCCGGAAATTTCTGTAGTAATCAGTGATTTCGGCCTGCAAGAGTCGTATGCGATGCTTGGCGCGCTCCAGCCTTTTAGTTGTTCTCACGATACTAACATAATCCCACATGAACCTGCGGATCTCATCCCAGTTATGAGAAACGACGACTTCCTCGTCCGAATCGGTGACCTGGCTTTCATCCCAGTCCGGGAGCGGAGGCGGTGGCGGCACTTCTGACAGTTGATCCCGTATATGCAGGAACGCGGAATGTGCAAAGACGACGCATTCCAGGAGTGAATTGCTGGCCATACGGTTTGCGCCATGCAATCCGGAGCAGGACACTTCACCGATGGCATAAAGACCGGAAATATCGGTAAGCCCGTTTCGGTCAATCAGAACCCCACCGCAGGTATAATGGGCGGCAGGTACAACTGGAACAGGTCCCGCAGTGAGATCAAACCCGTATTGCAAACAGCGTGCGTAAATGGTCGGGAAATGATCGATGATGAAATCCTTGGGTCTGTGGCTGATATCAAGGAAGATGCAGTCTGTTCCCAAGCGTTTCATCTCCTGATCGATTGCGCGTGCCACGATATCCCTTGGAGCCAGTTCTTCCCGCGAATCATATTTGTCCAGAAATGACTGCCCGTCCGGCAAGCGTAATTTTGCGCCTTCACCACGGAGGGCTTCCGAGAGAAGGAAGGATTTCGCCTCCGGGTGGTACAGGCAAGTAGGATGAAACTGTATAAACTCCATGTTTGCCACGCGGCATCCCGCACGGCACGCTATAGCTATACCATCCCCAGTGCAAATATCAGGATTGCTGGTGTAGAGGTAAACCTTCCCAGCCCCACCGGTGGCAAGTACAGTAAACCTTGCCCGGAACACCTTGACCTTGTCATGCTTTTGGTCATATACGTAGGCTCCCAGACAACGATTATCAGTCAACCCCAGCTTGGCGGCGGTGATTAGGTCAACGGCAGTATGATGATCGAACAAACTGATTCGTGGGTGCACTCTGACTAGACCTTCCAGGGTGTTTTCAATCTCTTTACCCGTGGAATCGGCAGCGTGGATTATCCGCCTGTGACTGTGCCCACCTTCCTGATGTAAATGATATTCATGTCCATTGGGGATCGGATTTTTTGTGAAGTTGACACCGATATCAATCAGCCACTGGATGCTCTCTCGTCCCTGTTCCACAACAAAACGGACAATTTCCTGATTACACAGACCGGCGCCTGCCTTCAGTGTATCCTCTACATGCGAGTCTATCGTGTCGTACACATCGAGTACCGCTGAGATGCCACCCTGGGCGTAGAGTGTTGCCCCTTCGGATAAGGCAGCCTTGGATAACACTGCAACATCGGCATACTCAGCAATCTGTAAGGCCAGGCTGAGTCCAGAGGCCCCGCTGCCTATTACAAGCACGTCATACTGATGTTGGTCGTTTGGCATAATTCGTTTACTATTTCGTTTTGAAAAATCTAAGCTGTTGAAATAAGTGCAATCTTACAGTCAATACGGGAAGCTTGAAAGGAACAATCGAGAGACTGGGGTCACTGCAATCAAAATACAAATGAGAATTAATAATGAGTAGAGCCCAGACCGATTCACAACTGGTGGCACGCGTGCAAAAAGGAGACAGGGCCGCATTTGACCTCCTGGTTTTGAAATATCAGTCCCGGATTGTAAACTTGGTTTCGCGATTTGTACGGAACCAATCGGATGCTCTGGATGTCACACAGGAGGCATTCCTGAAGGCCTATCGCGCTTTGCCGAATTTCAGAGGTGACAGCGCTTTTTATACTTGGCTGTACCGGATTGCCGTAAACACGGCAAAAAATTTCCTGGCTGTACAGTCACGCCGATTTTCGGAGTATGAGCAGGAATTTTCCGAGATTGAACAATATGAGGGTAATGAGGCTCTAAAGGACCAATCAACCCCCGAACACCTCCTATTGACAGAAGAGATTCAGGCTACTGTGATATCTGCAATCGAGAACCTGCCCGAAGATCTGCGTACGGCTATTACGCTCAGGGAGATCGAGGGCCTGAGCTACGAGGAGATAGCCGGTGTCATGGAATGTCCGATCGGAACGGTCCGCTCGCGGATCTTCCGCGCCCGGGAGGCCGTGGATAACGTATTAAAACCCCTACTCGAAGAGTAAAGCACATGAATGATGATTTGCATGCAAAACTTTCCCTGTTTATGGACGGCGAACCTGATCAGGTAGACGATGGATTTATTGGATGGCTGTCCGGGAACGAGAATGCCAGATATACATGGTGGCGATACCATATCATTTCCGATGTGCTGTGCCAGGGCATCAGAGCCTGTGCGGATCGGCAACTTGCCTGCCGCATCGCCGATAAGATCAGAAAAGAACCCGCCATATTCAAACCCCGCCCTAAAACTTCCATTTTCTACTTAAAACCCCTCGCAGGACTGGCCATCGCAGCATCGGTTGCAGCAGTCGCCATCCTTTCGCTGAAGGATCGGGGCGAACAGGAGAGTCATACAACCATGGCGCAGCCCGTCGCAGCATTGGAAATCCTGTTACCTGCACCTCGACTCGACACGGCCGAGAGCACTGTGCCCTATCAAGATCGCGGCGATATCCGCCTCACCAATGCTGATGGAAATACCCGGATGAACAGCTATCTGTTAAACTATTATGAATACCGGAGCATGGGTAATGGAGTTCAGGGTGTGAATCCCTATGTGAGAATTATTGCTAATGATCCTGATCAATAGTAATCCGGTATATAAGCTTTCGACTTATCAGGGCATTCTCTGCGCATTTTTATTATTCACCCAGACAACTATAACTGCTGCCGAACTGAATACAAGTGCGCTTGAACTCCTTGACCGCATGAGCAATGCCACCAGGGAGTTAAATTATGACGGGATTTTTATCTACCGGCGTGAGCTCAGCATGGATACCATGCGCCTCATACACAAGTCTGGTAATGAAGGGGTAACGGAGAGGTTGATTTCATTGACCGGTTCTCCGCGGGAAGTAATCAGGACACGGCATTCTGTTACCTGTATATTCCCGGATAACAAACAGATTCTGGTCGAGAAAAGTCGGTCCCACAAATTCCTTTCCACCCAATTTCCCGAATCTATTGATAGAATTGCAGAGTATTATGATTTCGCTAATATCGGTGAAGACCGGGTCGCGGGCAAAGAAACCTGGGTAGTTGTTATCTCGCCCAGGGATGAGTACCGTTACGGTTACCGACTCTGGATCGATAAAGACAGCCATCTCTTACTTAAATCGGAGCTCAATGGCAATGGTGGTTTTCCGCTAGAGCAGATCCTTTTTACTCAGATGGAAATCCTGGAAAGTATTCCGGATGAGCTGCTGAAAACCTCCATCAACGGCGCCGGATATACGCTGCATAACAGCTCCACCGTCGAACATTATCGAGAGATCCAGGGGGTATACTGGAAGGCAGAATGGATGCCCACAGGTTTTGCTCTGACAAATTACGAGCAGAAAGTGAATGGGGAGGATGCTGAAGCCATCGAACATCTGGTTTATACTGATGGACTGGCTATGGTGTCCGTTTTTGTGGAAAAAACCGACAACTCACCGGAGGGTTCGCCAGGTGTACAGAAAATGGGCGCTGTAAATGTCTACTCTGAGCTTATCGATGGCTATCTAGTGACTGCCGTTGGTGAAGTACCCGGCGCCACTGTGCGCGGAATGGCGACCTCCATTGTGACCAGCCACCAGTGAGAGGTCATTATTTTATGGATAAATGTGCAGTATGAATGCATACAGTAATCGTTGTTACTCTTTCTCAGTTCCCCTGGTTTTGTGGATACTGCTTATGTCGGCGCAGGTTTACTCCATGGAATTACCGGATTTTACGGCCCTCGTGGAAAAAAACGCCAGGGCTGTGGTGCATATCAGTACAACCATGGCGCCAAATACAACCGACCCTTCCGTAAACCCTCACCATATGCCTGACATACCGGAAAACAGCCCGTTTTACGAATTTTTTCGCAGATATTTTGGGGATGAGCGGGAAGACGGACAACCCCTTCAGGAACAATCCTCGCTGGGTTCCGGATTCATCATTTCCCAGGATGGATACATCATCACTAATTACCATGTCGTTGAGAATGCTGACAAGATCGTCGTTCGGCTTAATGATCGCAGGGAATTTGATGCCGAAGTCATCGGTACGGACGAACGTAGCGATATCGCGGTCCTGAAGATTGACGAGGATGACCTGCCTGTACTGCGACTGGGGGACTCTTCCAGCCTTAAGGTTGGGGAGTGGGTACTGGCCATAGGTTCACCTTTTAATCTGGATTACTCCGTGACCAAGGGGATCGTCAGTGCTATCGGCAGGCCTCTTCCCGATGAGAGTTATGTTCCGTTTATTCAAACAGATGTGCCGATCAATCCTGGAAATTCCGGCGGGCCACTGATTAATATGGACGGGGATGTGGTGGGTGTGAATTCCCAGATCTACAGCAGGACCGGTGGATTCATGGGCCTTTCTTTCGCAGTACCAGCCAACCTGGTCAGCAATGTCTATCAACAGATCAGAGCACAGGGCCATGTATCCCGGGGTTGGCTGGGGGTTTTGATCCAGGATGTCAACAGAGAACTTGCCGAATCTTTCGGTATGGAAAAACCCTATGGTGCTGCTGTCGCCAAAGTCCTGCCCGGGAGTCCCGCAGATAGTGCCGGCATAGCAGTTGGCGATGTTATCGTACGATTTGACGACGTCGAAGTGAATTCATCGCTACATCTCCCAGCCATGGTAGGCAATACCCAGGTGGGCACGAAAATCCCTGTGGAAGTTATCAGGAGAGGGAGAAAAGAGACGCTGCAAGTACTTATTTCGGAACTCCCGGAGGAAGCGGAAATAGCATCTTCCGGAAATACGCCAGGGCAGTCCCAGCTTACTTCAAGTAATAACCAACTGAACCTGATCGTCAGGGATCTGACTGGGAATGAGCGAGAAGTACTCAAGCTGAAGGAAAGTGGCATCCTTGTCGAGGATGTGCAGGAAGGGCCAGCCAGTCAGGCCGGTATCAGGGCCGGAGATATTGTTCTTATTCTGAACAACATCAAAATCCTCAATGCGGTGCATTTTATTGAACTCGTTGCAGGATTGCCCGAAAGCAAATCAGTCCCGGTTCTCGTCCAACGACGAGGGAATCCTATCTTTCTCGCTGTCAAGATCGAATAACCTAGTCAGAGATGCGGAAAGAGCTGTTTCTTTGCATATTTTGATATAGGAAAAACAGGCCCTACCAGGTAGAATCGCCGCCTTTGACCGGGTTCCGGGACCCTCAGAATTCGATTTGACCAACCAGTCGGCGCCTCCTGCGCTTGGTTCGTCTTTATCGAACTCTCCAGACGCAGCTATGCAAAACATACGTAATTTCTCCATCATTGCCCACATAGATCACGGCAAATCCACTCTTGCGGACAGGTTTATCCAGCTTTGTGGCGGCCTGAGCGAAAGGGAAATGTCGTCACAAGTGCTTGACTCCATGGATCTGGAAAAGGAGAGAGGAATCACCATCAAGGCGCAGAGTGTCCGGCTGGAATATCACGGTGCTGATGGTCAATGCTATCAGTTCAATATGATTGACACACCGGGCCATGTTGACTTCAGTTATGAAGTTTCACGCTCTCTTTCCGCTTGTGAAGGGGCACTGTTGGTTGTAGATGCTGCCCAGGGTGTCGAAGCACAAAGCGTCGCAAATTGTATTACTGCGATTGAAAGTAACCTGGAGGTGGTGCCGGTTCTTAATAAGATAGATCTCCCTTCTGCTGATCCGGAGAAGGTTATTGTGGAGATTGAGGAAATTATCGGAATTAAGGCGACGGACGCCATCAGGGTGAGCGCCAAGACCGGCCAGGGAGTTCCGGAACTTCTTGAGCAAATCATCCGCAAGATCCCTCCTCCCCAGGGTAACGCCGATGCGCCATTGAAAGCGCTGATAATAGATTCATGGTTTGATAATTACCTGGGGGTAGTTTCTCTGGTTCGGGTATTTGATGGCAAGATCAGGACCGGGGATAAAATCCGCGTGATGTCCACGGGGCAGAACCATGATATCGATCAGTTGGGCGTATTTACGCCTAAACGTACAGTCCGGCAAAGCCTGGAAACCGGCGAGGTCGGTTATGTAGTTACCGGGCTCAAGGATATTAACGCTGCTCCCGTTGGGGATACCTTGACCTCGGCCCGTACACCCGCGGAAACTCCCCTGTCCGGATTCAGGATTATTCAACCCAGAGTATTTGCGGGCATGTTTCCCGTGGATTCCGGGGAATTCGAGAATTTTCGTGATGCGCTTGCAAAATTGAAACTCAATGATGCAGCACTCCATTATGAACCAGAGACTTCGCAGGCACTCGGTTCCGGGTTCCGTTGCGGTTTTCTTGGTATGTTGCACATGGAAATCGTCCAGGAGCGGCTGGAGCGGGAATACGATCTGGTACTCATTACGACGACACCTACAGTCGTCTACGAAGTAGAGACGACTGTAGGTCAGGTCCTGCGTATAGATAATCCAGCCAGATTGCCGGATCCGGGCCGCTTAAAGGAAATTCGGGAACCGGTAATCCGGGCTGATATCCTTGTGCCTCAGGAATATATTGGTAATGTCATCACACTCTGTATTGAAAAACGCGGTGTCCAGAGAAAGATGCAGTATCTAGGCAAACAGATGAGTCTGGAATTCGAGCTGCCCCTGAATGAGGTGGTCCTGGATTTTTTTGACCGATTGAAATCTGTCAGTCGGGGTTATGCTTCCTTTGATTACACTTATCTGAGACACCAGCCCGCCAATCTGGTAAAACTGGACATCCTGATCAACGGAGAACGGATCGACGCACTTTCCTGCATCGTGCATCATGATACGGCAGTGAAACGTGGGGGAGAATTGACTCGGAAACTGAAGGAATTCATACCGAGACAGATGTTCGAAGTGGCAATCCAGGCAGCTATTGGTTCAAAAATCCTGGCCCGGACCACGGTCAAGGCATTACGAAAAAATGTCACCGCCAAATGCTATGGTGGAGATATCACACGCAAGAGGAAACTGCTTGAGAAGCAGAAAGAAGGCAAAAAACGCATGAAACAATTCGGATCAATTGAGATTCCCCAGAAGGCGTTTATGGCGATACTTCACGTGGGCAAGGAAGAATGATACTTATATGCTGAGCAAAGGGGATAAATGATATGAATTTTGATTTTTCAGCTTTACTGGTGTTTTTGACTTTGAGCAGTGGTTTTATCTGGGCGGTTTATGCCTGGAAGTTCGCACCGGCGCGGAACAAGGGGATTGCGGACAAGTTGTCGGAAACGGAAGCGGGAAGCATAATAAAGGAACCATTTATTGTCGAAACCGCACGTTCCTTCTTTCCCATCTTTCTGATTGTCCTCGTCCTACGATCATTCGTGGCGGAGCCATTCCGGATCCCTTCAGCGTCAATGATGCCAACCCTGCTGATCGGAGACTTCATCCTGGTCAATAAATACGATTACGGATTGCGGCTTCCCGTGCTCAACACTAAGGTCTTTG
>MGYR01000118.1:0-14310 GCA_001801825.1 Gammaproteobacteria bacterium RIFCSPLOWO2_02_FULL_56_15 | reverse complement strand
AACACTAAGGTCTTTGAGAACGGCAAGCCAGTACAAGGCGATGTTATAGTCTTTCGTTACCCGCCAGATCCCAGCATACCCTACATTAAAAGAGTGATCGGTATACCAGGTGATCATATTAGGTACTACAATAAAACACTGTACATTAACGGCAAGGTCATGGAGCAGGAAAATCTAGGCAGGTTTCGTATAAACGGATCCGGACGGGAAATGGATGGCTGGAACCGGAAGTTGGAGTCACTCGATGCTGTCGAACATGATATATTACTTGCGCCGACCCGTGGATTTACTGACAGCATTGAACTGGTTGTTCCGGATGGTAGTTATTTCGTACTCGGGGACAATCGCGATAATAGCAAGGACAGCCGCTACTGGGGTTTCGTTCCGGATGAGAACCTTATTGGTAGGGCGTTCTTCATCTGGATGAACTGGGATTGGAAAGGCGGTGGAGTAAATGGGAAACGCATCGGCAGGATAATCTAGTCTTTTGATCTCTTTAAATAACGAGGGCTTAATGATGAGATACAGTTCGAACAGACAACTGGGTATCACCATGTGGGGTTTCCTTTTTGTGTTGGCATTCATTGCTATTGTGGTCTTGTTTTCGCTAAGGGCATTTCCACTCTATAACGAAAAGATGCAGGTGATATCCGCAATGAATACGGTGGTTTCGAGACCCGACGCTACGGAACTTTCCACCAAGGAAGTGCAGAATTCTTTTTACAAGCAGATACAGGTCACCAATATCAGCCGCTTCAGCAGCTCTACGCTCAAGGATTTTGTATTTGTGGAAAAATCAGAAAAGAAAGATGGACCCAGAATCATGCGAGTTACATACCAGGCAAAAAGCAAGTTGTTTGCCGACCTATACTTGATGATGGAGTTTAACGAGAGCAAGCCGCTACGGGGACCGGAAGGAAGTGAGTGATGCGCTTCCTTCGATAAAACTTGGTTATAGTTTCCGAAATTCCAAGCTTCTGGAGGAGGCGCTTACCCACCGCAGCTACTGCGACGCCAACAATGAACGCCTTGAATACCTTGGTGATGCCATACTCGGGTTCCTGATAGCAGAGATATTGTATACCCGTTTCCCGGAACACAAAGAAGGTGCATTGACCAGGATGCGCTCTACATTGGTCAAACGCGAGACACTGGCAGGGATTGCCCGTTCGATTAGTATCGGCAGTCATATCAAACTGGGCACTGGAGAAAGGAAAAGCGGTGGCTGGCGTCGGGATTCAATACTTGCCAATGCCCTGGAAGCACTTATAGGAGCGGTTTACATTGATTCGGATATCGAGACCTGTCGTCTCTTCGTCCAGAATCTGTATGCTGATCAATTGCTAAACTTGGCTGCGGAATCCCCTGAAAAGGATCCAAAAACAAGATTACAGGAACTACTGCAGGCCAGGAAAAAACAACTCCCGGTCTACGAAGTAATCGAGGAGATTGGCGAGGCCCATGATCGTGAATTTGTTGTAAGCTGTCTCATCGGGGATTTGAGTACGCTATTTCACGCTCGAGGAAGGAGCAAGCGGGAAGCAGAGCAGCTTGCCGCAAGTCGCGCCCTGAAAATGCTGGAGTCCGGAGTTGAATGAGCGACTCAGGGAAGTATCCGCCTGGAGAGTTTCGTTGTGGTTACGTGACCATCGTCGGGAGACCAAATGTCGGCAAATCGACATTACTGAACCGGATTATAGGTCAGAAGATGAGCATCACTTCCAGTAAACCACAAACCACCCGATGGTGCCTGTATGGAATCAGGAGTGGACCGAATTACCAGGCGATCTTCGTGGATACTCCAGGCTTACAGACCCGATACCGGGATTCACTCAACCGTCACATGGCGCGTGAAACCAGAAAAGCCATTGAGCAAGTCCACGTGGTACTGATGATGGTTGAAGCATTGGTATGGAACACAATGGATGAACACGTCCATGGTCTGTTAGGAAAATTAAATATCCCTGTATTGCTACTGATCAACAAAATCGATCGCCTGCAGGACCGAGGACAACTACTGCCGTTTATCAAACAACTGTCCGGGAAAAATAAATTCAATGACATCATCCCTGTTTCGGCCACCCGGAATGAGAATATCGATGCTGTGGAATCCGCCGTGGTTGCATTGCTGCCTGTGGCTCCTCCGGAGTACCCCATAGATCAGTTATCTGACCGGAATGAAAGGTTTTTCGCGGCGGAGTTTATCCGGGAGAAGTTGATCCGTCAGCTGGGGGAGGAACTGCCATACCGGATAGCGGTTACCATTGAGCGATTCGAACGGCAGCCGAGAATCATATATGTGGACGCCGTGATCTGGGTGGAAGGAGAAAGTCAGAAACGGATCATCATCGGCAAGGGCGGGCTTATGCTTAAGGCCGCAGGAGAAAAAGCCAGAAAAGATATGGAATCCATGTTCGGTTGCAAACTTTATCTCCAGACCTGGGTAAAGATCAGAAAAAACTGGACAGGTGATGCCAGGGCTATGAAAGAATTCGGATACGAGCAATAGGGCGGGCGACGGGGAACTATAGAAGTGAGAGTCCCGCTGCATCCATGCTTTATTCTCCACCAACGGGATTATCGTGAAACCAGTAAGCTCCTTGAAGTATTTTCCAGTGAGCATGGGAGGATTTCACTGGTAGCCAGAGGGGTGAGGAGAAAGGGTTTCCGGGATAGATATCTTCTGCAGATCGGGCGGAAGCTCGATATCGCCTGGTCAATCCGGGGCGAGATGGGCACAATGACCGATATCGAGGCTGGATATCATCCATTCGAACTCCATGGCAGGTGGCTGATGTCGGTATTTTATATCAATGAGTTGATGTTACGCCTGTTACACAGGCATGAGGCACATCCACAGTTATTTGCAGCCTACGAACGGACTCTGGAATCCCTGCATGCAAGAGAAAATGAAGAACATGTCTTGAGAAGGTTCGAATTAGACTTTCTTAAAACGCTCGGTTATGGGCTGATTCTTGATCATGCCGTTGACACTGGTAGGTCTGTAAACCCTGAATGTGATTATTACTACCGAATAAATTACGGACCGCTTGAAAGAGACATCCCCGGGGAGCAGCTTTTCCCCGTATCCGGCGCAACGCTCATAGGGCTGGAAAGAGGTAAGCTGGAGACGGCGAAAACCATGCGCCAGGCAAAACAGATCATGCGAAAGGCCATCAATAGTCATCTGGGTAACAAGCTGCTTCTCAGCCGGGAAATGTACCAAGCCTATCTGGGAATTTCTTCGGCGAAATAATATACCGCGTGCTACATTCCAGCTAATATTACACACCATCATTCTTGGTTGCTTGAGGTACCAGTACAGTGCAGAGGATTTTTCTCGGAGTCAATATTGATCATGTTGCAACCCTGAGGCAGGCGAGGAAAACCAGATACCCTGAGCCAGTCCAGGCAGCTTTGCTCGCAGAGCAGGCCGGCGCTGATTCAATTACAGTACATTTGCGGGAGGATCGCAGGCATATACAGGAGCGGGATGTATTTGCGCTCAAGGAAGTCCTCGGCCTTGCTCTAAATCTGGAAATGGCAGTTACGGATGAAATGGTGGGGATCGCTCTGAAACTGAATCCGGCTTATTGCTGTCTGGTGCCGGAGAAACGGGAGGAACTCACAACGGAAGGAGGGCTTGACGTGAAGGGAATGAAATCACGAGTGGAATACGTATGCCGAAAATTACAGGAGGCCGGGATCAGAGTTTCATTATTTATTGATCCGGTGGCACATCAGATTGAGGCGAGTCATGCAACAGGCGCATCCGCCGTCGAGATTCATACTGGCACATACGCCGCTGCCGGAAACGACCACCAAGCGGACGAATTGAACAAGATATTCCATGCCGTTCAACTCGCCCGGAGCAAGGGTATGCAGGTGAATGCCGGTCACGGATTGAATTACCACAATGTGCAGGCAGTCGCGGCAATATCGGAAATCCACGAATTGAATATAGGACACGCCATAATAGCCAGGGCTGTTCTGTCTGGCATGGCAACAGCAGTGATGGAAATGAAGCAATTAATGAACCAGGCCAGAGCCCGTGTCAGGATCGTCTGATTCGGTATCCGGTAACCTGTACTGAACGCTGATTGTATTTGTATGCTGGCCCGTATGCAGGACGCCAACCATGGTGAGAAGTCGATTGAAAACGAAATCAAGAGACGCCGAACCTTTGCAATTATTTCCCATCCGGATGCCGGAAAAACCACAGTAACCGAACAGTTGCTCTATATCGGGGGTGCAATCCAGCTGGCCGGTACGGTTAAGGCCAGAAAATCCACACGTCATGCGACTTCCGACTGGATGGCCATGGAGAAGGAACGAGGAATATCGATAACCAGTTCCGTCATGCAATTCCATTATGGAAACCGGGTGTTCAATTTATTGGATACTCCAGGACATGCGGATTTTTCTGAAGATACCTATAGAACTCTGACTGCAGTGGATTCGGCATTGATGGTGATTGACGTTGCCAAAGGTGTAGAAGAGCGGACCATCAAGCTGATGGACGTGTGCAGATTGCGCGATACTCCGGTAACAACCTTTGTCAATAAACTTGACCGTGAAGGCAAAGATCCCATCACATTGTTTGACGAGATTGAGGAACAATTGGGGATACAGTGTGTTCCATTAACCTGGCCGATCGGGATGGGGACACGACTTAAGGGGCTTTATCATCTTGTGAATGATGAATATTATCTTTATTCAAAGGAGGCGAAGGAGGGTGATTTCGAAACCATCACAGGTCTGCACAGCGAGGCGGCCAAGGTCCTCCTGGGTCGAGACCTGAATGCAGTGATTGAAGAGATTCAGCTTGCCAAAGGGATCTATCCGGAATTTAACCGTGAGGAGTTTCTGAACGGTAAGCAGACTCCGGTCTTTTTTGGCTGTGCTTTGCACAAATTCGGAGTAGTACAGTTTCTGGATCACCTGGTCGAGTACGCCCCATCACCTCTACCACGGCACGCGCTTGAGCGTACCGTTAGTGGCAATGAAAACCGCTTCACCGGTTTTGTATTCAAGATCCAGGCAAATATGGACCCGGCGCACAGGGACCGGGTAGCATTCCTCAGGATCTGCTCTGGAAGTTATCAGCGTGGTATGAAGTTGTACCATGTACGACATGGCAGGGAAATCGCGGTGGCCAATGCCTTGACATTCATGGCTGGTGAACGGGATCTGGCGGTCACAGCTTGTGCCGGGGATATCCTGGGTCTGCATAATCATGGCACAATTCAGGTCGGTGATACCTTTACAGAAGGGGAGGAACTCAATTTCACCGGCGTGCCCCATTTTGCTCCTGAACTATTTCGTCGCGTGCAACTGCGGGATCCATTGAGGTCAAAGGCCTTGTTGAAGGGTCTATTGGAACTGGGGGAAGAAGGTGCAGTACAGGTATTCAGGCCCTTGGACAGCAATGATATCATTCTAGGCGCCGTTGGCATTTTGCAGTTTGATGTGGTGGCCTACAGACTCAGGAACGAATACGGTGTCGAATGCAGCTACGACGCTGTTTCAGTGGTAACTGCGCGCTGGATATCCTGCGATGACCCGCTCCGTTTGCGGGAATTTAAAAGCAGGGTGAGCAGTCATCTGGCAATTGATGGCGGAAGTCACCTCACCTATCTGGCCCCAACGAAGATCAACCTTGATTTGATCACGGAACGCTGGCCAGGTGTTGTCTTTCATGCTGCAAGGGAGCATTGATACACCTCTGAAAAAGCCAGAGATTCCTTGCAATACTTGAGATGGATCCCGCCCTGAGAAGTTCGGAATATGGAGTTATTCGGGGCTCATTATTATCTCAACACATCATGTTCCACGGCAGCTATTCCCCTGGCTTTTCTACTGCTACCTGTTGCGGTGTTGCATTCTCAGGTCTGGAGGACGCGACAGCGTCTGTCTGACTTGTTGCATCGGAGGAACCTGCTTGTCTCAGCTGATCCGGGTTTCCTGCAGTGTTAGCAGCAAACCGGGGATTGACTTGGGTAACGCTATTACTCTCCGGATCCGGGATTGTCTTCGGAACGGTCTGCGGATATTGTTGTGCAGGTTGAGCTTGGGCTTGCGCACTGAGATTAATATTCGCCGGAGATGAGTCTGCTTTTACCTCATGTCCAGTGCTGGCTGGAATGTTCACCCGAGGAGATAATTGCCCGCTATCGGGACTCGGGAAAAGATCAGCACTAAGTTCTCGATCAGAGGGTATGACTGAAACTGAAAGGGCTTCAGCCGAAGGTTTGCTGGGGGGGGTCTGGTTCACCACTGAGTCATTTGGCAATGTGGCGTTATTTCCGGGAGGTTGACGGCTGTCACTGACGCTTTCGTGTGGCAGTGTTTCCCCGTTCTTATCCGCACTGCGGGAAGTATTCCGGTTACGGTTTCTCTGATTACCGGATTTCTTGTTCCGGGATTCCTGGCCATCAGCCCGGGCTTGAGGATCACCCTGCCGGTTTTCCTGCCGATTCCTGACACGGTCGTTGTTTCGGGTTTCTCTTGGCTGCCCATTGGTTTCACCGGTATTGCGGCCCGTTTGCCGGTTGCCCTGGTTTTTCTTCCGCCTACCTCCCCGGCTTTCACTGCCAGGAGCACCAGTAGCAGTACCAATACCCACAGCGCTGCTGGTCTCGGTCGAACCAACCCGGGGTTGCTGCTGCTTTTGTGGTTTGGACCGATTTCTGGAGCTGCCTTTGATGGAATCATGATGTTCCTGCAGCTTTGAGGTTGGTGTGTTCAGCGGTCTTCGGGAACCTGTCTGGGAGGTTCCTGCAGCTTTGGGTTTTTCTGTGACTTGTCCGAAAAAGCTTCCGAAGATCCGGGCTATCAAGCCTTTCTTCCGGGGGGCAGGCACATGCTTTTCCTGGATCACTTGTTTAACTGCCGGTTCTTCCACTTGCCGGGTTGCCGTGGGTGAGCTTCTGTCATCATTGATTTCTTCCTCGGTCGGTCGCGGGATGGCATAGCTGGCTTTGTTATGGGCATGTGCCTCCACCTCGGACAGGCGAACACGCTGGACATGATAATGAGGAGTTTCGATTCTGGCATCAGGGATTATGATGATCTCAACATCCAGCCGGAGTTCAATCTCTCTAATTCCCTGCCGCTTTTCATTGAGTAGAAAGGTCGCTGTGTCAACTGGTAGCCGCGCTATAATCTTGGCTGTGGAATCCTTCATGGCATCTTCTTCGAGAATACGCAGTACCGCGAGGGCCAGCGATTCGACCCCTCGTATGGTTCCCTGGCCATCGCATCTCGGACATGGAATGTGACTGGATTCTCCCAAGGAAGGGCGCAATCGTTGTCTTGACATCTCCAGGAGACCGAAACGCGAGATCCGGCCTACTTGTACCCGGGCGCGATCGATCTTGAGAGCGTCTTTCAGGCGGTTTTCTACGTCCCTCTGGTGACGAGAATTCATCATGTCGATGAAATCGATGACGATCAAACCACCCAAGTCGCGGAGCCGCGATTGTCTCGCGATTTCATCAGCGGCTTCCAGATTCGTGTTGTATGCGGTTTCCTCGATGTCTCCTCCGGCTGTAGACCGCGCAGAATTGATATCAATACTGGTCAATGCCTCGGTGTGGTCGATAATCACGGCGCCACCCGATGGCAGGTTTACCTTTCGCGAGAAGGCAGTCTCGATCTGTCCTTCAATCTGGTACCGGTTGAATAGGGGGTCGTTTTCCGTATAAAGCTTGAGTTTAGACAGGTTTCCAGGCATAACCTGCTGCATGAAATCTCTTGCGCGATCATAGACATCCGAATCATCGATCCAGATTTCACTGATGTCATTACGCAGGTAATCACGAATGGCCCGTATTACCAGGTCTCTTTCGTGGTAAATCAGAAATGGGGCAGGCTTGCTTTTAGCGGCATTGGCAATGGCTTCCCACAGATGCAAGAGGTAATCGAGGTCCCATTGCAGTTCATCACTGTCCTTGCCGATCCCGGCGGTCCTGAGTATCAGACCCATGTCCTGGGGGATCTCCAGTACGCTCATGGCTTCCCTGGCATCAGACCGATCAGTACCCTCAATCTGCCTGGATACACCACCGGCACGAGGATTATTGGGCATCAGGACCAGGTAACGACCGGCCAGGCTGATGGAGGTGGTCAGGGCAGCTCCCTTGTTCCCTCGCTCTTCCTTGTCAATCTGTATGATAAACTCCTGACCTGGTTCCAGTTCTTCCTTGATGCTGACCCGTCCCTGGCCGCTTTCGCCATCCCGGGTCTTAAACAGTGATCGGGAGATTTCCTTGAACGGCAGAAATCCATGCCGAGTTGCTCCGAAATCGACAAACGCAGCCTCCAGGCTCGGTTCAATACGGACAACCCGGGCCTTGTAAATATTCGATTTCTTTTTTTCTCTGGAAGGAGTCTCTATATCCAGGTCATACAGTTGCTGGCCGTCCACTAAGGCCACCCGCAACTCTTCCGGCTGAGTTGCGTTAATCAGCATTCTTTTCATTAAAATAATTCCCGAACTGCATCACCGGTCCCTGTATCTGCCCTTGCCACTTGATTGTGTTTATAGGGGGGCGGGGGCCGGTGACTCCTGGCTCCCGGCGATGTATCGGGCTCCAGGTTTACATTTCTGTTCAATCGCGCTCAGATCCCAGTGCTGGTAGAATCACTAGGCAAAACTCGGGTAAAAAAAACCCATATCACCTTTGGGGACCAGGTTACCGTGACGCGATTCCCTTTATTCGCCCAGTCTGTCAAAGTTATTCTTCACAGCTATCCAGCCTGGACAGAGGAGTGAAGCACTGGATATGCCACCGGGCATATCGGCATCACGAATGCTTGCCAGCTCCGTCGTTACGAATGGACAGTATCACACGATGACATTCATTCTGGGCAGAACCAGAATTTTTATTTCCGGTCAGATGGATACTATATCAATCTTATATGAAACCAGCAACATCCACACAGGGCCATGAACAGGGATAAAGGCGAAAAAGTACCCGGAAAACAGATACTCATCAGTACTGATGCAGAAAACCGCAGGATTGATAATTATCTATTCAATGAATTGAAAGGAGTTCCCAGATCTCGTATCTACCAGATGCTCCGTAAGGGTGAAGTCAGGGTCAATGGCGGCCGGAAGAGGCCCTCCTACAAGCTGAATTTGGGCGACAAAGTCAGGATCCCACCCCTCAGACCTGTAGAACCAAATAACCGGCTCACCCCCCCGGGCAGCTACCTGGAAAAAATGGTTATGGGATGTTTTCTGTATGAGGACGATGAACTGGTTGTGCTCAATAAGCCATCGGGAATTGTGGTTCACGGGGGTAGCGGGCGAAGCTGGGGCATTATCGAACTGCTGCGTATGCTCCGATCAGATGCAGAATCGTGGCAGTTGGTGCACCGCCTGGACCGGGAGACCTCGGGTTGTCTCCTCATCGCAAAAAAAATGCCGGTACTGAGAATGCTACATGAAGCTCTGGTATCAGGCGGGGTGGAAAAGCAATACCTTAGTCTGCTCAAAGGTAACTTGTCTGGAAAGATCAAGGAAATCCACGAACCGCTTGCAAGCAACAGATCGAGATCGGGCGAGCGTATGGTAGAAGTCAATAATCTGGGTAAATCAGCAGTTACCCTGCTGGAAAAGGTAAGGGATTATCCTGAGGCTACCCTGGTGCGAGTGAGATTGCAGACGGGGCGTACCCACCAGATCCGGGTACACGCTGGCCACCTTGGTCATCCTGTAGCGGGCGATGACAAGTACGGCGACAGGGAGTTCAACCGCCGGATGCGAAAGATGGGGCTGCGTAGAATCTTTCTCCATGCGAGCCTGCTCAGGTTACCCAGAATGGAGTTCCTTGTACGAACGGAATTTTCCGCTCCATTACCTACGGTACTACAACAGGTGCTGGATGCTTTGGATCCGTGTACGGGCTGATTGTTTTTGATTGGGATGGCACACCTACCGATTCCCTTGAGGATCGCATATGCAGCATGCAAGCGGCGGTTGCTCAGAAGCGACTCTAATCATAAGTGAGAGCAGACGTGAGCTGCGGATGACTGGTAATGCCGGTGTAGATTCCCCAGCAGTGACCGTATGGTGCTGCAGAACGTTCGGATCTGCTAGAATTTAGACCACAGATATGTTTTAACGACCTTGGTGAATTGCCGGCATGGCTACTGTCCGGCGAGATCCGAGCTTTGACACTTCCTGAATAACCGATCTGGTGTAACTATGAACGATAATCTCAACGCAACTACCGGCAATAATGGGCATAACCTTCCTTCACAGCAACCACTGGTCAATCAGATCGCCAGGGAGTTTCTGGCAGAACAGCGCACGAGCCGCCGTTGGGGTATTTTTTTCAAGTTGCTGGGGGCTTTCTGGCTGTTTCTGATTCTTCTGGTTTATGTCTCGCAGAATGAGGAATTGAACACTTTGAATACCAGCAGGCATTCCGCTCTGGTGGATATCAGCGGTGTTATAGCAGCTGATTCGCAGGCGAGCGCCGATAACATCATCAGCGGCCTCCGTGCGGCCTACCGTAACAGGAACATCGCAGGAATAATCCTGCGTATCGACAGCCCAGGAGGCAGTCCGGTACAGGCTGGCTATGTTTACGATGAGATCAAGCGACTGCGAAAAATCCACCCCGAGACCCCCCTGTACGCAGTGATCGTCGATACCTGTGCCTCTGGTGGTTACTATATAGCTGTCGCAGCAGACAAAATATTCGCTGATAAAGCCAGCCTGGTGGGCTCCATCGGCGTCATCATGTCCGGATTCGGTTATGTAGAAGCCATGGATAAACTCGGTATCGAACGGCGACTCCTGCATGCTGGTGATAATAAGGGATTCATGGATTCATTCTCTCCACTCAGTGAACAGGACAGGCAGCACGCGGACGCACTCCTTGATGGGATATATCAACAGTTTATGGGTGTCGTCAAGGAGGGCAGAGGTGACCGGCTAAAGGATGACGCAATCATCTTCTCAGGGCTGGTCTGGACAGGTGAACAGTCGCTGGAACTGGGGTTGGTGGACGAACTTGGGAGTGCCGCTTACGTCGCCAGGGAGGTCATCGGTGCGGAAGAAATAGTGGATTATACCTATCAGGAAAATTATCTCGACCGTCTTGCCAGAGGTATAGGTACCTCAGTTGCAGAAAAGATGTTCGTACCTGCGCTGCTCAGTATTCATTGAGCTTGGACGGTGTGGATATAACCCGCTTTAGTTCATGGCAGGTGCAATCCTGCATTCCGCAACATTGCGCTCAGGCGGATCAACGGCAGACCAATCAAGGCGGTGGGGTCACTTCCACTGATACTCTCAAAAAGTGTGATCCCATAGCCTTCGGATCTAAAACTGCCGGCACAGTCATAGGGTTGTTCCTGGAGCAGGTAACGATTGATCTCTGCTTTTGTCAGACATCGAAATTTCACCGCACATTCGATGCAGTCAACCTGGACCGTATCATCTGTATTGTTCCAGACACATAAGCCTGTGTAAAAGCGAATAATTCTGTCGCTCACTTCCAGTAATTGAGCCAATGCTGCAGGATGATTGCCGGGTTTTCCGATGATTTTTTCATTCAGAACCGCAGCTTGGTCCGAACCGATCACGAGTGATCCTTTCGGAAGTTCGTGGATTGCCCTGGCCTTGGCTATTGACAGCCGTTCCACCATGGATCGGGCACTTTCACCATTCAGTCTTGCTTCATCAATATGGGGATTGATGGCTTGAAAGGGGATATTGAGCCGTTTCAGCAAACTGGCCCGGTATCTGGATGATGATGCAAGTATGATGGTAATGACGGATTCTCCCATAAAGCCCTGCATGGCTGGAATGTAGCAAGAATATGATTAGAGTTGATAAATACTTGTCAAGTCAATGGGTTAAATTATATTCATGTGTTATTCCCTTTGACAGTTAAAAACAGTGTCGCTACACTTGCCGGCCTGATGGCGCCAGTCCCTCAGTTTATTGATCTGCCGCTCCTGATTGAACAGCGTGGGACGATATCGGGTGAGTTTGCGCTTGCTCTGATGCCCAGATTGCTGGAAATTACGGTAGATGATTCAGGTTCTGTTTGGTTTGAGCTGGCGTTTGGCCGGGATGACCAGGGAATCCATTGTATAACCGGTCAATACAGCGTCAGCCTCCAGGCATACTGCCAGAGATGTCTAAATCCTGTCAGCCTTTGTCAGTCGGGAAAGATTTGTCTGGCGGTAGTCACTGACAGGATCCGGATGCAGGAATTGCCCGTTCACTACGAGCCATTATTACATGACAGTGGCAGCCTGTCCTTGGTCATGCTGCTGGAAGATGAGATCCTGCTTGGACTGCCTATAGCACCGGCGCACTCGATCGCTGAGTGCCCGTCAGATAGTCTGATGAGAGAATATTCCACGGTGCGGGATACTCCCTTCACGGTCTTGAAGAATTTGAAATTTATAAAGTAGTTGTAATCAACATAGCAAAGAGGGTTATTTATGGCTGTGCAACAAAACAGAAAATCTTCATCAAGACGGGATATGCGACGTGCACATGACGCTCTGAAACGCCCCGCATTGTCTACCGAGCCTACTACCGGTGAAATTCACAGGAGACACCATGTGAGTGTGACCGGGTATTACCGGGGCAAGAAAATAATCGAGGACAAGGAAGCAATCGAATAGTCAAGATGTCGGTAAACTTGAAGACCTCTGCGTCTCTGAATTAACCGAACCTATCCAACGCTGAATGGCCGGATGTATCGCTCTGGATGCCATGGGTGGAGACCATGGCCCTGCTGAGATTGTTCCAGCAGCATTGGATATCCTTAATAAATATCACGATATCAGTCTCATCCTGGTCGGTCGCGAGGAAATACTCCAGCCGATACTCCAACAAAGTGGTGCTGTAACTGATGGAAGGTTGCGTATTCAACATGCACCGGAAGTAATTGAGATGGATGAGTTGCCATCATCGGCCCTGCGCAGCAAAAAACAGTCCTCCATGCGTCTCGCCATCGATCTGGTCAGGGACTGCGAAGCAAATGCTTGTGTCAGTGCAGGGAATACCGGCGCCCTGATGGCGATTGCGCGATTTGTGCTGAAGATGCTGCCTGGTATCGAACGTCCCGGGATCTGTTCCACGATGCCGGGAATCTTTGGCCAAACACATCTTTTGGATCTCGGAGCCAACGTGGATCCTGACGCAGCGCAACTGTTTCAATATGCTGTAATGGGGTCAGAACTGACCAAGGCCGTACAAAATATTGCATCTCCAAGCATAGCCCTTCTTAATGTGGGTTCGGAAGAAATCAAGGGGAACGACAGGGTGAAACAGGCAGCCAGTCTGTTATCAAAAAGCCACCTTAACTATGTTGGATTTGTCGAGGGTAATGATATCTACACTGGGAAAGTGGATGTTATTGTCTGTGATGGTTTTACGGGGAATGTGGCACTGAAGGCGAGTGAGGGTGTAGCCGGGTTCCTGATGCATCATGTTAGGAATGAATATAAAAAATCTATTTATGGCAGGCTCGCCGCCCTGGTCTCCATGCCAGTGCTCAAATCTATTCAGCGGAAAATTGATCCGCGACGTTATAATGGGGCAAGTCTGCTGGGTCTGAAGGGAATCGTGATTAAAAGTCATGGTAGTGCTGACAGACTTTCTTTCTTTCACGCCATTGAAGAGGCTATAGTGGAGATAGAGAAGCGGGTGCCGGAAAAAATCACCAGCCGGCTGGAAGAACTTTTAGTATACAGGTAGCCGGTTTTGATTTATTCAAGAATCATCGGTACGGGAGGTTATCTGCCGGATAGGATAATGCCCAATTCCGAATTGGAATCCATGGTAGATACTTCGGATGAATGGATCCAGGCCAGGACAGGAATTCGGCAGAGGCATATTGCCGCAGAGAATGAGTCCACCTGTGACATGGCAGAGCAGGCTGCTGCAAGGGCGATCGAGTCTGCTGGTATCAGCCCCGATTCGATCGACCTTATTGTTCTAGCCACTTCGACGCCAGATCTTATCTTTCCGAGTACTGCTTGCCTGCTACAGGCGCGTCTTGGTATAGAAACAGGGATACCGGCTTTTGATATTCAGGCGGTATGTTCCGGGTTTATCTATGCACTCAGTGTGGCGGATAAGTTCATCAGGACCGGTGAGTGCAAACGTGTGCTGGTAGTGGGCGCGGATACCAACTCGAAGATTCTTGACTGGACTGATCGTGGCACCTGCGTAATTTTCGGTGACGGCGCAGGCGCCGTGATCCTGCAGGCTGGCAATGAGGCGGGGATCTACAGTACCCACCTGCATGCTGACGGGCGCCAGGCTGATCT
>MGYR01000117.1:3985-4963 GCA_001801825.1 Gammaproteobacteria bacterium RIFCSPLOWO2_02_FULL_56_15 | reverse complement strand
GCGGTCCCTGCCCGGTGGCCGGAGCAATGCGAGTTACCTGGTCGAGGCGGATGGCGCCTTATGGGTGCTGCGCATCAACGCCGCGCACCCTTTGCCGGGCGTGGACAGGGTCCGGGAAGCGCGGGTCCTGGAAGCTGCTGTCAGTGCAGGGTTGGCCCCCGAAGTGCTTCACTGCAACCCGGAGTCCGGGGTACTGATCGCCCGTTATCTTGACGGACGTCACTGGCAGGCCGGTGATCTGGAAGACAAAGGCAGACGGAATCGTTTGCTGAAACTGATCCAGGGTGTGAGTCGCTTAGCGCTCGTACCGCCGCCGCTGGATTACCGGGAACACATCAACCACTACCTGGTGCAGATTGAAGACCGGCACATACAGTTACCCCAGGAAATCAGACGCACACAGGCGCGCCTGATCGGGCTCCTGAAATCGCCGGCCAGGAATTCGGCCAGCCTGGTCATGACGCACCATGATCTGACGCCGGAAAATATCATCGAGTACAACGGACGTCTGTTTCTGCTGGACTGGGAGTATGCCGCTGCGGGTCCCGCCGCCATGGATCTTGCGGTACTTGCCCGTGAATGGAGGTTGGAGCCCGAGGTGCTCGCCGGGTTGCGTGGTGTGGATACCCTTGCAATCAAGTCGGCGCTGGCGCTTTATGATCACATGTGCAGTCTCTGGCGGCTGCTCAATCTCGCCGCCGAGGATCCATAGTCCCCATCCCGGCCATTCTCATGCCCTTGTCACGGGGTCACACTGGTTTCCTGATCATGTAGAATAATCCCAATGACGACTCAACTGCATCAGATGAATGTCCGCTATTTACCGGTTGAAGATCGACTGCTGCTCCGGATCAGCGCGAAGAACGGTGATGAATATCGTATCTGGCTGACGCGCCGTTATGCCGGGATACTGCAGCGCGTGTTCAGCCAGGAGATCGAACGCTGTGGCGGGCGCCAGATACTTGCCTCCAACCAGCA
>MGYR01000117.1:3123-3963 GCA_001801825.1 Gammaproteobacteria bacterium RIFCSPLOWO2_02_FULL_56_15 | reverse complement strand
GGGGCTTTCGAGAAACCCTACGAAGAGAAATCCACGCACTACCCCTTAGGTGAGTCGGGTATCCTCGCCTCCCGCATCAGCGTGAACCGGCTGCAGAACGGTGATATCCGGCTGGATCTCTCGCCGCAACAGGGCCAGGGTCTCACCCTCAACCTGAACCGTTCGCTGCTCTATATGTTCGACAATCTACTCAACCAGGGGATCCTCCAGGCTGGTTGGAATTCGGTGGTGGAAGGGAAGGGATCGGGCCGGGTACACTAAACGTCTGGCCCCCAGGCGTACGAAAAGCCGGGGCAGTTAATGAAAGAATGTCGGAGCGATCTCCAGTCTGCGATTCCCTACTGGTGACACTTTGCGGGACAATCGAGGATGACTAAAACCACCGGTAAAAAATCCTGCCTGATACTGCATTGCCTGGGAAGCAGCCCCCGGCAGGCAGTCAATCCGTTACTCTTGACGTAACGGCTAACCGCTGTTACCGTGCAGACAGATCGCGGGCTTCAGGGACAAGGCCACGCGTTCGAATAACCGGGCTCTGCGCCCGGCCCGGTTAACACCGGGACAGCATTTTACCCCGGATGAGGAACACCATGGCACACAGAGCAATTCATCCCGGAGAACATCTTGCCGGACAACTCACGGAACTCGGCATGAGCGCGGCTGAACTTGGCCGGCAGCTTCAGGTGCCGACCAACCGGATCACCGGGATCCTGAACTGCCAGCGGGCGATTACCGGCGACAGCGCCCTGCGGCTCGCGCACTTCTTCGGGACCAGCGCCGAATTCTGGCTGAATCTGCAGAAACTGTACGAACTACGAATCGCCGAGCAAAAAGTGGGGG
>MGYR01000117.1:0-3061 GCA_001801825.1 Gammaproteobacteria bacterium RIFCSPLOWO2_02_FULL_56_15 | reverse complement strand
GCGCGTACGGCCTGAGCGCCAGGCAATGGCAATAACCGTTTGATAACCTGGAGTAGAGCCCTATGCACACTTTGATACAGGATAAGCGAGCAGATATTGCTGCACTTTGCCGGCGTTACCGCGTTCGACACCTGGAGGTTTTTGGCTCCGCCGCGCGCGGTGACGATTTTGACCCAGCCAATAGTGATGCCGACTTTCTCGTCGAATTCGAACCACAGAGCGACCGGCCGCCGCTCGATGAATTTTTCGGTTTTCAGGCCGACCTCTCCCGTCTGCTCGAACGCTCAGTAGACCTGGTTGAGGCGCGGGCAGTGCGTAACCCGTATGTGCTTGCCAATATCAACCGCACGCGGGAAATCGTTTATGCAGCATGATTCCCGTGCCTACCTCTGGGATGTGCTTCAAGCTGCGGACGCCACCCTGAATATCGTCACCGGGATCGATCTGAAAACCTACGCGGATACGGAGGTAATCCACTCCGCCGTTGAGCGGAAATTTCAGATCATCGGAGAAGCCCTTAATCAGTTGTCAAAGGCCGATCCCTCCCTTGCCGCAAGCATTCCAGATCTGCCGCAAATGGTTGCCTTTCGCAATGTACTGATTCATGGTTACGCGGTGGTAGAACATCCGAGAGTCTGGCGCATCATCCAGGAATCGTTACCGGCGCTCCGCGCTAAGGTCGCGGCCCTGCTAGACGATCTGGGTCCGCCCTGAGATGAACTCGCAACGATTGCTGCAACACTCCCACGGTTTTTTTCGAGTCGGTTGAATAAGCCGCGAACCCCGCGAATCGTATGATGCGATGACCAGCTTTCCAGATGCACCATTTTCGAAACCCTCCAGATCACCCTGAAAACACCGCCCGGGGCCGCAGAGATAGAGAGCATGCTTGCCAGATTCCATGAAGTCATCCCTGATGATGATCAACTTTTTGCTGCTGCCGGTGGCAGGGTCAACGGGAGACTTGTTCCCATCGAGAAGGGAGTACCGGCACCATGAATCCACCTGCTGAGCTCCCCAGCGGGGCTGCGGAGGCTCAACCTGGGACAGTGAGCTTCCGGCAGGCCCTGGTCTTCTGGCTGAAGCTTGGGTTCATTAGCTTCGGTGGACCGGCCGGACAAATATCCATCATGCACCAGGAACTGGTCGAGCGCCGGCGCTGGATCTCCGAACGTCGATTTCTGCACGCATTGAACTACTGCATGGTACTGCCGGGTCCTGAGGCGCAGCAGTTAGCCACTTACATCGGCTGGCTGATGCACCGTACTTGGGGCGGCATCGTGGCCGGCGCCCTGTTCGTGCTGCCGTCGTTGTTCCTCCTGATTGCGCTGTCGTGGATCTATATCGCCTTTGGTGATGTGACACTGGTGACCGGGCTGTTCTACGGGATCAAACCTGCGGTCACGGCTATCGTCGTTCAGGCTACGCACCGGATCGGCTCCCGCGCCCTCAGGAATAATGTCCTGTGGGCCATCGCCGTCACCTCGTTCGTGGCGATCTTCCTGCTCAACGTGCCATTTCCGGCCATCGTGGCAGGGGCTGCCTTGGCCGGGTATATCGGCGGGCGTGTCGCCCCGGACAAGTTCAAGGCGGGGGGCGCTCATGGCGTCGGTGGGATGTCCTTTGGCGCCGCGCTGATTGATGATGACACATCGACTCCCGAGCACGCGTGCTTCCGGTGGAACAGGCTGGCGAAGGTGGCTGTGGTCGGCGGCTTGCTGTGGGCAGTGCCGATGGGACTGCTGACGGCTATCTATGGCTGGAGCCATACGCTCACACAGATGGGCTGGTTCTTCACCAAGGCCGCCCTGCTGACCTTTGGCGGGGCCTATGCCGTGCTGCCCTATGTGTATCAGGGGGCAGTCGGCCACTTTGGCTGGGTGAGCCCCGCGCAAATGATTGATGGACTGGCGCTGGGTGAAACCACGCCGGGTCCGCTGATCATGATCGTTGCTTTCGTCGGTTTTGTCGGCGCGTATGGCAAGGCCCTGTTCGGCCCGGAGAGTCTGTTTCTGGCCGGGGCCGTGGCCGCCACACTGGTGACCTGGTTCACTTTCCTGCCGTCCTTCCTGTTCATCCTGGTGGGGGGGCCGTTGGTGGAATCGACGCACGGCGACCTCAAGTTCACGGCGCCGCTGACGGCGATCACAGCGGCCGTGGTGGGTGTGATTCTGAACCTAGCGTTGTTCTTCGGGTATCACGTGCTGTGGCCGGATGGTTTCACCGGGACCTTTGACTGGATTTCAGCACTGATCACACTCACCGCCGCTGTTGCCTTGTTCCGCTTCCGGCGCAACGTGATTCACGTGATTGCGGCTTGCGCAGTGCTCGGTTTGATCCTGAAAACCCTGATCCTGTGAGGTAAGTCATCCAGTGGATTACCCGCGAAGCCCTTGTTCCGCTGGCCATGGCCGCGACCGATTCGGCTAAGACGCGCGCTTTTGCGCGCAGTTAGGTCGTGCTAATGCTCGCCGCGCGGATAACCGAAGGCGCGCAACGCGTCGGTGATTTCATCCAGTATTGTCGCGTCGTCGATTGTCGCCGGCATCGTCCACGATTCGCCGTTCGCGATGCGTCTGATCACGCCACGCAACACCTTTCCGGAGCGCGTCTTCGGCAGGCGCTTGACGATCATCGCCTTCTTGAACGCCGCTACCGGTCCAATCCTGTCGCGCACGATCGCGATGCACTCGGCCACGATTCGATCGCCGGGGCGGCTGCAGCCGGCGTTCAATACGAGAAAACCGACCGGGACTTCGCCTTTGAGTTCGTCGTCGACGCCGCATACGGCGCACTCGGCGACGTCCGGGTGCGAAGCCAGCGATTCCTCCATGACGCCGGTCGACAATCTGTGTCCGGCGACGTTGATGACGTCGTCGGTACGCGCCATGACGAATACGTGTCCGTCCACATCAATGTAGCCCGCGTCGGCCGTGCAATAGAACCCCGGATAATCGGTATAGTACGACTCGATGCAATAGAGATAGCTCATGACCATCATTATCGTACTGATATGAAGTTAACTGCGCCTGTATTTTAATATTGGACTTGGTTACTTTGG
>MGYR01000116.1:4311-4533 GCA_001801825.1 Gammaproteobacteria bacterium RIFCSPLOWO2_02_FULL_56_15 | reverse complement strand
CATCGCTGCTTCTCCCTACTGTCCGAGCCTGCCGTTTTGAGAGACCAACACTTTCCTCTCCGGCTGGCTGCGTAGACAGAACCCAGAGAGCCAAGCTCCCGAGGTTTCAGACTCTGATTGTCTCCTCATACCGCCGCTCTCCATAAAACTGGTTCTTCCAGCGGCGGACACAAAACCGCTTTTCTTCTCTCTCCCGCGAACCCAGAATCTCTGCGAGAGAAT
>MGYR01000116.1:2747-4273 GCA_001801825.1 Gammaproteobacteria bacterium RIFCSPLOWO2_02_FULL_56_15 | reverse complement strand
GCTCCCCTCAAGACCGAAAAAACTCATTGAGCCAAGAGTCTGGTTTCCAAACGATCCAGCTAGTGCGGGTCTTCGGAAAAAAATGCGGGTTGGAAGATCGGACCTTTCTCTGGTGGACAGGGGAGGATTCGAACCTCCGTAGCCCGCAAGGGGCGGCAGATTTACAGTCTGCTGCCATTAGCCACTCGGCCACCTGTCCACATACTGCCCCCTACCCCAATCTCACCTGAGAAAAAAGCAATCGTCGCCCGCCACCCACACTACCCTCTCCCATTTCCGGCGGGCAATAACCAAGTTTATCACAATTTTCCTGCCCTCGCATCTAAAGGGGGCTGGTTTCCCCGACTATCCTAAGGGGAAATTGGAGCGGGAGACGGGATTCGAACCCGCGACCAACGGCTTGGAGGGCCGTGACTCTACCACTGAGTTACTCCCGCCTCCATCAAAGCCATGGAGCCGATGACCGGGATCGGACCGGTGACCTCGTCCTTACCAAGGACGCGCTCTACCAACTGAGCTACATCGGCCAATCGTTCCAAGAAGAAGGCTCTGCCCACGTTTCACACCGCCTTCCTGCTCAGGAAATCCCACATTTTTTGCTGCCATTTCCCCGAACTTTCTAAAACTACTGGAGCTGGCGAAGGGATTTGAACCCCCGACCCTCTGATTACAAATCAGATGCTCTACCAACTGAGCTACGCCAGCTCATGGCAAAACCTTTACTGTAGCACAACAAAGCAAAGAGTCAACATCCGTTCCTCTCTATTGTAACGCATCCGGCGCCGCTTTGCTCTCCAGGCAACCCGCTTCGGAAAAAGGAGCGGCCAGATTTGAGTTGCGCCGCCGTCGAGGGGGCCGGAAACCAAAACACGCTCCCCGGTGGGACCTTGCCTTGTTCGGGGTCTTGTTCGGGAAATGCAAAGCCCCCTATAATGGAGGTGATTCATCATGATTGGTTCCCTGCTGGCAAAAGTTATCGGCACCAAGAATGAGCGTGAACTGAAGCGGATGTGGCCGACTGTTCGCGCGATTGGAGATCTCGAGCCGGCAATCGAGCGGCTGAGCGACGCCGAACTCCGCGCCAAAACCGACGAGTTCCGCCAACGGCTGCAAGAGGGCGAAACCCTGAATGACCTGCTTGTGGAAGCCTTTGCCGTGGTGCGCGAAGCGGGCCGCCGCGCCCTCAACATGCGCCACTTTGATGTGCAGCTTATCGGCGGCAGGGTCCTGCATGAGGGCAAAATCTCTGAAATGAAGACCGGCGAAGGCAAGACCCTGGTCGCCACCCTGGCCGCCTACCTCAACGCGCTGGAGGGCAAGGGCGTCCACATCGTCACGGTGAACGACTACCTGGCCCGGCGCGACGCCGAGTGGATGGGGAAGCTTTACAAAATGCTGGGACTGAGCGTCGGCGTCATCGTCCACGATCTAGACGACCGCGAGCGCCGCGAAGCCTACGCCTGCGACGTGACCTACGGGACCAACAACGAGTTCGGCTTCGACTACCTGCGCGACAACATGAAATT
>MGYR01000116.1:2441-2687 GCA_001801825.1 Gammaproteobacteria bacterium RIFCSPLOWO2_02_FULL_56_15 | reverse complement strand
CATCCTGATTGACGAGGCCCGCACCCCGCTGATCATCAGCGGCCCCGCTGAATACACCACGCCCACTTACTATAAAGAGCTAAAGCCCGTCGTGGAGCGGCTGGTCAACAAGCAACTGGGCATCGCCAGCCAACTGGTCCGCGAAGCCAAGGAACTGCTGGAAGGCGGCGATGAAGACCAGTCCCTGACGAGCCAGAAACTGGTGCAGGCCAAGCGCGCCGCGCCTAAATTTAAGCCGTTGATGGA
>MGYR01000116.1:1303-2237 GCA_001801825.1 Gammaproteobacteria bacterium RIFCSPLOWO2_02_FULL_56_15 | reverse complement strand
GCAGGAGATCGAGGGAAATCTGGAACTCTCCGCTGAAGAAAAAGCGCAGGCGCTGCGCGAGATGCAACAGAACTACGATTCGTTCTCGATCCTCGACGTGGACGACCAGATCCGCAGGATTGAAACGCGGGCCGACCTCGACCCGGAAGAAAAAATCCGGCTTATCGCCCGCGTTCCCCGGATCGCCGAGCAGCGCTGGGCCAAGAACGAAGCGATCCGCCAACTGCTGAAAGCATACGTGCTCTACGAAAAAGACGATGAATACGTCGTCATGGACAACCAGGTTATCATCGTGGATGAGTTTACCGGGCGCCTCATGCCGGGGCGGCGCTGGAGCGACGGTCTGCACGAATCCGTGGAAGCCAAAGAAGGCGTCAAAATCGAGCGGCAAACGCAGACGCTGGCGACCGTCACCTTCCAGAACTACTTCCGGATGTATAAGAAACTCGCCGGCATGACGGGCACTGCCGAGACGGAGGCGGAAGAGTTTGAAAAGATTTACAACCTCGAAGTCGCCGTCATCCCCACCAACAAGTTTTTGCACCGCATCGAGTTTCCCGACGTCGTCTTTCGCACCGAGCGCGAAAAGTTCAACGCGGTGGTCGAGGAGATCCAGGAACTGAACGAGAAGGGTCAGCCGTTGCTCGTCGGAACCACTTCCGTGGAAAAATCGGAACGATTAAGTGCTCTGCTCAAGAAAGCGGGAATCAAGCACGTGGTCTTGAATGCCAAGTACCACGCCCGCGAAGCGGAGATCGTGGCGCAGGCCGGACGCAAAGGCTCCGTCACCATCGCCACCAACATGGCGGGCCGCGGCACGGACATCCTGCTGGGCGGCAACCCCGACTTCATGGCCCGCGACTACCTGCGCAAGCAAAGCATCGCCCCGGAGACCGCCACGCCGGAGCAGTGGCAGGAAGCCCTTCCCCATTTC
>MGYR01000116.1:1204-1284 GCA_001801825.1 Gammaproteobacteria bacterium RIFCSPLOWO2_02_FULL_56_15 | reverse complement strand
AACACGACGAAGTCGTGTCGTTCGGCGGACTCCACATTATCGGCACGGAACGCCACGAGGCGCGGCGGATTGACAACCAG
>MGYR01000116.1:939-1178 GCA_001801825.1 Gammaproteobacteria bacterium RIFCSPLOWO2_02_FULL_56_15 | reverse complement strand
CGACCCGGGCAGCTCCCGCTTCTACCTCTCGCTGGAAGACGACCTGATGCGCATCTTCGCCAGCGACCGCATCAGCAGCATCATGAAGAAGCTGGGGATGGAGGAAGGCGTCCCAATCGAATCCAAACTCATCAGCAAGCGGATTGAAGCTGCGCAGAAGGCCGTGGAGGGCCGCAACTTTGAGGCCCGCAAACACCTGCTCGAATACGACGACGTTATGAACAAGCAGCGCGAGGCCG
>MGYR01000116.1:0-879 GCA_001801825.1 Gammaproteobacteria bacterium RIFCSPLOWO2_02_FULL_56_15 | reverse complement strand
TCATGGAGGACCTGGTGCAGGAGCTGGTCCAGACGCACTGCGCCAAGGACATTCATCCCGATGAATGGGACCTCGCCGGCCTGCGCACTGACCTGATGAGCCAGTTCGGTCTGGACCTTCATCATGAAGGCATCGAACCCTCCCAACTGAACCACGCAGAGATTGCGGACACGCTGATCGAGCGGCTCCGCAAGAAGTATGAAGAGAAGGAAGCCCTGTTCACGCCGGAAGTGATGCGCTGGCACGAACGCATCATCCTTCTTCAAGTGGTGGACCAGAACTGGAAGCACCACCTTTTGGCGATGGACGACTTAAAGGAAGGCATCGGCCTGCGCGGCTACGGGCAGAAAGACCCGCTGGTCGAGTACAAGAAAGAGTCCTACCAGATGTTCCAGGCCATGATGAACCGCATTGACGAGGAGGTCCTGCGGTTCCTGTTCCTGATGCAGCCCGTGCAGGAAGAGGAACAGGTGAAGGAGATGGAGCGGCGCCAGAAGCGGCAGCAGGCCGAGATGATCCTCAGCGGGGCCGACGACGGCTCAGCCCAGGTCAAGACCGTGGTCCGCTCCGGCGAAAAGGTTGGCCGCAACGACCCCTGCCCCTGCGGCAGCGGCAAGAAGTACAAGAAGTGCCACGGCGCCGCGGCGTAATCCGAGCCGCGACCGTTAGCAAGCAGTCAAATGCCAGCGGAGCAGAATGCGATGTTGAGCGATTACATTAGAAAAAAATTAGCCCGGGCAAAGTATAAGATTTTGAAAGACGGAAGCTACTTCGGCGAAATCCCCGGCCTGAAAGGGGTGTGGGCCAATGCCGGCACTTTGGAAGATTGCCGAAAACAATTACAGGAAGTTCTCGAAGAGTGGATTTTGCTGAAGGTCA
>MGYR01000115.1 GCA_001801825.1 Gammaproteobacteria bacterium RIFCSPLOWO2_02_FULL_56_15 | reverse complement strand
CCTGCCTGAATACTGGCCGCTGATCAGCGATGATGAGCGGAAGAAACTGGCCTATTGTGAGAACCCTGGCAGCGGACCCCTGCAGGATTTTCTTGCCGCTACCGCCCGGCGGCATGGGATCTGGCTTGCCGGCGGGGCGATACCCATCACCTCGGAAATACCGGACAAGATTTACAGCAGTTGTCTGGTCCATGACCCGCAGGGGCAGCTTAGCGCCCGCTATGACAAGATCCATCTGTTCGATGTCTGCGTTGATACCGATGACCGGGAATCCTACCGGGAATCCGCCACCATAGCGCCGGGTACATCCGTAGTCGTCTGTCGCACACCCTTCGCCCAAATCGGTCTTTCCATTTGTTATGACCTGCGCTTTCCGGAACTCTACCGCCGGATGCTGTCGGAAGACGTCGGCATCATCCTGGTGCCGTCCGCCTTCACCGCGACCACCGGGAAACGGCACTGGGAGATGCTGCTGCGGGCGCGCGCGGTTGAAAATCTCTGTTTTGTGATCGCGGCCAACCAGGGTGGCCAGAACACGCCGAACCGGGCGACTTGGGGTCATAGCATGATCATCGACCCCTGGGGTGATATCCTGGCCTGCCGGGATACCGGTCCGGGCGTGGTGATCGCTGAATTGGACCTGGCGCGGCAGCGGCAAATACGTGAATCCTTCCCGGCCTTGGAACATCCCAGACTACTGACACAAACCACATGCAACCCATGAGCAATTACCTGGATATCGCACAACGGCAAATTCTCTCCCCTGCCGGCATGGGGATCGATGATCTCCAGAATTTCCTCGGACGGATCTCGACCCGTAACACCGACCTTGCGGATCTCTTCTTTGAAGCGAGCCGCGCCGAATCCTGGGTACTGGAGGACGGGATCGTCAAGGAAGGCTCCTGGAGTATCGATCAGGGAGTAGGAGTACGGGCAGTATGTGGGGAGAAGACCGGTTTTGCCTATTCCGATGAGATTCTACCAAGCGCCCTCCTGCAGGCAGCGGATACCGCGCGCGCCATAACCAGGAGCGGAGACTCGGGCTCCGTCCAGGCATGGCGCAAGAACCCGGCAACCACGCTGTATACTGCTGCCGATCCGATCCAGACCATGGCGCCCGACCAGAAGGTGGCGCTGTTGCAGCGTGTCGATACGCTGGCCAGGCAACGGGATCACCGGGTCAAACAGGTCATCGCTTCGCTGGGAGCTCAACAGACCACGATACTGGTGGCAGGCCTCGACGGCACCATCAGCGCCGACATCCGGCCTCTGGTTCGTTTCAATATCAATGTCATTGTCGAGGAGAACGGGCGCCGGGAAAAAGGGAATGCCGGCGGCGGCGGAAGGTTCGGTTACGACCAGTTCCTCACCGAAGAGACAATCGCCAGTTTCATCAATGAAGCCGTCGAACAGGCCCTGACCAATCTTGCGGCAGAGGACGCGCCCGCCGGGACCATGACCGTGGTGCTCGGTCCCGGCTGGCCTGGAATACTGATCCATGAGGCCATCGGGCATGGGCTGGAGGGTGACTTCAACCGCAAGGGCACCTCGGCATTCAGCAACCGCATCGGGCAACAGATCGCCACCAGGGAAGTCAGCATCGTCGATGACGGCACCATTCCTGACCGCCGCGGCTCGGTCACCATTGATGATGAGGGCACTCCCGGGCAATGCACCACACTGATCGAAAACGGAGTCCTGGTAAATTATCTACAGGACAAACTGAATGCCCGCCTGATGGGCATGCGACCTACAGGCAACGGGCGCCGGGAATCCTATGCCCACCTGCCGATGCCCCGCATGACCAATACCTACATGCTGAACGGCAAGCATCACCCGGGAGAGATCCTGGAGTCCGTAAGCAGAGGTATCTATGCGACCCAGTTCGGCGGCGGCCAGGTGGACATCACCAGTGGCAAATTCGTATTCAGCGCAAGCGAGGCCTGGCTTATCGAAAATGGCAGACCGACCAGACCGGTCCGGGGCGTCACCCTGATCGGCAACGGTCCGGATGTACTGACCCGAGTATCCATGGTGGGTAATGACATGCAACTGGATTCGGGCGTAGGCACCTGCGGCAAGGAGGGGCAATCCGTTCCAGTCGGTGTGGGACAACCGACCATCCGTATCGACGAACTGACCGTAGGTGGTACGAGTCAGGAGTCCTGATCCGGCAGCCTGCCGCTCAGTGGCGCCTGCTGAAAGAGATTACGTTGTCTGTTACATCGGCGACCAGTTGCGCGACTGTGCGCAGTTCACCCAGAAGATTCCCCTGTGCATAGTCGAATCCCATCTCCCTGACTATCGTGAGGGTCTGCTCATCCTCGACAGACTCCGCCACGGTCTGTTTGCCGAGCGCCTTGCCGATTTCGTGCATGGATTTCACGATGGTCATGTTGATGGGATCACCCCGCAAATCCCGGATAAAGGAGCCGTCTATTTTGAGGTAATCGATTGCAAGATGTTTCAGATAGGCAAAAGAAGAAAGCCCGCTGCCGAAATCGTCAAGTGAAAACCGGCAGCCCCGCTCCCTGAGGATGTTGATGAACCGCTTTGCGCTGGTAAGGTTGGCTATGGCAATAGTTTCGGTAATTTCAAAACATATGTTTCCTGGATCCACAAGGGTGTTGTCGATCCGCCGGTTGATGCATTCCAGCAATTCCCCGTCTCCCAACGAATTACCGGAGAGGTTCACGGCGAAACGTGTATTCGAAAAATACCCGGGGGAACTGTCCAGCATATCGAAAAGCTTGGTAATCACCAGTTGATCGATCTGGTGTGAGAGGTTGTAGTATTCAGCCACCGGAAGGAAGGTGTCCGGCGCCGCCAGGCCTCCCTCCTCCGTTTCCATGCGTATCAATACCTCATATCCGGCATGCCTGGTTACCGGTTCCTGCAGGCTGATGATCGGCTGGAAGACCAACCGAAAGCGATCTGTATCGAGGGCATCCTGGATTCTCGACAACCAGCGCCTTTCACTTGTGTTACGAGCGAAACCGGAATCATCCTCGCCAAAAATATGCAGGCGGTTACGGCCGGATTTCTTTGCGGTATAACAGGCAGCATCCGCGTTTTTCATCACGTCAACCTGATTACCGGAAAACATGTTGACTGGGACAAGTCCCAGACTGACGGCAATTCTGAATACTCTGCCCTCCCAGATAAACTGGAATTCGGAGATGGCGCGCATCAGTTTCTTGGCAATGTATTCCGCCCTGTGCAATGGACAGTGCTCCATGAGGACCCCGAACTCATCACCTCCCAAGCGCGCCACGGTATCCCGTTTTCTGATATGTTCCAGCAATACCATTCCCAACTGTCGGAGCAGTTCATCACCGGCCAGATGCCCGCAGCTGTCGTTAATGAGCTTGAACTGATCGAGATCCATATAGCATAGAGCATGTTTGCTGTCCTCAATCTGGGTGGAGCGTAGAAGTTTCGACAGGCGCTTCTCGAACTCTCCGCGATTGATAAGCCCGGTCAGGGAATCATGCGTAGCCTGGTAGGACAGTTGCTCCGAGAGCTTCCGGGTTTCCGTGATATCCTCGCATACGATAAATACATTCATTTCACCGGCGTTGCCGTAGACGACTCGCGCGGTCTCCTTGACCCACATGAGAGTGCCGTTACGGCAGACTTTCTGCTGTTCCATCCGGTGCACACGATCAGGCCTGGCAAGCCACTGCTGCAATGCCTCCCTGGTCTTCTCCCTCTCCTGCTTCGTACTCAGTTCGAGAATCGAGGTCCCGACCAGATCATCGACCTTATACCCGAGTTCTTCGGCGCCGTACTTGTTGACGGAGAGGATTTTTCCTTCGGTATCAATCGTAAAAAACATCGCGGGATTTTCATCGTAAAGCAGCCGATACTTGTATTCATTAACACGCAGTGAGGCCTCCGCGCGTTCCCGTTCGGAATTCATGTACATCGAGTGAATGCCGAAGGCCAGTTCTTCCGCCAGTCCCAGCAGGAGATCTTTTTCTTCCTCGTCAAAAGCATCCGTTTCAGATGCATAAATCATCAAAGCCCCGAATGCCTTGTCTCCCGCCCGTAGCGGCAGGGCGATTTCCGAGCGGAAAGCCCGCTCCAAGGCAGTACCTCGGAGATATTCATATTCCGTGGTGTCGGCTATGTTGTTTACGATGAACGGCTGTCCTGTGATTATGGCATCACTGACGGGATCGAATTTCCTGCTGCCGGTATTCCAGCTGAATGAGTTTTCCAGGTAACCGGCCTCATGTCCGGCGTGCGCCACAGGGTAAACGGTTTTGTACTGGTCCTCCGCCGCATATCCCACCCAGGCAAAACGATAACCCCCGATATCGACAATCAGCCGGCAGATTTCGTTTACCATTTCCTGACCGCTGCTGGCAAAAACGATGGCGTGATTGCATTCATTCACCACCTGCAATGCCCGGTTGGATCGCGAAACCGCCAGTTCCGACTGCTTGCGATCGGTTATATCCTGGATGGTACCCAGCAGACGCTGCGGGACACCGTCTGTGTCCAGGACAAATTCAGCCTGCACGTGAATGTGGCGAATCTCATTCTCATGAATGATCCGGTAGTCCAGGCTGAACGGTATAGCTTCATGAAAGACGGAGTTACGAATGCGTTCAACACGCTCGCGATCGGCGGGATGTACTTTTGCCAGAACGGCATCAACCGTGCCGTCGAAGGTCTGCTTATCAAGTCCGTATATGGAGTACATCTCGTTCGAGATATAAAGAGTGCTGCGGAGATAATCGACCTCCCAGAATCCCATCTTGGCGATGCTCTGGGCCTTTCGCAATCTGGCCTCGCTGTTGACCAATTCGGCCTCCGCCTGTTTTCTCTCGGTGATATCCATGATGATTCCGAAACGCCGTATCACATCAGCGCCGGGATCTCTGAAGACATCACTCTGGACGTACACATGACGGACACCACCGTCCGGCCTGAGGATCCTGTGCTCGATCTGATAGGGCCGGTTCTCCGCTATCGAGGACTGTATGGCCAGGG
>MGYR01000114.1 GCA_001801825.1 Gammaproteobacteria bacterium RIFCSPLOWO2_02_FULL_56_15 | reverse complement strand
CACGCCAATAGTTCAATGCGACAGAATGATATTGGTCATTACTGGATTCGAGCGCGATCCAAAAGCTCGTATCAACAAACTGAAGGGCCAGAATCCGGAAATCGGCCGCAGCCTGTCGAACTACGACAAGTGGTGGTACGCAATCCAGAAGGAACTGGATCCCAATCGCGTATCGCCGGAAGGTGGGGCGCTGGTCTAAGGCTCGGAAGATAAGTCACAAAGTTGAGAACATCTATTGCCGGGATTGAGAACGCGTTATCATGTAAGTCAATCACAATAAGACAAGAGGGAGCCCCATCATGCGACCGATCCTGACAATCCTGTTTTTTATTTGTTCGAATCAACTGGCCCTGGCTCAATTCCAGCCGCCCGAACTCACGCCCTTCCAGAAGCAGATCCAGGAGGCCATGCAGAGCGATATTCGCACGGCCGAGGAAGTGGCCCGCGATCGGGAACGTCAGCCCCTGCAGACCCTGACGTTTTTTGGGCTTAAGGAAGACATGAAGGTGATAGAACTAGTCCCCGCAGGCGGCTGGTTTACCAAGATCCTCGGCCCGGTGTTGCGCGACAAGGGAGAGTTGTACATCGCCCAGCCGGATTTTTACTACAGCCGCACCGATGAGGTCCTGAAACTGCCCGGTCTGGACAAGGTCAGAAAGCTCCCATGGGGTGAGTGGAAGGGGGAACTCGAGGCGGGCGTACGGACCATGCCTCCGCCCGGTCAATGGGCCATCGATGACGCCGATATGGTCCTGACATTCAGAAATTATCACAACTTCTCCGAGCAGGCGCGCGCGGCACTCAACCAGTCCGTCTTCGCCGCTCTGAAACCCGGTGGATGGTATGGTATCCTCGACCATACTCGCCGGCACATGGAGCCGGAAAACACGGAAAACGGCCGGCGGGAGGATCCCGTAGCGGTGATCAAGGAAGTGCAGGCCGCCGGCTTTGTCTTTGTCGATTACAGCAACCTGCACTTCCGACCCGACGATGAACTGCGCTATGAGGTGGGACGTGAAAGCGTGACCGGCAACACGGATCGGTTCACCCTGCTGTTCAAAAAACCGGAATAGTCCCTCCGGTCCGACATTTGCTTGTGATAGCCGACTCTTTCACTCTGGAGGAGTCACGCCCACCCCATTGCGTAAGGCATCAGCTTCTTCAAGCTCAACAATTTCCCGGCTGTTACCGGGAATATGTGTAGGAATCAGGAAAAAACTGATTGCCGTCAGGACGATCACTCCGGCAATGGAAAACAAAAACACACTGACTGGAGGAGTCGGATCCATATCGAAATAAATCGTCGCGGCCCAAGGGCTCGCAACAGCCCCTATTCGCGAAAAAGTCTGTGCCATACCTACGGCAGAAGCACGAATCTCAGTTGGATAAGAGTGCGCGCTTACGGCATACATAAATGCCTGCATACCATTAATTGATGCCCCCGCGATCAGGCAGAAGGTGAGTAATTGAAGATTTACAACACTATCCGTCATCAATAGAAACGCAAGCGCGGCGGTTGCCATACCACCCACTATGGCAAGTATTGTCCCGACATATTTTGAACCGAACCAGTGGATGAAAATGGCCCCACCGACAGATCCCAATGCGGCGCCGCCGCTGAAGACTGTCAATCCCATCCTGGATGTACCTGCATCCAGACCTGAATTGGTGAGCAAGGTTGGCAGATAGTTGGTAAATACATAGAGCACAAAACTGTTAACCGCGAAGGCTGTCCAGATAAAAGTAGTCCGGGTACGAAAATCCGTGTTCCATAGGGTCGAAAACCAGTGGCTGGAGCGTTTACCTTCTTCAACCACAACAAACTCTTCGGCGCCACTAAATCGGCTTTCACCAAGTAATCGATTCAGGGTGTTTGCCAGACGCTTATGCAATTCCGGGTGCTTGGCCAGGTATTTGGGTGATTCCGGCAATAGATATGAAAACAACACAAACATGACCAGAGGGACGATTGCGCCAACTAAAAACATGCCGCGCCACCCGCCGTTTGCGAGAACCGGACCTGAAATTAACCCACCCAGGGCCCCACCCAGCGGAATCGCAACGATTACGGCAGCCACGACCACACTCCGGATATTCTTGTTGGTCCATTCTGAAATAAGAGTGGTCGCCAGCGGGGTAATACCGCCCAAACCGAATCCCATGACCAATCGACCCGCTATCAAGATATTGAGACTGCTTGAGACATAACAAATCAATGATCCAAGGAATAACAGCGAGAGGCAGGATACATAGGCTCGTTTACGACCAACACGATCCCCCAGCCACCCGAGCAATACAGAACCAATCGCCATGCCAATCAGTCCGGCGCTGTTCACCGGTCCCAGATCTCCGCGGGTGATGCCGAAATCAGCGACCAACGGATCAGCGATGTAGCCCATGATGAACAAATCGAAACCGTCGGCCAGCATGATGATGATCATCATCAGCGCAATACCACAGGGCATCCAGAAAAAACCGGCGGAATCGATCACCGCGCCAACGTCAACCTTATTATTTTCCATACTCAGCTAAGTAACGGGAATAAAGGGGCCGGAGTGAATTATTTCGCAGGTCAGCAACATCACGTGGCCAGTGTTCACGCCGCCACTGGTTCGCGCGGATGAATATCCCGCTCAATCTGCCTGCCCAACGCCTGCTCGGCAATCTTGAGATCATAGCTTGCCTGCAGGTTCAACCAGAACTGTGCCGTGGTACCGAGATAGCGTGCCAGGCGCAATGCCGTATCGGCGGTAATCGCCCTGCGGCCGTGCAGGATTTCACTGATCCGTGTGACCGGGACGCGGAGTTCGCGCGCCAGTGCGTTGGCGCTCAGGCCCATCGTCGCCAGTACGTCCTCTTTCAGAATTTCACCCGGATGGACCGGTCGCAGGCGGTTTTTCGGTTCAGCCATGACATTCACCTCAGTGATAATCGACAATCTCAACATTGGATGCGCCGCCGTCCAGCCACTGGAAACAGATGCGCCATTGATCGTTGATCCGGATGCTCCACTGCCCCTTGCGGTTGCCGGACAACTTTTTCAAGCGGTTACCGGGAATGCCCCCAAGGTCGCTCAGGAGATCTGTGGCATCATCCAGCATCTGAAGCTTGCGCGTTGCTGGCTGTTCGATCCCACGGAAACATCGCGGCGTCCGCCCCTCAAACAGTATCTGCGTATCCTTGCAGCGGAAGCTTTTGATCATGCATTTCATCGTATAACGCGCTGCGTTAAACGTCAAGAGCTATAGCTGCCTGGTTGTCGCTCAACGCGAATACATCAGAAATATACCAGTCTATTGCCGGTGGTGGCGAGGGGGAAGAGGGCCACATAAAGCAGGAAAATGAGGAAGGTTTACTCTGACCCCACTAAACTGCCACCGGAAGATGGAAATGTGGCGTGACGATGTATTAAAAAACCCCGCCATAGAGAGACGGGGTATGAATCCGGAGAACAAATATTATTCTATAATTTCTTCCTGCGTCTGCTAAATCCCAATCCTGCCAAGCCTATTCCCACGAGGGCGAGGGTGGTAGGTTCGGGGACGGATACAGATGATGCTGTCACATCGACTGATATCGCATAACCGGTCCCACCACCATGGTCCTCGCGCAGGATTTGGAGGCGATGGTTACCAGTTCCAACTCCAGTAATATCTATGTCATATTCATTGAGATTGGCTCCGCCGGGGGCTAGTGCACCAAACTTGTAAAGCCCATCGAACCATACGTAAATTCCGTTATCTACACCCAAATCGATATGTATATCTGACAAGGAACTTAATAAAAAATTATAAACAACTGCAGATTCTGTATTGACAGCCCATGTCAAGGGAATCGGGGAAGCAACACCCCACGATCCACCTGTATAGTTACCGTTTAACCAATCAGTACCAAAAGCAGCAGTAAAAGTGGTTGGTTCCGCAGCATTTACTATCAAAGGATCACCTTCACTGGAGTTGGCGCCCGGAAATTGGGTTGGACCATATACGGATGCCAAATCACCAATGCCGGAGTTATAAAGTCCGCCAGATGAATTATTAATTATAATGGTGGCATTGGCCGCAAGAGGACCAAAGACCAGTGCGAATACCATCAATAGCTTAATATTTTTAAACATACAATACCCCTTAAAGACAGTGTTTAAATACAAAGCAGATAGGGCATGCTTTTTAGCGTGAGACATGATTGTTACCTGATTGTTAGGCAATTAACACGCCAGAATTAAAACATAAAATTATCAATAAGTTATATTCAGGGTCATTTGGAAGTGTAAAATCTACCGTCATCATGATCCATAGGAAATGTGATTGATTATATAATAACTCTAGTAATAACAATGGATTAAGCGAGAAGCAGGATATAAATCAGGAATGTAAAGTATCCTGACAAATTATAAGGATATCGTACAAATAACCCCCAATTTCTGACAGGTTGGATCAGTCGTTGAGGAGCAGTTACTTCAGTTTGTTTCGTGCAGCGACGTGGCCTCCTCCATCGGAGCCAGGGATGCGCCGTTGGTTTTCTTTTTTGCCAGGGCGGGCCGCTGCCGGGTCTGACTTTGGATCGAGGTGTGCTGTAGCGATGGCGACAGGGAGATCATCGCCTCGGTCAGGACATAGGCCGCCTGCAGGGCCGAGGTCGGGCAGAGCGGAAAACACTCCTTGCAGTCCCAGCATTCCTTCGCGGCAAGCTCCGGGATGAAGCTGATCTCCCGGGTCGGTCCCCGATCCAGGAAGCCGACGACGTTTTTCTTTTTCACCTCGGCACAGTATCGCACGCAGAGGCCGCAGAGGATGCAGAAGGAAGGCTCCTTGGGGAAACGGTTCTTGTCCGCCTGGTATTCGGCGGCAAGCTCCTTCAGAACTTCGGACTCCGGCGCATAGGCCAGCAATTGCTCCGTCAGGACCTTGCGGATCCTGTCGATCTGCGGCGTCCGGGTCCGCACCACCATATCATTCCCCGCGGGGTAGATACAGGCCGCGACCAGGTTCGTCCGGCCGCCGGCATCGGCCTCCACCGTGCAGAGGCGGCAACCGCCGAAGGGTTCCAGCTTTTCGTGATGGCATATCGTAGGGATGGCAACGCCTGCGGTGCGCGCGACATCCAGAATGGTCATGCCTTCGCGGGC
>MGYR01000113.1:5719-8433 GCA_001801825.1 Gammaproteobacteria bacterium RIFCSPLOWO2_02_FULL_56_15 | reverse complement strand
TGCCCTGTTCTTTTTTACCGCCACCTATCTGGTCAACAGCCGCATCCTGCAGGGGCTGGAGCGAGACGCCTATGATCTGGGGGTACGCCTGTCGAGCAGGGATCCAGGTGACCAGGTCGTCGTCATCGCGATCGACGATCAGAGTATCGAAAATATCGGGCGCTGGCCCTGGTCCCGTGAAATCATCGCCGACATGATAGACAAGCTCTCGGGCGCAGGCGCAAAAGCCGTCGGCTTGTCGATTTTTTATTCTGAACCGCAGGTTGATTCGGGACTGCGCTGGATCAGGCAAGTCCAGGATCAGTTCAATGCTGCGAATCTCCAAGGCGATGGAGTCTCCGAAATCGCCGGGTTGCTCCAGGACGCCTCGGTTGATCTGGACTCCGATGCGCGGCTGGCGCAAAGCCTGGCCCATGGGGCTAACGCCGTCCTGTCCATGCAATTCATTCCGGGAGTTCCCCGTGGTAATCCAGACTCCGAACTCCCCGCATACCTGAAGGCATTTACCATCCCTCCGGAAAATATCCAGGACCCGGATGGTCTTGGATACCTGCCGGTTCAGACCGTCCGGGCCGTCCCGGCCATACCCCAACTTGGTGAAAACGCGCTGGCCATCGGTCACGCAATCAACCTGCTGGACGTGGACGGAGGAATTCGGGATGAACCGCTGGTGATCAAATACTATGATGATTATTTCCCTTCGCAATCCCTGATGCTCGCAGCCGCCAGTCTGAACCTCGGCGTCGAAGGGATTCAAATCACTCTTGGTGAGAGTGTGCGGTTGGGTGGGTTGACCATTAAGACCGATCGCATGCTGCGCATGAAAAATTTCTTCTATCAGGGACGTTCGGGCGGGCGTAGCGCGTTCGACGTGGATTCATTCTACGATGTCAATGTCGGGAACATCCCCATGGAGAAATACCGGGACAAGATCATACTGATCGGCCCCACGGCGTTTGGCTTGGGGACTACCTTGATCTCCCCGATTGGGGAACTGGGTGGTTCAGTCCTGCTGTATGCCCACACCATAGCCAGCATCCTCAATGAGGATTTTTTCATCCGGCCAGGCTGGGCCGGCGTCACCGAGTTCGCCATCTTCCTGCTTGCCGGTCTTTACCTGATCCTGTTCCTGCCCAGGCTCAAGGCCGGGCCGGCTGCGATCTTCAGTCTGTTCATCATCCTGCTGCTGGTCGCCGCCGAAATGGCCCTGATGGTCTCCAATGCCATGTGGCTGCAATTGATTACCGCCGCAACCATGCTGGGGGTCGGCCATATCCTGCTCTCGACCAAACGCTTCGTCGTCACCGAATCCAGCAAGCAAAGGCTTGATATCGAATCCTCCATCAGCAACAAGCAACTGGCCCAGCAGTTCCAGCAACAGGGTCAACTCGACCTGGCGTTCGAATACTTCCAGAAATGTCCGGTGGACGATGCCCTGATGCAGAATATCTATAATCTCGCCCTGGATTACGAGCGCAAGCGTCAATTCAACAAGTCCTATTCGGCCTACCTTTATATTGCGGAAAAAAATCCGGAATTCAGGGATATCAAGGAAAAACTCAGACGTTCCAAATCGCTGGAGGAATCTGTCCTGCTAGGTGGCGTAAGCGCGAGTTCAACGGGTGGCGCCACCTTGATGCTGGATGGCACGATTTCAAAGCCGATGCTTGGACGCTACCAGGTGGAAAAGGAACTCGGCAGGGGCGCCATGGGTACGGTCTATCTGGGAATTGATCCTAAGATCAAGCGGACTGTCGCCATCAAGACCATGGCCTTGGCGCAGGAATTCGAGGCGGATGAACTGGAAGAGGTCAAATTCAGGTTTTTCAGGGAAGCAGAGACAGCCGGCCGTCTCCAGCATCCCAACATCGTGACCATCTATGACGTGGGAGAGGAGCATGACCTTGCCTACATCGCCATGGAATTACTCGAAGGGAAGGATCTCACTGCCAACTGCAAGGAAGGCAATCTCCTCCCCTTACAGGTCGTCATGTCCATCATCTTCAAGTCGGCGCTGGCGCTCGACTATGCGCATAAGAACGATGTTATCCACCGGGATATAAAACCGGCGAACATCATGTACGAACCCGCCTCCAAGCAAATCAAGCTGACCGACTTCGGGATAGCCCGGATCGCCGACTCCAGCAAAACCAAGACCGGGATGATACTTGGCACGCCCGCGTACATGTCACCGGAACAACTAGCGGGCAAAAAAATCGACGGCCGTTCCGATCTCTTCTCCCTCGGGGTCACCATGTTTGAACTGTTGTCCGGCCATCTTCCTTTCAAGGCGGAGTCCCTGACATCGCTGATGTACAAAATCACCAGCGAATCCCACGAGGACTTCAGCAGCTTTAAACCGGAGTTGGCAATGAAACGGCCCTGCATCCCGGTGATCATCAACCGCGCGCTCGAAAAGGATATCGAGAAAAGATACCAAAGCGGCAAGGAAATGGCCCGTGATATACAGCAATGCATGAATCCAGGGAAGCCGGTTGAGTGATGTAGCCGACTACTTGGACTGCATGGTATAAACCCCGTCCCAGTCCCCTCCCGGCGGTGCTTGCTGGTACTCCAGGCAACGTTCCTTCAGGATCAGGGCGGGCTGATCCGGACCCATAGCCAGCATTTGTTCCAGGCTCGCGATCGCGGCGGTGAAGTCCTGTCGCAGATATTGAGCAAAGGCCTGTTCATAAAGGCCGATCCGCGCGGCC
>MGYR01000113.1:4326-5709 GCA_001801825.1 Gammaproteobacteria bacterium RIFCSPLOWO2_02_FULL_56_15 | reverse complement strand
CCAGGGCGCCTGACGGCCCCAGCAGTTCATAGACGGACACCCCCTGCGCCTTGCCTTTGACCCGGATCCGGTCCAGCAGGCGGGTATCAAACTCCCCGGCGACCATTTGGTAGGTGGCCTCGCCCAGCATGATCGAGGTGCCGTACTGCTTGTTGGCCGATTCCAGCCGGGCCGCGAGATTCACCGGGTCGCCCACGATGGTGTAATTGAATACGTTGGTGGCGCCCATGTTGCCGGCCACCACCCGGCCGGTGTTGACCCCGATGCGCATGTCGAGCGGCGCAATGTTGCGCTCTGCCCAGCGCTCGTTCAATCGATGCAGATTCTGCTTCATGTTCCAGGCCGCCGTGACCCCCTGGCGGGCATGGTCCTTGTCGAACACCGGCACCCCGAAGAAACACATGACCGCATCGCCGATGAACTTGTCGAGTGTGCCGTGCTGTTCCATGATCGCCGCCAGCATCTCGTTGAAATATTCCGCGAGGGTCTCCCGGAGCTGCATCGGCTCCAGTTGTTCGGTCAGGCTGGTGAAACCCACCAGGTCGGAAAACAGCACGGTGGTCTCGCGGATCTCGCCGTAGAGATTGAGATTGTCCGGTTTTTCGATGAGTTCCGCCACCACGGCCGGCGAAATGTAGTGGCCGAAGGCCTTCTGGATGAAACGCTTCTCCCGGTCCACCACAGCATAACCGTAGACCCGCTCGGCGATAAAGAACAGCAGCAGGGCGCTGAGGGGCGTGGTGACGAAAGTCGTGTACTGTCCGGCAAAGAAAAACAGGAACTGGCCGACGCCGTAGAGCGCCACCACGCCGCTAAAGATCACGATCCCCTGCCAGTGCCGGTAGCGCAACAGCACCAGGGTGGAGAGACCCAGAACACCGGTGAACAGGAGCCATTGCCACAGAAAAGGCAGGGACTGCAGGTAGCGCTCCCGCAGCAATGTATCCACCAGCGTGGCATGCACCTCTACCCCCGGGATCTGGGCATGGGCGGTATTCAGGAACGGATAGGCGAAGTGGTCCGCGACCTTCACATCCGGCGGGGAGACCAGGTTGAACCCGATCAGGACGATCTTGTCCCGGAAGTAATCCTCCGGCAGCCAGTCGCGGTACGCCAGCGCCTGGTAATAGGACACGGTGCGGATGGATCGCGGCGGGCCGAGGAAATTAATCATCAGCGGCGTAGCGGTATCATGGGGCATGTGAAAGGCCTGCACCGGACTGCTGAAGTCATTCCCTTCCCCGTGGGATTCACGCCAGGCCCGGGCAATCTCCACGGCGAACGGCCACGAACCCATCTGGCTGAGGTCGGTGCGGCGCATGAAACCATCGTCATCCAGGGTGATCCAGACCAGGCCCGTGGCCAGCGCCGCCTGTTGCAGCA
>MGYR01000113.1:2776-4305 GCA_001801825.1 Gammaproteobacteria bacterium RIFCSPLOWO2_02_FULL_56_15 | reverse complement strand
TCAGCAACTCGAACATGCTGTCGTCTATCCGCTGGCGGTCCTCCGCCAGGATGACGTTACCGGCGGCGGCGATCGCTGCGGCGAAGTCCTGGTCGGAACCATCGCTGGCCGGCTCGGCGAAGACCACGTCAAAGGCAATGACGGCGGCGCCGGCTTCCTGCAACACCCTGACCAGCCCGGCATGCATGCTCCGCGACCAGGGCCACTGCCGGTTGAATTCCTGCATGCTGAGTTCATCGATGGCCACCACCACGATATTGTCCGGCGGCACGGGCGCCTCGATCTGGTTCCGTATCCGGAAGAAGAGATCCGTGGTCCGGTGTTCCAGGGTCTTCAGGAATCCCATGGCGCAGGCCAGCAGATAATAGGCGCTGATCGCGACCAGCATCAGAGTCCAGGTCCGGCGCTGCCACCGTAGGCGGTGGGGCCTGTCTTTGCTCGCCGCGTCTGATTCCGGCAATTTTCTGGGCATGGTTTCGAGATGTCATTCGGAATTCATTCGGGCTAGAATAGAGAATCGCACTTACATGCACAATGCCCGCAATATGAATTCAGGGAAGCCCGTCGTATTCATGCCTGCCAGCGTTGCTTCATCCGGACCGGCGCAGGGAGGCAAACGCCTGCGTCCCATGTTACTCCTGGCGTTGCTGCTGTTGCCCCTGCTGCAGTCCTTCAGCCTGCCGGCCAGGGCTGCTGACCCCGTGGCGCGTATCGTCAGCTATACCGGCAAGGTGGAGATCCGCAGGGCGGGAGGAGCCACCTGGGAGGCCAGCCGCTTTGGAGTGGAACTCTATGCCGGGGATTTCATCCGCACCGGCGCGGACGCCAAGGTGGCAGTCCTGTTGTCGGATGAAAGCCAGATGCAGCTCAACCGCAACAGCCTGCTGGAACTCAAGGAGGTGGCGCAGTCTTCCACCTGGCAGCGGCTCAGGGGTTATGTCCGAACCGGCCTCGAAAACTTGAAGTCTTCCTATACCCTGCAATCCGGCGAGATCTGGCTCCGCAACAAGAACCGGGACGCCAGCATCGATATCAATACCACCGTGGTTTCGGCCAGTATCCGGGGCACCGAGCTGACCGTGCGCATCGATGAGCAGGAACGGGCCACGGTCACCGTGCTGGAAGGCGAGATCCTGGCGAGCAACTCCCTGGGCAACCTGACCGCGACCGCGGGGGAGGAGGTCAGCGCGAGCCGCGGCACGGCCCCGGTCAAGCGCCTGCTGGTGCAGCCCGAGGATGCCGTGCAGTGGGTCCTGAACATCCCCGCCTTGTTCGGCGCAGAGGCCTTTCGTGAGACATCAATGCCGTTGCCTCCGGGCGCCGCCGACTACATCAACCGCATCTCCGCGCTTGGTGAGCAGCAACAGATCAGCGAGGCCAGGAGCGTCCTTGGCGAGGCGCTCCAGTCCCATCCTGACAACACCATCCTGCAGACGCAATCGGCCTGGCTGGATCTGCTGGAAGGCAGGCCGCGTGACAGCCAGTCCGCCCTGCAAGCAGTGCTGGCCAGGGAGGAGAGTCTTGCCCCG
>MGYR01000113.1:0-2711 GCA_001801825.1 Gammaproteobacteria bacterium RIFCSPLOWO2_02_FULL_56_15 | reverse complement strand
CGGCCACGCTGTCCAACTGGCCCCCGAGTCCGCCACGGCGCATCTCATTCAGAGTTACACCCTGCAGGCCGCCTTCGACCTGGATGCCGCCTTGGGATCTGTCGAGAGGGCGCTGGTCCTTGAGCCGGACAACGTGACCGCGCTGGTGGATCTGGCCCGCCTGCAGTTCGGCAGGGATCGCCTGGAGGAGGCAGAGGCGGCCATCGAACGGGCCTATGCCATTGCCCCAGGGAATGGCGAGGTCCTGCAGATGCGGGGTTTCATCCGCCTGGCCGGGAATGCAACCGCGGCGGCAGAGCAGGATTTCCGCGCGGCGCAAGCCGCCGATCCCGCGGCCGCGGAACCGTGGCTCGGCTTGAGCCTCGCCCTGATGCGCCAGGGTTCGGTCGCGGATGCACTGGAGGCCATCACCACCGCGGTACTGCTGGATCCGCAACGCTCCCTGTTCCTCAGCTACTGGGCGAAGATGCTCTACCAGGTGCGCCGCTTCGACAAGGCGCTGGATGTGCTGGACCGGGCCCGGAAGCTGGATCCCCGCGATCCCACCACCGAGCTCTACCAGGCCATCATCCTCCGCGATCTGAACCGGTCGGGTGAGGCGATCCGCGCCCTGAACCGGGCCATCGCCCTGAACGACAACCGCGGCGTCTACCGCTCCAGGCTGCTGCTGGATCAGGATCTTGCGGTAAAGAACGTGGACCTGTCCCTGCTCTACAGCCAATTGGGCCTGAATGCCTGGGCAGGGCGCAAGGCGATTAACGCCATCAAACAGGATTACACCAATCATGCCGGGCACCTGTTCTATGCCGGCAGCTTGCTGCAACAGGAAGGTCGGGATTATGCCTTCTCGGCCGAGGCCCTGCTGGCACGCCTGCTGCAACCCGCCAACGCCAACACCTTCAACAGCTTCAACAACTACACCAGCTTTTTCGAGCAGCCGGACCTGAATGCGAACCTCGCCGCCACCATCGGCACCCAGACTACCCGTAATGGCGAACTGATCCTGAACGGTTTCCTGCCTCAGGCGGACCTCGCCTGGCAGGGCGGCGCTTTCTATGAAAGTACAGACGGCTGGCGGGATACCAATTTCGTGAAGCTCCGGAGCTTCGCCGGTATCGCCAAGTGGCAGGCCACGCCGAAAGACGGCGTCATGCTGGCGGCAAGCCGCACCCGCAACCGCCAGGGGGACGAGAACTTTCCCCGTTACGAGTACGATACCCCGGCCAATCCGACGGAGCGGGAGAACGCCGAGGTCACCCGACTGGAGCTGGGCTACCACCACCGCTTCAGTCCCGAGACCGATCTGCTGGTCTATCTGGCGCGGCTGGATACGGATCTCTTCCTCCGGGATCGGGTGGAACTGGCCGCGCCCTTCGTCGTACCCACCCCCATACCCATCATCGTTGTCCCCCCCCTGACCGGGGATCTGGTGCAGGAGGTGGATTTCGAGAATCCCTATTACCAGGTGCAGGGACAGCTCATGCACCGGTGGCGGCAGCACCAACTCATCGCCGGGACGGTGCAGTACTGGGGGGACCGGGAGGCGCTCAACCTGCGTACTCTCAACGTATATTCCGACGGCGAGGCCTTCATCTCCCCGGCGTTGGGTCTGCCATATATAGCCAGCAGCCGGCACGACCGAGGTACCCGGTTCCAGAGCTATTACCTCCAGGATATCTGGCAGATGACCCCGAGCCTCATCCTGGAGGCCGCGCTTTACTATGACCTCATGGACAACGCCAATGTGATCGATGGCACGGCCTGGAGCCTGGAGGAAGTGGATCCGCGCATCGGTTTAATCTGGTCGCCCACCGCGCAAGACACCGTGCGCCTGGCCGCCTTCCGCTACCTGCTGCCCTTCATCTCGGCACGCACCGACCCCACTGACATCGCCGGTATCCCTATCATCCGCAACACAGAGGAGGGTGCGCTGAACACCGAGCTTGATATCACCTGGGAGCATGAATGGGAAAGCGGGATGTTCACGGCAAATATCTTCAGCCTGGACCGGCGCCTGGAGTCGCGCAGCGTAATCAACATGGCGGTGACGCCCCTGGTCGAGGAGGGCGACTTTGACGGCATCGAAATCCGGGTGAACCAGTTGCTGACCGACTCCCTGGGACTGGAGGCCGGTTATCACCACTATGCGATCGAAGATGAAAGCCAGCCCGATGCCGACCGCTCCGAGGATGGGGTCAGTCTGTCCCTGAGCTATGTGCGTTCCAATGGCTTCTCCGCCAGGGTGCGGCAGGGTTGGCGGCGCCTGGACCTGGACAATCGCCCAAGCAATGAATCCATTCCTCTCACGGATCTGGAATTGGGATATCAATTCCCGGGCAAATGGGGCTCGGTCCGGCTCGAGGCCCGCAACCTCTTCAACGAGCGTTTCAACTGGGTCACCGACCGTTTCACCCTGCAGGGACGGAATCCGGAGCGGGAGGTATTCGGCACCGTATCGCTGAATTATTGACGGACGATGGAGGCAAACCTGCTTGCGGAGGTTGCCCGGAATGACGGGACCGCTATCTTTTTCATAGGGACTCTCGCCAAGTCGCCAAGATGTCCACTCTACAATGTTCTCTTGGCGGGCTTTGCGTCTTCAAGATGTCAACTCTACAATACTATCTTGGCGGGCTTTGCGGCTTGGCGAGTGAACGTAGCCTGGATGGAGTGAAACGGAATCCAGGATAATGAACCCCGGATTCCACTGC
>MGYR01000112.1:21891-35536 GCA_001801825.1 Gammaproteobacteria bacterium RIFCSPLOWO2_02_FULL_56_15 | reverse complement strand
GATTACTGGACAGGATTTGACCTGGATCAATTACATTCCCGGCACCCGGTTTAGACTTGGGGTGGTCCATATGAAACCATTCGGATTTTCTTCAGGGAGACAAAAATAATGAAAAGCAATACACACCGGGTATGGAAGTATCCGTCCCGCCATCCTTTCAAACCAGCCATCGTTCACAAACGCACAAACGGCATCCTGCCGCTCTTGCTGGCGCTGCTCTTCCTGTCGTCACTCTCTGTCGTGATGGCTCAGGACTCCGCTCCCGCACCCGCATCCCCTCTGATCCAGGCTCTCAATGAAACCAAGCTCGATCTCAACGTCCGTTACCGTTATGAACTGGTGGATGACGAGGGATTCGCCCGTGACGCCAATGCCTCAACCTTGCGCACCGCCGCGGGTTTCACTACCGGCAAGTTCCATGATTTCTTCACCCGCATGCAGGTCCAGGACGTGCGCGAGATCGGCCTGGATGATTTCAATGACGGCACCGATCGCAATCCCGCGCGAGCGCAGTTCCCCTCGGTGACCGATCCGGAGGAGACGGACCTCCTGGAGGCCTATCTGGGATACACCGGGCTGGAGAACACCACCATGAAACTCGGCCGCCAGATCATCACCTACCGTGAGGCGCCTAATCACCGCTTTATCGGCACGGTCCTGTGGCGCCAGAACTGGCAGAATCACGATGCCTTCACCCTGGTCAACACCTCGCTGCCGAATACCATATTGAGCTACGCTTACTCCTGGAATGTGAACCGGATCTTCACCGAGGAAGCGGTTAACCGGGTACGGGCGAATTTCGACAGCAATTCCCATTTTATGAATCTCGAGTACAAGGGATTCAAATACGGCGTGCTGGAGGCCTATGGCTACCTGCTGGATTTCGACAACAGCCCCACCACCTCAACGACAACCTTCGGGGCTCGTTTCAGCGGCAGCACCGCAACCGCGGCAGCCACGAATGCCAAGATTCTCTACGCCCTGGAAAATGCCAGACAGGACGATTATGCTGATAACCCCGCATCTATCGACGAGCATTATTTCCTGGGTGAAATCGGCGCGAGTTTCGCCCCCGGTCATGGAGTCGATTCACTGACGGTGAAATTCGATTATGAACTGCTCTCCGGCGACGGCACCGCCAGCTTCAATACCCCGCTCGCTACCCTCCATTCCTATCAGGGTTGGGCCGACCGCTTTCTGACCACACCGGTGAACGGTCTCCAGGACATCTACGTGACCGGCAGCGCCGTGTTCATGGGCATCAACCTGAGCCTCATCTACCATGACCTGTCGTCCGACAACAGGGATTATGACTATGGCACGGAGATCGATGTCCAGGCCACGAAGGCATTGAACAAGAACTTCACCGTGGGTCTGAAATACGCCGATTATGATGCTGACACAAATACGCTGAACACCGGCGCCACTGCGCTGGATGTCTCGAAGTTCTGGGCCTGGCTACAGTTCGCTTATTAAGGAACCTCCGCGTTTACACTCGCACCGCCAGGACATCGCACTTTGCATGGTGTAACACTCCGGCGGCCGTGGATCCCAGGATAAGCTTGATGCCGTGGCGGCCGTGGGACCCCAGAATGATCAGGTCAATGCCGTATTCTTCAGCGGATGAAGTGATCTCATGCTTGGGTACACCGGTAAGAACCAAGTACTTATGGATCTCAATCCCTAGATTCGATGCCAGCGCCTTCATATCCGCGAGGGCGCGTTCGATTACATCCGGCTGATCCACATAAAGATCCACATAGGAGAATGATTCGGGACCACCCACCACGGGCACCGTTTCCACCACATGCAGCAGGGTGACCCGGGCGGAACAGTCGGCTGCAATGCCCTTAGCCTTTTGCAATACCTTACGCGCCTCCTCTGTATAGTCCACTGCCACCAGTATATTCTTGTAGTCTGCCATGATTAACACTCCTTTTATGACTCGGTCATCTATAATGAAAAGCATAAAGCATAGTGTATACAAGCTGCGACGGCCAGATCAGGATCAAGAAAACAACTCGCTGATCTGGACGCATTCCAAGGGTAATCCCGGATGAGGTGAAACCGGGAGGTGTTTTCAAAGATTCAGTAGTGAGGATCCGCATCCATGGAAAAAACCTCACCCAGGTCTTTCTTGCGGGACCTAAATGTGTTTGAATTACGAGAAGTCGAAAGCAAATCACTTTGTTATCTTACAGATTGCATGGGATTGACAGCGTCCGGGAACCATGCGCCTGCCCGGGCAGGGGGAATAAGCATGTCTAATTCAAATCACGCAGAACGGTACCTGAAGATCCTGGTTGCCCTAACGACCGTCGGCTGGTTTGCCCCGGTATGGTCCCAGGGTGAACAGGCAGGCGCTACCGGAGACCCAATCCAGCCGGGAGCCGCCCGTATTGAAGAGATCGTGGTGACCGCGCAGAAACGCCCGGAAAATGTTCAGGACGTTCCCATATCCATCACCACCTTCACCGGTGAGTTCATGGAGGACTCGGGGTTGCATACGCTGCAGGACCTGAGCCTGTTTACCCCCAACCTGACCCTCAGTCATTCCAGCCAGGTTGCCAACAACCGCATCATCATGCGCGGCCTGGGGTCGGTGGGCGATAACGCCATCGAACCCAGCGTCGCTGTGTTTATTGACGGGGTCTACTATCCGCGGACTGCGTCAGTGGTGGGCAGTCTCACCGATCTCGAGATGGTGGAAGTCCTGCGTGGTCCCCAAGGCACTCTGTTCGGGCGCAATGCCTCCATGGGGGCGCTCAATATCCGTACTGCCCAACCCACCGATGAGATGGAAGGCAACCTGCGCGTAGGATATGGCAGCTACGACGCCATGCGCGTGTCGGGAGCGCTCTCCGGCGGGATCATGGAGAACACCTCAGGCCGCGTATCCTTCAGCTACTCGGACCGCAACGGGTATGGGGACAACACCTTCACGACCGGGCAGAGCGCGAGCGACGTAGGGGAATGGCGTGACCTCAGCCTGCGCGGCAAACTATACTTCACTCCGACCGACACACTGGATATCACCTTATCCGCGGATTATTCGGAAGTGGACAATGGCGGCGGTGTCATTGAAGTCAAGACCGATACCCTGTTACCAACATATCTGCCTACCTTGTCGGTAATATTAAACGACACGCCACTGACGCCTGGAGGACCTGTGCCGGACGGTGCAGATACCTTTGATTACACCCTCAACCAGGATCACCGCGACCTGGGAGACGACCGGCAGATGGGTTTCGCCGCCGATATCAACCTAGACGTTAACGGGCACACCATTCGCTCCATCACCTCGTTCCGGGACTGGGAAAACGACACCTTCGAGTCCGCGTTGCGCCTGCCTGCCGACCTGTTGAACCGGGTGACCGGCTATGAGACGGAAACCGTATCCCAGGAACTCCAGATCCTCTCACCCACCGGCGGCCGCTTTGAGTACGTGGCCGGGGTCTACTACTACGACGAGGAATACCGGATCGATCAGGATTTCGACCTGGGCGACGATTTCTGCAATCCAACAATTAGAAATCTGGTTGCCGGGCGCGTAGCCAGGGCGATTCCGACAATCACCGCCAATCTGGTTGCCTCAGGGATCCCTCAACCTTTTGCCGGACAACTTGCCGGTGGAATTGTCACCGGCGCCATCACTTCGGTTGCGCAAATTCAGGCCGTGGCGCCGTTTCTCTCCGCAGCGCAAGCAGCCGGTATACTGGCTACGGTTCCATCAGCACTCACGATAGGAGCAGCCGCAGCCGCTGCCTGTACCGCTGGCGACCAGATCTCCGCCATCGATGGCGAGTTCAGCCAGAGCATGAGCAGCTTCGCCCTCTACGGCCAGTTGACCTTCCATGTCAACGACCGCCTGCGTGTCACCGGTGGCCTGCGCTGGACCGACGATGAAAAGGACGGCAGCTATCTGCAGACCCTGAACAATCCCATTGTCGACGCACCTACCGGCTCCCCCTACCGCACCATCGGGCTGCCGTTTTCGGTCAATCTGCGGATCAACGAATCTTTCCCCAACCTGCGCTTCGAGGATGACGCCCTGACCTGGCTTGCCAATATCAGCTACCACGCGACCGACGACATCATGGTCTTCGGCACCTATTCCACGGGCTACAAGTCCGGTGGCTTCAACTCGGACGGCGCCAACCGCGCCATCCCCCGGACCTTCAGCTCCGAGACCGTGGACAATTACGAATTGGGTGTGAAAAGCTCCCTGCTTGATGGAGGCATGATCGCCAACCTGACCCTGTTCCGGACCGAGATCAACGATTTCCAGGACCGCGTATTCGATGGTGTGAGCTTCATTGTCCAGAATGCCGGGGAATTGCGGCAGCAGGGCCTGGAACTGGATATCCAGGCGCGCCCCCTGGAACAGCTCTATACCGTGTTCGGACTGAGCTGGCTGGACTCGGAATTCCTCACCTTTACCAATGCCACGGCCATGCCTTACGTCATCGCCACCACCCCACCGGGGCTGGTGCCTCCCGGTCAGGATCTGACCGGCAAACGCAACCATTTCTCGCCGGAATGGCATATCTCCCTGATGGCAGAGTGGACCGACCGCCTACCCAATATGGATTGGTCGTGGTTCACCCGCGCTGAATTCAATCACCTCAGCGAGCAGAACGTCGGCGCCGAGACCAACCAGAATCCCCAATCCCTGCAGGAGGGCTACAGCCTGTTCAATGCCCGCGGGGGATTCCGCAGCCCGGATGAGAAATGGGAAATTGCCGCTTTCGTGCGGAACGCCGCGGATGAGGGCTATTGCCAGACCATCTTCAACCAGCCCATCGGCACAACTCTGGGACTGGTGGATCCGGTGTCCCGGGGCGGCATGCAGCGCTGCGTGCTGGGCACTCCGCGGACGTGGGGATTCGAGGTCGGCTACAGCTTCTGATAGCCTCAGATAAAAACAACAAGTGGTGATTTTATAACTTGGCCCTCACCCCTTGCCCCTCTCGACTCGGGTTCCGGACTTCGTCCTACCTCCTCCATCCCTGGAGTCGTCCCGGAGGGCGAGGGGTTGAGATAAGGGAGCATTCGCGTAAGGCTTACATAATGGACGTTCAAACGTCCTGGGAGAGGATCTCGGTGGTCGCCGACAGGCGGTAGATTAAAGTCCGGAGGAATACCTTCAAAAAACGCACCTGGCAGTTCAGGGACACCTGGGAGATTACCGTGGAATTCACTTTCAACAGCGATGTCTTCTTCTCTGCAATGATACTTGCGGTGCGCTTGGTCTTGGCCAGATAACCCATCTCGCCGAAACAGTCGCCGCTTTCCAGTCTGCGGATGACCTTGCCATTCTTCAACACGTCCACCTTGCCCGTGGCAAGGATATAAAAACAGTCGTCCAGATCCCCTTCCACGATGATGTTCTCGCCGGCCTTGTATTCCTGCCAGGTGCTGGCACGGATGATCTCCCAGATCTCCGCATCGGGGAAACCCTTGAAAAAATCCAGCCGCTTGACCGCATTGAATTTCTCCTGCACGGTGATGTCTTCCCGCGGCCCCTCCAGCATATCGAAAGCCTTGCTGAGATCCGTTGCGATCTCGAGTCCCATCTGGTAGCGCTCTTCAGGATTTTTTTTGAGCGCCCTGAGCACAATTTTCTCCAGCACCTCAGGAATATCCGGTCGAATATCATGCATGGGTACCGGAGTCTCGTGCAGGATCATGTTCACCAACCGGGAAAAATTTTCCGCCGGAAAGGGATGCTTGCCGGTCAACAATTCATACATCAACACACCCAATGAAAAGAGATCGGAACGATTGGTAACGTATTCCTCGGTGAGCTGCTCCGGGGACATGTACTTGGGAGAACCCATCATGCCCTCGGGTCTGGTCTGGGTATTGTCCGGTTTATTGATGTGCGCAATACTGAAATCGCCGATTTTTACGTCCTTGTCCTCGGTCACGAGGATGTTGGAGGGCTTGATATCCCGGTGCACCACTCCCTCGCGGTGCGCATAATCCAGCGCCTTGGCGCATTTGAAGATGATCTCTACCACCTTTTCTATAGACAGGAGATTATCCGGCCGGGTGTAGGTTTTCAGCGTATCCCCACCCCGGATGAATTCCATGATGATATAGCAGACATCTTTGTCAACGCCTGCATCAAAGATACTGATGATATTGGGATGGGTCAGTTTGCCGGCCATATGTGCTTCATTGAAGAACATCTTGCGGTACCGTTCACCCATTTCATTATCCTTGAGTGATTCTGCGTGGGCGACCTTGATGGCAACCGCCCGGTCAATATAGGGGTCATGGCCTAGATACACGATGCCCATGCTGCCACGGCTAATCTCGTTTCTGACCTCGTATTTACCCAGGTTTTGGGAGGGTTCTTCTGTCATTAAAACTGCTCGGGTTGCCTGGCATTTCGTCACTCTCACGTTTTCAGGAAGCTTCCCAGATGGCATCCTGGCTAGTGAATCTACAATCAATGGCGAAACTATGTTACTGGAATTGATACAGTTTGCACAGCACACTGAGAATACTCCTCCCGAATTCCCAAATATATCCACACAACCAACTGAAAACGCCATTCAATGCACTTTGTGTTTTCTATTTCATGTAAAACAGTTGCTTATGTCCGGCTGGCGGGTTGCGGGATTTGTGATTTAACGATGTACATGCCACACTTGAATGCAGAGCGGCTGATGATGGCTGGCACGGCGGCTTGACTACCAACAGGAGACACGACTTATGAGTACTTATGTGCGCCAATTACTGGGTCATAAACCACCGGTAATTCATTCCATTACCCCTGACAGCACAGTTTTCGAGGCCATCTCCTTGATGGCAGAACTCGAAATCGGCGCCTTACTGGTTATGGACAAGGAGCATCCTGTAGGAATTATTTCCGAGCGTGATTACACACGCAAGGTGATCCTCATGGACCGTTCCTCTAAGACCACGACAGTCGGTGAAATCATGTCGAAGAATATCATTTATGTGACCCCGGAGGATGATATCAATGAATGCATGAATCTGATGTCCGCCAATAATATCCGCCATTTACCGGTATTGAAGGACGGGCACGTCAGCGGCGTGATTTCCATCATGGACGTGATCCGCAGCATTATTTCAGACAAGGAATTCATTATCGAACAGTTGGAGAGTTATATCACCGGTTGAATTCATGGAATGCAAACAACCCCCAAACCCCAGGGAAACTGCGTGGGAGGCGCTCAGCGCGCATCAGATCGCTGTAGCGGATTTGCATATGCGCTACCTGTTCAAGGTTGATCCGCAACGGGCAAACCGATTCTCTCTCCGACTCGATGATTTTTTAGTCGATTATTCCAAACATCGGGTAACGCAGGAAACCATCACTCTGCTCATGGCTCTGGCTGATGCCGTCGGAATGGAGCAACGTATCAACGAGATGTTCTCGGGTGTTGCTGTCAATAAAACCGAAAACAGGGCGGTCCTCCATACTGCACTCCGATCCCCCCGTAAACCACTGCTGATACCGGGGATTGGGAAACAAGTGGCGGAGGTGCACGAGGAACTCTCCAGGGTCGGCCGACTGGTCCGCCAATTACACGAAGGGCAACTCAAAGGCTCTACCGGTAAAGTCCTGAATCACGTGGTCAATATCGGTATCGGTGGTTCAGATCTCGGTCCCAGGCTGGCGGTGGATGCCCTGCGGTCTTTTCATACGAATAGCATTCGGGTCGATTTTGTCGCCAATCTTGATGCGCAGGATCTCGGTCTGGTATTGAGTCATGCAAATCCTGAAACCACCCTCTTTATCGTCACCTCGAAATCATTCACGACGCTGGAGACACATGCCAACGCCATGGCTGCCAGGGAGTGGTTGCATGGACATGGATGCACCGAAACAGGAAAACATTTTGTAGCCGTTTCGTCGAATCTTGACGTAACCGGCAAGTTTGGCATTCCCGAGGAACAGGTCTACCGGATCTGGGACTGGGTTGGGGGCCGATATTCGGTCTGGTCGGCAGTCGGACTGCCTCTCGCCATCTACATCGGCATGGAAGGGTTCATGCAATTCCTGGACGGGGCCCACCGTATGGATCGGCATTTCTTGGAAGCTCCGCGGGAACGCAATATACCCCTCATTCTGGGAATGCTGGATGTCTGGTACAACAATTTTTTCCGGGCGGAAACCCTGGCCGTAGTGCCTTACGATGAACGTCTGCGCCTCTTGCCCGGCTATTTGAGCCAGCTGATGATGGAAAGCAACGGTAAAGGCGTAACTCTGGATGAAAAACCATTAGATTGCCAGTCATCGCCCATCGTCTGGGGATCCGTCGGCACCAATGCACAACATGCCTTCTTCCAACTGCTCCATCAGGGAAATCGGCTGGTCCCAGTGGATTTTCTACTGCCACTTCGGGGTGCTCCGGAGAGCAACTCCCACCATAAACTCGTCGCCAACTGTATCGCCCAGGGAGAGGCACTGATGTCGGGGCAGGAAAATCATGCAGAGCCATACCGGAATTTCCCCGGGAACCGACCCAGCACGACGATTAGTTACACCGATTTGACACCAGCGAATTTGGGTATGCTGCTGGCCCTGTATGAACACCGGACCTTCGTCCAGGCCCAGGTCTGGCAGATCGATGCATTCGATCAGTGGGGTGTGGAACTGGGAAAACAACTGGCCGGTGAGATCATCCGCGAGATGGAAAACGGCGCTCCAGGGAAACAGCATGACAGCTCGACAACCATGCTGATCCGCCATTTTCTGGAATCCAGGTAGGAAATATGCCACTCAACCTGAGGACACCACCATCGCCTCGGTTGTCTCGGAGAGACGCCTCACCAGGGTCTGGAGAAATACCCGGCTGAACTGCAACTGGCATTCCACGGAAAGCTGCTGGATCAGTGTGGAATTGATCTTCATGAGCTGCACCCTGCCATCCGCGATAATGGTTGCCGAGCGCCGGGTCTTGGATAAATAACCCATCTCTCCGAAGCAATCCCCCTCGTGTAAGCGCCCAATGCTGAAATCCCCTTTCTTGATTTCAACCCGGCCGGAAATGATGATGTAGAAAGAATCGTCAATATCCCCCTCGGTGATGATCTCCGCGCCTTCAGAATGTTCCTGCCAGGCGCAGGCACGGATAATTTCCCAGATCTCGGCCTCGGAAAATTCCTTGAAGAATTCGAGCCGGAGAATGGAGTTGAATTTTTCCTGGACCTCGATGTTATCCTGGGGCTTTTCGAGATAATCGAACGCCAGGCTCAGATCCGCAGCCATGTTCAGTCCCATCTTGTAGCGCTTATCGGTATTCTTTTGCAGGGCATGGTAAACAATCCGCTCCAGGACCTCGGGTATGTCCGAACGGTAGGTGCGTAAGGGCAATTGTTTTTCGTGGATGATCTTGTGTATCAGACGGGAAAAACTGTCCGTGGCGAAGGGGTGCCGGCCGGTCAGGAGTTCATACATCACGATACCAAGTGAAAAGAGGTCGGTCTGGTTCGAGATCACGTCTTCCTGAACCTGCTCAGGCGACATGTAGCGCGGCGAACCCACGAAACCCATCGGCATGGTATTGGTTGTATCACTGCTGATCACATGGGCGATACTGAAGTCACCTATTTTCACGTCCATATCCTTGGTCACGAGGATATTGGTTGGTTTGATATCACGATGCACGACACCCTTACGATGGGCGTAATCCAGGGCCTTGGCGCACTTGAATATGATCTCGATGACTCTATCGATGGGAAGCAGGTTGTCGGGCTGGCAATAGGATTTCAGGGTACCCCCTCCTTCGACCAGTTCCATCACGATATAACAATCATCTCCATCCGCACCGGCATCCAGGATCTCTAATATATTGGGGTGTTTCAGCATGCCCGCGGTGTGGGCCTCGTTGAAAAACATGGTGCGGTAACGGTCTCCGGATTCAGTGTCTTTCAGAGACGCGGAGATGGCGACCTTCACGGCAACCTTCCGGTTCAAGAAAGGATCAAAGCCCTGATAGACTATACCCATACTGCCCCGGCCGACCTGATCCATGATCTCGTATTTGCCCAGTTTTTCAGGTATCTTGGACACGATAAAATCAAATCCGATAAATTTTAAAATAAATCAACTGGTTATATTCTATAGTAAACCGGGATAATTGAGAAACCATCACCGGAAGCGAGACCTTTCATCAAAACACAAAATGGTGATCAGACCTCAAGAAGGGCAACCATCCCAAAATGTAAATGCAACGCTTTTGAAACAGGCAGCTGGAAACACTATCCGATATAATATTGCACCTTTTCCAGAAAAATATCCCGGAATAACAATAACTATTATGAATGCCATTATACTTGCCGCTGGAGTAGGCAAACGCCTTGGCGAAGCCGCCGTAGATAAACCCAAATGTTTGCTTCGGTTCAACGGAAAATCCCTGCTCGAGAGACATATCGAAGTCCTGCAATCCCTTGGCGTTGCAGAGATCCATATTGTGACCGGTTACCGAACAGAGGACATCAAGTTACACCTGGAAGGAATCAACATCACCGCACGATTGCGGGTGCTGTTCAATCCTGATTTTACCGAAGGCAGCATCGTCAGCCTGTGGCATGCGCGGCAAGTCCTGAAAACGGATGGGGACATCATCCTGATGGACGCGGATGTGTTGTATGATCCGCGCATTCTCTCCAAGCTGATCAGGGGAGATGCCACCAATGCCTTTCTGCTCGATCGTGACTATGAACCTGGTGTAGAGCCGGTGAAACTTTGTGTGTCGAATGGGAGGTTGATTGATTTCCGCAAGGAGATTGATAAGGATCTGCAGTTCGATCTTCAGGGTGAGTCCGTAGGTTTTTTCCGCTTTTCGCCGGAGGTGGCGTCCCGGCTTGCCGGACGCCTGCAATCCTGGATGGATAACGACCGCAGGGACGAGCCCTATGAAGAAGTGATCCGTGAGCTGCTGCTCGAATCACCTGATGAATTCAGTTATCTGGATATCACCGGTCTGACATGGATTGAGATTGATTTTCCTGAAGATATTGAACGCGCAAAACGGTTGTTGCAGAAACATTCCTCTGGTCTGGGACTGGGATTGTGATGAACTTACAGGCAAAAAACCATCAGAACTCTACTCCCAGGTGCGTACAACTCCGCAAGCTCCTGGAATCGCCTGATCTCGAATTCCTCCTTGAGGCGCACAACGGCATCTCGGCGAGAATCGCCGAACAGGCCGGATTCAAAGGCATCTGGGCAAGCGGTCTGGCCATATCCGCACAGTTCGGAGTACGGGACAGCAACGAGGCGAGCTGGACACAGGTTGTCGATATGCTCGAATTCATGTCCGATGTAACCTCGATACCCATCCTGCTGGACGGGGATACCGGCTACGGAAATTTCAACAATATGCGGCGTCTCGTGAAAAAGCTGGAACAGCGTAATATCGCCGGTGTCTGTATCGAAGACAAAGTCTTTCCGAAAACCAACAGTTTTATCGACGGAGAACGCCAGCCCCTGGCGGATATCGATGAGTTCTGCGGCAAGATCAAGGCCGGCAAAGACAGCCAGTCGGCCCCGGATTTCTGCATCGTGGCGCGGGTTGAAGCCTTGATTGCCGGGTGGGATATCAACGAAGCCCTGCGTCGGGCAGAAGCCTATCACGCCGCCGGCGCCGATGCCATCCTGATACACAGCAAACTGTCACGGCCCGATGAGGTCGTCAGTTTCGCGAAAGAATGGCAACAGCGATTGCCTCTGGTTATCGTCCCCACGAAGTATTACAGCACCCCGGTGGAAGTCTTCCGCGAGGCCGGGATCAGCCTGGTGATCTGGGCGAACCATATGATCCGCGCCTCAGTCGCCGCCATGGAGCAGGTGAGCAGGCATATCCAGAAACACCAATCCCTCGTACAGATCGAGGATCAGATTGCCTCTGTAGACCGGATTTTCGAACTACAGGGCGCGGATGAGTTAAGTCGTGCCCAGCAGCAATACTTGAAGCGCAAACAAACGCCACATGTGATCGTCCTGGCCGCGAGCCGCGGGCACGCCCTGCATGAGCTTACCGATGACCGCCCCAAAGTCATGCTCTCCATCGGCGGTAAACCCCTTTTACGGAGGCTGGTGGATGAATTCAAAAAACAATCCATCAATAACATCACCGTAGTTGCGGGGTACAAGGCGGAGGCCATTGATGTCGCCAATATCAAGCTGCGGATCAATGCGGCCTATGACCAGACCGGAGAATTATCCTCCCTGGTCTGTGCGGAAGACGCCTTTCATGACGACATGATCATCATGTACGGTGATCTGCTGTTCCGGAGTTATATCCTCCATGACCTGCTGGAGCATGAGTCAGAGATCGTCGCTGTGGTGGATTCCAGCCTGAATAATCCCCATACCGGGCACACCCAGGATCTGGCCTACTGCTCACATCCGGATAATCGCTCCATCTTCCAGCATGCAGTCAGTCTCAAATGCGTGCGTGATCAGCCCGTTTCCGGACAAGGCGAAGCCTCCGGTCGCTGGATCGGGATGGTCCGATTTCGCCAGCAGGGGAGAAAGTGGGTGGAAGAAGCACTCCGCGAACTCCAGGGGCGGGACGATTTTGCGAATCTGGGCATGCCGGAACTACTCAACCACCTGATAGAACAGGGCCACGTTGTCCATGTTCATTACGTCCATGGACACTGGCTGGATGTGAATGCCCTCGTGGATATCGGTCGCGCCCACGATTTCGCCAGAGGAATCAACCCTTGATACGCTGGGTTCTGCGGCATGATTGAAGCCGCAAGTTTTGTCGATGCAGCACGGGAACTGGGTTTCACACGCTATACGGGCGTACCCTGCTCATTCCTCACCCCCTTCATCAACTACGTCATCAATGACACCAGACTGAGCTATATTTCCTCCGCCAATGAGGGAGACGCCGTTGCAACCGCTGCCGGGTATGCCATCGGTGGCGAGCGTTCCGTGGTAATGATGCAAAATTCTGGGCTTGGCAATGCCGTCAGCCCGATTACATCGCTCACGTGGGTGTTCCGCATACCCATGCTGCTGATTATCACCCATCGCGGAGCACCGGGGCTCAAGGATGAACCCCAGCATGAACTCATGGGACGCATCACCATGCAACTGCTCGATACCATGCAGGTACCCTGGGAATTTTTCCCGGATAATGATATGGGAATCGTCAACGTACTCAGCCGTGCTATATCTTACATGCAAAGCGAGCATAGACCCTATGCACTGATTATGAAGAAGGGGACCGTCGCCGCACATGCCTTGCAAAGAGACCCGGTTCCCGCAAGGAGTAACCGGGTGACTCTGAGAAAGAATTTTTTCAGTCCTGGGGATAACCTTTGCTCCCGTCAGCAGGCGCTGGAAAGAATCTTGCACCACAGTCCGGAGCGGGAAAGCATAGTTGTCGCCACCACCGGTTATACCGGACGAGAACTTTATGCCGTAGCGGATCGCAGCAACCAGATCTACATGGTGGGTTCCATGGGCTGCGCCTCTTCACTCGGGCTGGGTCTTGCACTGGCCCGCCCCCATCTCAAAATAATTGTCGTCGACGGTGATGGAGCAGCCCTGATGCGCATGGGTAATTTCGCCACGATCGGCAGTTATGGCGGTGACAACCTCTACCACATCCTGCTGGATAACGGCGCACATGATTCCACGGGT
>MGYR01000112.1:14154-21874 GCA_001801825.1 Gammaproteobacteria bacterium RIFCSPLOWO2_02_FULL_56_15 | reverse complement strand
GGAAGCCTGCCGTTACGGCATGGCGCTGTCAGGTAATACCCTGGAGATTCTGGATGAAATATTTTCAGGAACCGTGGTTGCAGGACCACGCTTTGCCCATCTCAAGATCGCTCCCGGGACCATTGAGGGTTTGCCGAGACCCAGTGTCACGCCCTCGCAGGTACTCGAAAGGCTGATGCATCACATCAAAAGTGCCTATTGAAGATGAGAGAGATCCTACTCAATCCCGGTCCGGTGAATCTGAGCGACCGCGTACGCACGGCACTTTTGAAACCTGATCTCTGTCACCGCGAACTGGAATTCAGCGTAATGCAACGGGCCATTCGCGAGAAGCTGTTGCGCGTGTACAGCCTGAACGAAGAAGATTGGGCGGCAGTACTGATGACCGGCTCCGGCACCTCCGCCATGGAGGCCATGCTCTGTAGTTGTATTCCCGTGAACGGCAAGGTACTGGTCATCGAAAATGGTGTGTACGGTGAGCGTTTATCCCGCATCGCCGCCATTCACCGGATCGACTATGCAACCCTGCATCACGAGTGGGGCGCTCCGATACTCTCGGACACGCTGGAGCAACGGCTGGCCGGCGATCCCGGCTTCACCCATGTGGCCGTCGTCCACCATGAAACCACCAGCGGCAGGTTGAATGACCTAGCCGGCATCGCCGGGATCTGCAGGCAGCGGCGGCTCAGCCTGCTGGTGGACAGCGTCAGCAGTTTCGGCGCCGAGGAATTGCGTTTCGACGCATGGGGTATCAGCGCCTCTGCCGCGACCGCCAACAAGTGCCTGCACAGCACCCCCGGGATCTCCTTCGTGATCGTGAAACGAGAGGAACTGCGCAAGGCGGCAGGGGTGCAGCGCACCCTGTACCTGGATCTCCCCATCTATCTTGCAGAGCAGGATCGGGGTGGGACACCCTTCACCCAGTCGGTGCAAGGGTTTTATGCCCTGGATGAGGCCCTCAGTGAACATGCGGAAAGCGGCGGGTGGGGAAAGCGGAGCGCGGACTATTGGAAAAAAATGGATCTTGTCCGGGAAGGGTTTGCACGGCTGGGTATCAATGCCCTGTTGCCACGAAAAGATTGCTCCTGTGTGCTTAATTCCTTCCACCTGCCTGCCGGACTGGATTACGCCACCTTGCATGACGGTCTCAAACAACAGGGATTCGTGATCTATGCCGGTCAGGGCGATTTCTCCAAAACGCTGTTCCGCATCTCGGTCATGGGCAACAATTCCATGGAAGACATGCAGCGATTTCTGAATGCCATGCAGTCACTGCTCTGAGCGGCCCGTACGGCTCGCCCGCCCTCCCATGCCGGCACTCTTGAGACAACCGCTACTGCACTTCCTGGCCGCTGGTTTATTGCTGTTCCTGCTCTGGAACTGGTTGCATCCCGCAACCGGCGTTTCCGCGGACCGCCGTGTCATTCAGATCAACCGGGAGACCCTGCTGGAATTCCTGCAATACCGGTCCAGCGCCTTCAACCGGGAGTATTTTTCCATCCAACTGGACGGGATGGGTGATGCCGAGCGATCCCGGTTGATTGAGGAACTGGTCCATGAGGAAGTCCTCTTCCGGGAGGCCATAGAGCTCGGTATGGATCGAAATGATTATGTGATCAAGCGGCGTCTCATCCAAAAAATGGAATTTCTCACCCGGGGCTTCGCCGCCGCAACCGATCCCGATGACCGGCAGATCCGGGAGTACTACGAGGCACACCGGGACGATTACTATATCCAGCCTCAGGTCAGTTTCACCCATGTATTTTTCGACCCATCCATTCATGGGAAGGAGCAGGCCCTGGAACTGGCGCGCACCACGCTTGGGGAACTCAACCGGAAACAGATCGGCTGGAATGACGCCCTCGCCTATGGTGACCGATTTCTCTATCATAATAATTATATTGAGCGGACGCCGGAGTATGTCGCATCCCATTTCGGTGCAGAAATGGCCGCCACTGTCTTCCGGCTCGGCTCGGATGATCGGCACTGGACCGGCCCCTTTGCCTCCCCCCACGGTTGGCACCTGGTGCTGCTCGCGGAACGACAGGAGGGTTACCATCCAGCCCTCGAAGCCATCGCCGGGAGCATTCGCGAAGACGCACGGGAGGAACTCATCCAGGGACAAACGGATCGCGCCATAGCGGAATTCCGCAGCCAATACCGGATCCAGATTGCCGACCTGGACCGGAACGGTAATGCGGCCGGGACAGGGAAACCGCAAGCGAGCCGGACCGGACCAGACCATGCACCCTGAATCGGGAAACCGGCGGCCAGGGTCGCACTGGTCCCTCCCGTGGCTGTTGCTGATCGGCTGCGTGCTGCTGCTCCCATCCGGTATCCAGGCCCATGAGGCCCGTCCCGTCTTCGTGCAGCTTACGGAAATCCAGCCGAACCGGTTCACGGCACACTGGAAGGTTCCTTTCACGATACCGGAATACGCACTGCCTGAACTCGCCCTGCCGGAGATCTGCACCAGCATCGGGGAAAGAATTCGGGTCACTTATCCCGATGCCTGGATCCTGAATCGCGATTTCGCCTGCAGCGAGCCCCTGTCCGGCCGGGAGATCCGTCTCGTCTACCCGCTCGTAAACCCTTCCGTCAGCAGCATCTTCAGGATCCGCCTCTACAATGGAGAGGTGCATAGCGGCGTTGCCGAACCGGGCCGGGACCGCTGGCGTCTGCCCATGGCGGAAAGCCTCAGCGGCGTCGCCGGGCAGTACCTGAACCTGGGGGTCCGGCACATCTTCGCGGGCGTGGATCATCTGCTGTTCATTGCCTGCCTGATGATCATTGCCGGCACCGGGCGTCGCATCCTGATCACGATCACCGGTTTCACCATCGCCCACTCACTGACTCTCGCCCTGTCCACCCTGGGGCTGATGCGACTGCCGGTTCCTCCCACGGAGGCGGCCATCGCGCTCAGTATTGTCTACTTGGCCCACGAGATCGCCCGGGGGGATCGGGTGTCCTGGACCTGGCGGTACCCGTTCTGGATTTCCGGGGCCTTCGGACTCCTGCACGGCTTTGGTTTTGCCGCGGTCCTGCAGTCCATTGGTCTCCCGCAGACGGAATTACCTGCCGCACTGTTGTTCTTCAATCTGGGGGTCGAGCTGGGACAGATCCTGTTTCTCCTGCCCATGGCCTTGCTGTTTATCGCCCTCAGGCGTTGCGCCCGGATGCTGCCATCCTCCTTGTTTACCGGGATTCCATCGCCGGCCATTGTCTCTGCCTACCTCATCGGCCCGGTCGCCGCCTTTTGGCTCATGGAGCGGATTGCCGGTTTTTTTACGGTCTGATCCTCCCGATGCGGCTATACCCTACCCTGTTGCTGCTGGTACTGATCTTAGGCTGTGATCGGACAACCCCGGAGACACACCAGCCTCCCGCTCAGGGCACTCCCTCCGCAGCGGTAAACCCGGGCACGACGGCCCGGTATGTAGGCAGTGATGCTTGCGTGTCCTGCCACTCGCGGGAAAGTGCATTATTTTCCCGTTCCCATCATGACCTGGCCATGCAGCCTGCCGGTGAAAATACGGTACTCGGTGACTTCAACTATGCCACGTTCAACTACAACGGCATCACCAGCACCTTTTACCGGGAGGGAGATCAATTCTCCGTACGTACCGACGGAGCCGACGGCAGCCTGCAGGATTTTGCCATCCGCTACACTTTCGGTGTGGATCCCCTGCAACAATACCTGATCGAATTACCCGGCCGCCGCCTGCAGGCCTTGTCCATTGCCTGGGACAGCCGCCCCGCCGCAGCGGGAGGACAACGCTGGTTCCATCTATACCCCGATGAAGCGATTGATTTCAAAGATCCCCTGCACTGGACCGGACCGATGCAGAACTGGAACAGCATGTGCGCGGACTGCCACTCCACCGCACTCGCCAGAAACTATGACCCGGAGGGGCAGACCTGGCAGACCCGTTGGTCGGAGGTGGATGTCTCCTGCGAGGCCTGCCATGGTCCGGGATCGGCCCATGTGGAACTGGCCAGCACCATGGACGCCGGGGCGCTGGCGGGGATCCCGCTGCGGGGATTCACTATCGACTACCATGGCGCCCTGGGAGGGGATTGGCGCTTCCGCGAAAAGGATCCCATCGCCAGACCGGAGCACCCCGTCGATCCGGATACCCTGTTAGCGGTTTGCGCCCCTTGCCACTCCCGCCGGATCCGCCTGGAGGAAGGACCGGCGCCATCCGCCCCGTCCTTCCTCGACCGCTACCTGCCCATGTTGCTGGAGGAGGGGCTGTATTTCGCCGACGGGCAGATGGAGGGGGAGGTCTATGAATACGGCTCGTTCCTCCAGAGCCGCATGTATCAGGCCGGAGTCCAGTGCCTCGACTGTCATGATCCCCACAGCCTGAAACTGCTCCGGAACGGCAACTCCCTGTGTGCGGGTTGCCATCAGGCCGCCGTCTTTGACGGAGCGACGCACCATTTCCACCCCCCTGGCTCGGCGGGCGCGCAATGCGTTGCCTGCCACATGCCGGCCCGCACCTACATGGGGGTGGACGTACGCCATGATCACAGCTTCCGTATCCCGCGGACCGATCTCAGCGAGCGACTCGGCCTGCCCGATACCTGCACTGCCTGTCACACCGACCAGACACCGGCATGGGCGGCGGCCATCCTCAGGGACCGCCACGGCGAGCCACCGGGCGGCCCACCCTATGCCGAGGCCCTGCATGCCGCCCGCGCCCAACTGCCGGGCGCGGCGTCCCTGCTCCGGTCCGTGGTCACCGCGGAAACACTCCCCGCCATCGTCCGGGGCACCGCGCTCCGCCATCTCGGCGCCTATGCCTACGGCCAGACACTGCCGGTTATCCTTGCCGGACTTACGGAGGCAGATCCCCTGCTCCGGCTCGGGGCGTTGCATGCCATCACGGATCTGACCCCTGGCAATCGTTACCAACTCGCTGCGCCTCTGCTGCGCGACCCGGTCAAGGCGGTGCGAATCGAGGCCGCCCGGCTTGCCGCCGCAGTGTCCGGGGGCTTACCAAAGACCGATCAACAGCGTCTGAACGGAGCGGTGCAGGAGTTTCTCCAAGTGCAAACGGCGAACGCCGAGCATGCCTGGGCACAGGTCAATACGGGAAATTTATATCGCGACCTCGGCGATCCGGGCGTCGCCGAGGGATATTATCGGAAGGCCCTGGTCCTGGAGCCGGAATACCTCCCGGCAACGATCAACCTCGCCGACCTCTACCGGCTGCAGTCCCGGGAGGACCAGGCCCTATCCATCTTGCGCCGGGCAGTCGCCATGCATCCGGAAAGCACCCTGGCGCAGCAGGCCCTCGGCATGGCGCTGGTCCGCCAGAAAGAGTATCCGGTTGCCATGGAGCATTTCGCAAAGGCGGCTGAGCTGGATCCAACGAATACGGATATCCAACTGGTCCATGCCCTTGCCCTGAATTCCGCGGGCGAGGGTGCTGCGGCCCTGGCCATCCTGGAAACGGTATACCGGAGGAACCCGGAACACCCCGGCCTGCTGTTCACCCTGGCCACCCTGTACCGGGACCAAGGCGACCGGGCATCCGCCAGAAGGTATGCACAGGAGCTCGTGGCGCTCGTCCCTGAACACCGCCAGGCGAGACAGCTACTGGAGCAGATGTCTCAATAGCCATTAGAAAATGGCTTACTATGGCAACTTTCCAATAATGTGATAGTTTACAAACCGGGACCAGTAAGCGGATCCCAACCAAGGAATTTACCCACGGAGAAGAATGGTTATGAGTTACGCGCAGATTCATCCTAATTGGGATCGTGATCCGGAGTATATTACTGAAGGTTTTTCCATTGAGATCACCGCGAAGGATATCGATGGCCTGCGGGAAGCCGCGCCGAAACTTCCACCTGATACACCCGTAGCCGTAACCTTTCTTCCTGGTGAAACCCTTGAGGCGCGACTGGCTGCTGCAAAAGAAGTACGCAAACTTGGCTTCGAACCCATGCCGCATTTCTCAGCTCGCCGGATCAAGTCAGAAGCCGAATTCAAATTGATGATCGAAAAAATGGTAGCAGAGGCTAAAGTCAAACGCTGCTTCGTCATCGCCGGCGATTCACCCACCTCTGAAGGACCTTATTTAGACTCATCCATGTTGATTGATACTGGCCTCTTTGAAAAAAACGGCATCCTGGCCATCGGCATTGCGGGCCATCCTGAAGGGCATCCCAACATGACCAAAGAGGAATGTTTTACCGCCCTGAAAAAGAAATGCGCGATGATTCATGCGCGAGGCATGAAGCCGATCATCGTTACTCAATTCGGATTTGACCCCGATGCCTTTATGCAATGGCTGGTGGAACTGCGTGGAAAGGGTATCGACGCACCCGTACGCATCGGGGTACCCGGCCCGACCAGTATCAAGTCGTTACTGAAATTCGCCGCCCGCTGCGGAGTCTCTGCCTCGTCTTCCGTCCTGGCCAAGTACGGTATTTCAATCACTAAACTTCTTGGTACTGCCGGTCCTGACAGGATTGTAGACATCTTCGCCAAATCGTTCGGCAGCGAGCATGGGCGTGTTCGCCTGCACTTTTATCCGTTCGGAGGCCTGCTGAAAACCGTGGAGTGGATTGAGGACTACTCAAAAAATCTCTAATGAGCACCTAGGCTTCACTGAGCTCACGTATCGGTACTACGCGCTCTATGTCCTGTAAAGTGGACAGTGTCTTCAAGTCGTAGTTCGCTTGTAGCACAAGCCATGATGCAGCGTCTCCCCCAAAGTACTTTGCTAGTCGAGCCGCGGTGTCCGCAGAGACGGCCCGACGCTCCTTGACGATCTCGTGAATACGAGTTGCCGGCACACCCAAGGCGATAGACAAGGCATTCACGCTAAGGCCAAGAGGAACAAGAAAGTCCTCACGAAGAACTTCACCAGGATGCACGGGACGCATGCGGTTGACTGGACGAGCCATGTTCACTCCTTCAGTGGTAGTCCACTATTTCAACGTCTCTCGGACCAACATCAGCCCAGACAAAGCATATTTGTCATTGGCGCAGTGGCTCATTGTCTTGCCCCTCGAACAACGGCGTTAGCCTTTTCCTCTCTCATACATTAACCGTCAGCTTAACCCCCAGCCCATGCAAGACTTTAAGTATTGTGTCGTAGCGGGGTTTAGCTCCTGGAGCCAGTGCTTTATATAGGCTCTCTCGTCCAAGTCCTGAACTATTGGCAATAGCGGTCATTCCTCGCGCTTTTGCTACTGACGAAATTGCGGCAAGAAACACTTCAGGATTTTCATCCTCAAGAGCGGCTGTAAGAAATTCAGCAATAGTTTCTTCGTTATCGAGATAATCCGCCGCATCAAATTTTGCAAACTTAGCCATTGCTTACTCCTCAATTGACGCTGCTATCACTTTTGCTTTGGCGATATCTCTCTTCTGAGAAGATTTATCGCCGCCACAGAGAACATATACTAATATTTTGCCTTTCGATGTGTAGTAAACACGGTACCCAGGACCAGAATGAATTCGAAGCTCACTGATGCCATCACCAACAGAGTGAGCATCTCCAAAATTACCCTGTTCCACCGAGATCAATCGGGCAAGAATACGAGCCTTGCCGATTCTATCCTTGAGATCAGCGAGCCATTCGTCGAATTCCTTTGAACGAAGTACCGTATACATGGAGAGCTATCGTATCCGTACGGATACATCATGGCAAGAGTTATTTCACTGTCGGGGGACCGCAGGGAGGCTAACTAGGTACTATGC